>NZ_LNFY01000015.1 GCF_011057685.1 Thermotoga sp. Ku-13t | reverse complement strand
TGAAGACACACTGTTGTCTGTAGTACCACAGACCAAAAGCCCTATACTTGAAGTTATATGTAATAAGATTCCTTTAGCAGATTGCATCAAACGCATAAAGGCTGTACAATGGAGATGTAGTTGGCGTGATAGAATTCTTTTGGCAAATCACACGAAAATGTTTGGTTTTGGAGGTAAAGATGAGAGTTCTGGTCATTACTAATCCTGTACCAAAGAAGGAAAATCCCATGTCTGGAATATTCGTGGTGAGAAGGCTCCAACAGTATCCAAAGTTCCATATTGATTATCTTACAATCTCGCTGGGCTTTGAAGATTGTTGGGATGTAAGGTTTGTAAAGAAACTTCTGCGAAAGAACTCAAATGCACCTTTGGATCAATTATTAGATGTGAAGTTTGAACATGCGTTGATTTCACGCAACCTCGCAAAATTGCTTTTGTGGAGAACACATCTAATTGATAACGCGAAACTAATAAGAGAGTATGTACACAGAATAGAGTCGATGCTGGGTGATTTTCAATTTGATCTGATACACGCTCATGGTATGTATGAAATTCCCGCGGGAGAGATCGCGTATCTTCTGGCAAGAAAGCATAATAAACCGTTTGTGGTGACTTTACACGGTAGCGATGTAAACCTGCTCATGCCTAAGAGAAAGCAAAGGTATACCGAGATTCTTGAAGACGCTTCAAAGTGTATTTTTGTGAGTAAAGCACTTCTTGAGAAGGCAAAATCTTTTGGTTACTCTGGAAAAAACGCGGTGGTGATACCAAACGGGTATGATCCAGAGATCTTCAAACAAATGGATAAAGAACAGATAAGAAGGGAGCTCGGGATCCACAAAGAAAATACCCATTATGTTGGTTTTGTTGGAAATCTCATACCAATAAAACGAGCGGACAAGCTACCAGAGATCTTTGAGAGTGTTGTGAAAAATATTCCCAATGTAAGATTCATAATCGTTGGAGATGGAGTATTGAGGGATAAAATACTTAAACAGATGAAAGATCTTGACGTTGTCTTCGCTGGAAGAGTACCACAAACAGAGGTAGCAAAATACATGAACGCGATGGACGTGATGGTATTACCAAGTAGACAGGAAGGTTTCGGGGCTGTCATAATAGAAGCTCAGGCTTGTGGAACATGTGTGGTTGGGAGCAGTAACGGAGGAATTCCAGAAGCGATAGGATTTTCAGAATACGTTGTTGAGGAAGGGGATAACTTTGAAGAGAGATTTGCGAAAAGAGTGGTGGAGGTCTTAAGAGAAGGATACGATATGAACAGACTTCTGGAGAGGGCAAAAGGATTCACATGGAGAAGTATAGTGCTTGCGGAAATGAGAATATACAGGAATGTCCTTGGATTACTGAAATTAGGAGGTACTGATTCATGAAAATAGCAATGCTGTCTGGTGATAATTCAAAAGTTGTAACTTATGGTGGTAAACATGTCCATCAAAACCTGTTAGAACTTGGTCTTAAAAAACTTGGATATGATGTAATAACATTTTATCCTCCTGTAGAGACTAAAAGATGGATCAGGATTTTGAAAACCGTGTCTTCAAATCCATTTTCGGTGTTCTCTCTCTATGTTCGCTACAAGAGAAACATCGAGAAAGAACTCCGTTATTTTTCTTCTTTGAAATTAGATGAATTTGATGTCATCCACTGCCACGATGTTGTGAGTCTTTATCCTATAAGTCATCCACTAACTGTCCTAACATTACACGGATATCTGGCGAGAGAGTCGATCAATTATTCTCCTGAAAGTGTTTCTGAAAAGGATAAACAGAAAATCTTCGACTTCTGCATGCAAATAGAGAAACAGGCAGTACAAAAAGCCGAACATATCATAACAGTTGACAGTAGATTGAGAAACTACGTAATCCAGGAATTTGGCTATCCCGAAGACAAGATCACTGTCATATACAACGCTGTTGACACGGATCTCTTCAGCCCTGTCACAGACGATGTAAAAATCTCGCTTCGCAATGAACTTGGACTGCCAGAAGATGCATTTATTGTTTTAGTTCCAAGAAGATACATGAAAAAGAATGGAGTGGATTACGCTGCGTGTGCATTCTCCAAAATCAAATCAGATGATTATTTCTTTGTTTTTGCTGGCAGGGGTCCTTTGAAATCAGAGATCCAGGAGATACTCAAAGACAACAAAAACGCTCTCGTACTCGATGCTGTACCCAATTATGAGATTCACAAATACTACAAAGCAGCCGATTTGATATTGATCCCAAGTGTTACCTCAGACAATGTCGAAGAAGCAACGTCTTTGAGTATGTTAGAAGGTATGGCATGTGGGAAAGTGGTAGTTTGCACCAACATAGGTGGTATGAAGGAAGTGGTAAAGCACATGGAAAATGGATTGATTATAGAGCAAAAAAATCCAGACGCAATAATCGAAGCCTTGCAGTACGCTAAGAATAACTATGACAGCCTCTCAGAACTCAGAAAAAAGGCGAGAGAATATGCTGTGAAACACCATTCTTATACTGAACATGCAAAGAGGATCGTCGAGGTTTACAACAAGGTTTTG
This sequence comes from Thermotoga sp. Ku-13t, assembly GCF_011057685.1. Classification (NCBI taxonomy): domain Bacteria; kingdom Thermotogati; phylum Thermotogota; class Thermotogae; order Thermotogales; family Thermotogaceae; genus Thermotoga; species Thermotoga sp. Ku-13t. The sequence continues at coordinate 10,878 of NZ_LNFY01000015.1, read as the reverse complement.
TCAGAAACAAGGAGATCACAATGATGAAGGTATCAGTCTTAATGCCTACTTACAACGACTCTAAGTACATAGGCAGGTCAATCGAAAGCGTCTTGAGTCAACGTGGAGTAGACGTCGAACTCATAATCATTAACGATGGGTCAACTGATGAGACTGAGGAGGTTGTGCATTCTTACAAGGACGAACGAATAAAGTATATAAAACAGGAAAACAAGGGACAACTCGATGCCTTGTTGAACGGTAGTAGATTGGTGAGTGGAGATTTTGTTTGCCTCTTTCACTCCGATGATTTATTAACAGACGAGTTTGCTTTCAAGAGAAATACAACAAGAATCCTCGAGAGAAATCTGGATGGCGTATACAGTGACTATATAACGATGGATGAGAACTGCAAGGAAACTGGTATTTTGAAAGTACACAGAGATTTTGGTGAAAAAGCTCTCCGAAGGTTGATTCAATATAGCGGATCAAACGTAATAGGCGATCCTTTCTTTACAAAGAAAAACGTTTTTTTCAGATACATTGTCAAGAATTACATAATATGGAACCAGCCGTACTGGTTCGCGGTAGACGGTGGAAAAATACATTTATTGAGATTGGAATACATAGATCAACCCTGGTACAAATACCGTGTTTATGAGGGAAATTACGCGAGAAGCGATATTGGTAAATTCGTTGCAGTCAATGGAGTTATCAGAACGATCACAGATCTATCTAAGTTTTACAGGGTACCCCTGGCAAGTTTTAGATACATTCACCGGTTGCCGACCAGTCTAATTGTTCGGCGTTCAAGAAGTAGTTATGAGCGGTATCGTGCACAAGTTTGCGCATTCACCAGGAAGGTGTTTAAAGGTTATGGTATAGACCCGGACAGTAATGTTTACTACCAAGCTCTTCTCAGTTTCTATGAAAAAGAGTCAGACGTACGGCTCGAAATCGATAATAAGCTGATCAACGAGACTCCACTCCTACTCGGAAAAGATGTTAATGTCTTCTACAATATGCTTTTAAATGATAAGCTTCCAGGGCTTTATAAGCTTTTCCTGAAGACAGCACTTAAAGGTTCCTTTGAAGTTGTGATCGATAAAGACTTTGAGAAAAAAGTCGGGATGATTCTGAAATTTCTAAATTTCTCAGCTCCAGTGCTAACGAGATGAAAGTGGGTAAGACTTCACAGAAGATGTCGAGACATGAGTGACTTTCCAAATATTCGATACCCCAGTAAGGAGGACCCCGATGACTCTCAACGAACAGGATCTTTTGAAAAAATACATCTCTTTCTCTCTTGGCACCTGGCTCAGAACGCTCATTTCTTTCTTCACCACACCCATCACAACCTGGTTGATCAACCCCGAAGAGTTCGGTAAAGCCACCATGTTCACCACAGTGTATTCGATCCTTCTTCTTGTAGCTCTCCTTGGTACTCCAAATTCTTTCCTCAGATTCTTCCCGCAGAAATCAGAACAGGAAAAACCAATTCTATTGTGGAGCAGTGTGATCCCACCAGTTCTTTTGAGTATCTTGGTAAGTATTGCCGTTTTCATCTTTAGATCTTCCATAAACACATTTCTCGTGGGAACATCTGATTCAAAAGCTCACATCATTTTGATCGCTACGCTCATAACTGGAATTTTCCAAACCTTCAATTTGAACCTCGTGAGGTCCAAGGGAAGAGCCATTCTTTTCTCAGCAGTTCAGGTTATTCAGTCTTTAAGTCAGGTAGGTTTTATCTTACTCTACGCCCTGCTTGTGAGTCGTAACTTCTACGCTCTGCTGTACGCTCAGCTTTTTTCAAATGTCGTGTCGCTTTTGGTCGGTATGATCTTCGAAAGATCGTACTGGTTTCCAATAAAGGTAAACAGAAAGCTTGTCCTCGAGATTATAAAATACGGATATCCCTTCGTTTTTTCTGGCCTTGTCTGGTGGCTTCTCCACTGGATAGATAGACTCGTGCTCCGTTTGTACACAAACTTTTCTGAGATAGGTCTTTACTCTGCCGCATTCAAAATAATCTCAGCCATGAACCTTTTCACAACAGGTTTCTCCACCCTTTGGTATCCTTTCGCATACGAGCAGTACGAGAAGAACCCTGAAAACCAGACGATCTTCAAAAGAGTACTCGATTATGTGGCTTTCCTGGTGTTCTCTGCCGGTTTTCTTCTTCTTTCCTTCAAGGACGTTATCTTCCTCCTGCTTGCAAGATCTTACCGCCCAGCTTCGGCAATTGCTCCATTTCTGATCCTGAACCCTGTGATGATAACCATGGCCACTGTTGTTGCAAGAGGAATAGATTTTTCCAAAAGAACGTACTGGTTCATCGTGAGCGATGGAACAGCCGCCCTGCTCAACCTCGCTGGAAACTTCTTGCTGATTCCTATCTTCGGTGCAAGGGGAGCCGCCGTTTCCACAGGGTTGTGTTTCATAGTCGTGTTCGCCATCGAGGCGGGTGTGTCCAAAAGGTTGTATCCTGTTCCCTACGATTTGAAGAAGGTCTACTACCTCGTAGCTGTTTTTGTCTTCTCGGCGACGTTGCATACATTCTCTCAAAATGTGCTTGTGCCAATTCTTTCGTCTGCCTTGGGGCTTCTTGCCACGATCTTTCTGTACAGATCGGAGTTTTCAAAAGTTTTGTTCACAGCTGTTGATTTTCTCAAAACCACTTTCCATCGTAAATAGTCTCCAATCGACAAAGAGTCTCAAGAGTGTTGAGGATCTTTGAGTAAACGCTTCTTGCTGACACCGCAGAATAGTGGGATCAACACAGAGGTTGAACGGTGAAAATTCACACTGTGTAGTGAAAACCACTTAGCACCTTGTGAACAGTCCAGCCACTGTGAGACCAGGTGTTCTCCGCGAGAGACAACAGATAGAACTCCAGAAAGCCAGAGCGACACGACTGATAACTAATATCTGAAAGAGAACAGCCTCCCAGAACTCGTCGCGGCGGCGAAACAGCACAAAGTTTTTCTGTGTTCTTACAAGGAAATCTTGGCAGTCGCGCACTATCTGGAGGCAAGGTACTTCAGCGTGAAGCAGAACGAGGCGGGAAAGTACAGGCAGATCGTGGAGGCTCTGTTGAAACTCCTCGGAGACATAGACAGGAGGATCTCGTCCATAGATAGGGCACTGAAATCTATCTCGAACGCGAGCGACGAGATAAAGAAACTCGCTTCGAAAGGTAGATCAATCGCAAGCGGTGACATTCTGCTGGAGATGAACACGGCAGACGAAACTATCAAAGCTGAACAAGACGCTCACGCAGGTAACTGAAGGGTGAAATATATGAGCCTGACGTCTTTCTTGAAAGATGAAGAAGTACGCAACGCGTTCAAAAAGTTTTTCAAAATCCCGAAGTTCAACGTTTCTGCCGAGCTTTTGGCACCTCCCTTCACGGAGAACTATTCGCTCGTTGGAACAGCCTTCGATTATCTACTGCGTTTCTACGTGAAACGGTTGAATCGTGATGCCATAGAGAGTCCGTGGGCCAGCGAGAAGGCCCTCGATCTGCTGTTTTTGGCACCGCTTTTACAGTCGCGCGACACGCTGCCTTTCGATACTGGTATCATACGAAAAGCTGAAGAAACGATCGAATTTGCAAAGAAAGCTTACGGCGAATACCTCAAAACGGGTGTTGCAAACCATGAGCTGTTCAAAGCGGTGTTGCTGTTGGCACAGCTGGAAAGGGTGTACAGGGAAGGTCTGGAAGTGGCGTACAAGGAAAACTTTCTAGATGAAAGCAGTGTTGATGAGAGAGACATAGAGGATTTGCGGAATCTGCTATCGATAGTGAAACCAGAATATTTCAAAGCGAAGCAGATATGCATCTTGAACCCAACCTTTGGGAGAGCGTCTCAACTGGTCCGTGGGGCGGATTGCGATCTGTTGATAGACGATGCGCTGATCGATATAAAAACTACAAAAAAGCTCGAGCTGAAACAAAGCTACTTTCACCAGCTGGTGGGTTACTACGTTCTCTACACGATCGGAAAAATCGACGGCGCGCCGTCAGACCACAGAGTGAAAAGGTTGGGGATATATTTTTCCAGGTACGCGTAGCTTCACACCTTCGATGTACTTTACATCGTTGGAAGTGACTTTCTCGACTTTGTGAATTGGTTCGAAAAGAAGTCGAGGGAGAAGTATTTTCGATTATCTTCGTGATGGTACTTCATTCGCTCAGGGAGGAAACGTGGGGTTCGAGACCTTCCAGCTCGATCGTCTTTTTCACTTTTGTAAGCATCTTCGTGGATCAGGTCCTCCCACACCACCAGCAGTTCGACATCGCCTGAAGGCGGTGAAGTTTCCTTCGCGTAAGGGCCGAAGAACGTCACGAGTCTCAGATGATCTTTTCAGCACAGCTCACCAGGCTCATTGTAGAAACTGTGTCGTATTGACTTTCACCGGGCTTCTTCTGAGATCGTTATTCTTGGTGGGGGCTGATCGACATTCATGAAAGCACTGTGGCTCGTGGAGCTCACCTTTCGAACTGATGAAAGCTTCCTCGTGGGCTGAGAACAGAGATTTCTTTGAACATTGTGAAGCCAAAGGTCGCTATTCGTTCCCTTCAAACACCGCAAAGAAGAGCCACGCCGGGATCGCCACGATATTTTCGTCTCTGAAGACCGCATTCTGGGTGATGAGGATTCCTTTTTTGAAGACTCTCTTCATTCCAAGATAATCGGATCTATTTATGTTGCTCTGATATTTGACTTCAACCGGTATGAAAGAACCTCTGTATTCGAAAACGAAATCTATCTCATTTCCACGTTCCGAATACCAGAAAAACGGTCCGCTGTAGAGGTTTGTTCCATTTTGCAAGGTCTTGCCGTCTCCAAGGAGATGTCTGAGGGTAACCATTTCTATGATTTGAGGAAGCTTGATCTGCTTTCCGCTGATGTCTTCAACAATGTCAGCCACGATCTTGTCGATAGGGTACGTTTTCTTTTGTTTCTTCAACCTGATGGTCTTTCTGGAAACATCGACGAAAAACACGTTCATGAGAATGAAGCTGTAACCGAGATACTCGAAGTATTTCTGAACCGTATCGACGCTTTCTATAGCGCCACTGAACACATCGACGAGAGAGTTCCAGGAGAAGCGCTGTCCAACTATGTATGGAAGTTTTTTGAAGAATTCCACGATCCTGATCCTCGATCCCAAATATCTTTCCGCGTCGCCCAGGATGAAATCGCGGAAAATTCCTTTTGTGATCTCGTCGATCCTGCCTTCTTTCAAGAAAACGTCTATCACTTTTGGAAATCCACCCGTGTTCAGATATTTCAAGAAGTACTCCTTCAAAAAGGCGTTCTTGAGACACAGAGTTCGAAGTTCATCATCGCTCCGTGTGAAGATGTCATCCACCGACATTCTTTCCACCGAGACTCCCAGACTTTCCAGAAATTCCCCGAAAGTGAGAGGAAGGTAAACCAGGTCTTCACCGTAGCCTTTTCTTCCCGGAAGTCTTTCACTTGATCTCTTCAAATCGAAGGCGGAAGAACCGGTGAGTATAACGAGGGCGTTGTCAAGCAGACCGATATCTACCAGATATTTGATGGATTTCTGCCAGTCTTCCACCGATGTTATCTCGCCTATGAAAAGATACCTCGTCTCACTCGCTCTTCTTTCGAAAATCTGAAAATAGACCTTCAGCGTTTCTATCAGTTCGAACCTATCTTTCACCGCATCGCACGTGGAAAATGTTTGATGGTTTCACACCGTCCTTCAAGAGCTTTCTTATGTAGAGCTTCAGGAAAGTGGTTTTTCCTATCTGGCGAGGTCTCTTATTGTGTATATCCCGGGTTTGTTCGGCGGAATCTTCTTAAAGAGATTTTCTGGGAAGTATTTGAATGTGCTGTTTTCGAACATCGATATGTGACGATCAGTGTTTATAGCTTCCGGATCTCGCCACCAGGGGTTCATTATGTAGAGCTCGTCCATTCTCACCGCGAATCACTCCTTGGAGGAATACTATCCTATTCTATCATATTCGTTCGAATTTCTCTATTTCGTTCGATAAAATCGTACGACTTTATCGAATGTGGTCGATGAATACCGACATGATTTTCAAATTATAAAACCCTGCCAGCGAAAAAACTGTCGAGCCTGTCCATCATCCATCGAATATGTCGACGATGCCAGGACTATGAATGCCGTTGCCCTGGATTTAAATCGAATGGTCTCGTTTTGAGGAAAAAAGATTGAACAGGTACCGGACGCATTCGGTACGAATTGGCAGGCAAAATAAAGAAATCGTCCATGTAGGGCACAGAAAGCTCAAGGGGCGTCTGAGTGAACATTCAAAAAAGTAGAGTATTTCAGGTATGAAGAAACGTTCTATTTATATCTTCGTCAAATTCGTGCGAAAACTCCTGTATGGGCAGGGAACAGTGATTCAAAAAGCGACACCGTTCAGCCAGCTGGAATAATGCGTTCCCTGCGATGGTCGACAGAAGATCTTCTCAGAGGTATGAGTGATTTTGCGTATGATCCCATTGGGAAAACAAGACGCCCTGACGATGGATAAGAAAGAGCATTTCAAAGAGTGCGTCCAATGAACTTCTCAATGAACTCAGAGGGAGTGTACATCTCTATTCCTTTCACGTTTTCGAAATGCTTTTTATTTCCTGTCACGATAGGGGCTTTTGCTGAAAAGGCAACTTCCAGAAAGGGAAGATCGGACTCGTCGAGTGGATCTATTCCGAGAGGTGATGGTACTACAAAAACAGACTTTCTCTTTATGAAATCCAGTAGTACTCTCACATGCTCGCCAGGAAAAGAAAACTTTGGACTTAGAAGAACTCTTTCATACTCACTGTATATTCTCGAATCAATACAGAGTATGAGCCTTCCATCAAGGACAAGATTGAGAATATGGGCAGGCCTGCCGTGTGGATTTATGATTCCAGACACCAAAACGTTTGTGTCAACAACGACTTTCATTTCTGTTTCCTTGCCTCTCTTATTATCTCTTCGATTTCATCCTCTGAGAGCCTGTTCAGTCCTTTTTCCAGTGAGAACATCCGTAACTTCTCAACAGCCATCTGGACCCTCATTCTTTCTATGAAATCCAGAATCTCTTTTGGATCTCCTTCGATTGTCACAACAACAGCCTTCGGCTTTCCATTCACCGTGATGACCGTTTCGCTGTCCTTCCAGAGCACGGCCGGATTGTTCCTGATGTCTCTACTTGAAACAAAGCGCATACCATCACCTCCAGTAATATCATACGATATGTCCTACAATATGTCAAACAAAACATCATAGCACTTCTGAGACAGCGGGTTCCTCAAGTGCGCTGAATCCTTCGCCACCTTTTCGTATGATTTTATCCACTCGGTGAACTACCCGCCTTATAGAAGGCTTTCTGCTTGGACCTGTGATGACCCGTAAAACTCTTTCGGGTTCCGCCGTCTTTGAACTGTTACGCCACAAACATGCTAAATCCGTAGATGCATCTCCATTGTGTAGAAAACCGCGCCTTATTTGCGATGTTCGATAAAATCGTACGAGTTTGTCGAATGTGATCAATAAATGCGGACATGTTTAATTTTCAATTAGGAAACCCTGTCACTGAAAACTGTCGAGTCTGTGCATCATCTATCCATTATGTCGACGATGCCAAAGTTTCGATGGGAATTTGTAGTTGAGTCCAAATACAACAGAAAACAGCACAAAGGTGATTTTGCGAAACGAGCAGTAGCCAATCTTTTGAGTGTTCTGGTGGACAGACTACTCAGAGAAGGCGAATCGGGATATCTGGTGAACAGAAGACCTTAATTCAATAATCGAGCACTTCAACGCAAGAATTTCATCTATGGAATTTCCTCAAATATCTTCTTTTCTGTAAACAACCACTCCGTTTTCGATCATCTTTGCGATGGTCTTTTCTATCTGTTTGTATTCACTCAGAGAATAGACGTGGGGTTCGAGACCTTTCAATCTGATAGTCTTTTTCACCATTTTGTAGGCATCTTCTCTGATTGGATCGTCATACACCACGAGGAGATCGATATCACTGAAAGCGGTGAAGTTTCCTCTCGCATAAGAACCAAAAAGCACTACAAGCCTCACAGGAAGTACCTTCAAAAGTTGTGGAAGGGAGTTTCTGATTATCTCCAGGACCTTTTCCTTGTCATATTCTGGATAGAAGATCCTCGCAGAACCTGACGATCTTCTCGGCATAGTCTACCAGCCTTTCAGCTTCGGTTCTGGAATATTTGTTTCTGGGAGATCCGGAAGGAAGGGCATCCGGGTACCTGGTGGGAATGTAGGCTTTGTCCAGTTCGAGAGCAAAATCCAAAAGTTCTTCAGGGATTTCAAAGTGATTGGAGAGTTCCTCGAGCAAATCTGCTACAGAATGTCCCCATGCTTGCGCACCCATTCTCTGAAACACAGCTTTCACAGCTTTTTCTGCTGCCTGCTGGGAAGAAAAGCATGCCCAGTTGTAGAAGCCGTGCTCCAAATCGTGTTTTGCATGATCCAGATCATCTTTTGCTGCATCCAGCCAGTCTTTACTTCTCTCCAAATCAATACCACCTTTCACTGAGAACTTTTATTTATTGTACTCTGCCGGTTTTAAAAACCATGGCCCTCTTCAACACCTGTCGTCTCTCTCGATAATACCAGAATAATGCAGATATTTTTCAACTTCCTCCTCTGAGAGCTTGTCCAATCCTTTTTCCAGTGAGAACAACCGTAACTTCTCAACAGCCGTTTGAACTCTTATTTTTTCCATGAAATCCAGAACTTCCTTTGGATCTCCATCGATTTTCATGACAATAGCCTTTGGTTTCCCGTTCACCATAATACTACCCTGCCTTATAGAAAGCTTTCTGCTTCAACCCGTAATGGCTCGTAAAACTCTTTTGGGTTCCGTCGCCTCTGAACTATTCACCACAAGGACGCTGAATCCGTAGATTCATCTCCATTCTGGAGAAGACTGCGCCTTGTTTGCGATGTTCGATAAAAACGTACGAATTTATCGAACCTGTTCGATAAATACCAACATGTTCAATGTTCTGGGCAGGAAACCGACTCTGAAAGGAGCAAGTTCGTCAGTAGTGTCGAGACGAAATTTCAGTTATCGAAGAGGTTCTCCGTTTTTTGTAAAGCCTGGCGGGATTTCCTGTCGCCTCACGGAGGTTCAGGGAAGAAATACATGATGATGAAAATCTTCAACAGAAGCCTTCGGCAAAACCGTTGTGTAAATTTGACCTTCTGAAAGGTCAAAAGGTCAATGTGTTACAATAAGCGTCTCACCAACAGGGTTGTCGAGCCAGTTGAAGACGGCGTGCCCTCACCACAGCATGCCGAGCATCCACAGAGGGATGACATTTCTCAAAGGAAAGTCGATATCGTCTCTGAGTACAAAATCACTCGATTTGGAAGACTTCTGCCTACCTCCGACCTCCAGTTTCAGACCTTCAAAGATGAAATCTGCCTCATGTTCATTCTTCGCAGCCCAGATCTTTCCTTTCTCTTTCAAGGTGAACACAGTGAAAGCTTCTCGAAAGTTTCCAACCTCTCCTTCAAAAACGTAATAAAAAGCTGGATCGGCGAAAAATATCTTTGAACCTTTTGAGTACGGTCTTTCAACCTTTCCCTTCGGCACGATGTTGATCAAACCGACCTGTTCCATGGCCCTGAGCAACTGGTACAGCTTCGGTTTTCCTATCGACCATTCCTTGCACATCGATTCAACGTTGATGGTTGGAATCTTTGAATACAAAAGATGACCGATTATAGCCTTCATGACTTCGAAATGGTTATCGCTCACAGCACCAACGAAGTGGGTGATGTCGTAGTATATTGTTTTTTCAAGGATGTTCATCATCTTCTCTTTGAAATTCCCCTCAGTGTAAAATGGTCTTGTTCCTTTTTCACGGTAGTCTTTGAAGTAGTTCATCACATTAACCTGTCTCATCACCTCGGCCGCGTAGCCTGAGAGATCTTCGGAGGGGAAACGCAGTCTGTCTATGACCTTGCCCGTTTCGAGGTAGATATATTCTCTTAGAGACATCAGAGGGAGTTTGATCAGCACAAACCTTCTTGAAAGATCCACCACGCTTTGTCTCAGTATCACCGAACTACTGTCACTGACCCATACGATCTTATTGGGAAACGAATCGTAGATGTTTTTGAGAATGAGGCTCCAGTTTGGTAGAGAATGGACTTCGTCTATGATAATCCCATGATAATTCATGAGGATCTGTTCGATCAAACTGTGTAGGGGACAACTCAAAAGTAGCGGATCGTCGCCGGAGATGTAGAGTAAGTTCTGCTTTTTTGCCATGAAGAGCAAGAAAGTAGTTTTGCCGACACCTCTTGGACCGTACAACAGAATCGCTCTGTTTTGAAATTGTTTTTCTAAATCGTCAAAGTAAAGCCTTTTTCTTTCTGGCAAAAAGCTGATCAACCTGTTCATACGCAGTTCGAGTTTTTCAATTATCTGATTCAGCTCCACGTCGCATCCCCCACATATTTGTATTTCAAAACTGATTATACCATATTCCGTTTCTAAATGAAACGTATTATGGCAATAGTTCTAAATATCGTTTCAGCGTGAAACGATTCAGGCTGAAAAACGTTTCACAATGAAACGAATTCAACTGTTTCTGGACGCAGGTGATTCATCGAGCATGGAAAGATATAATAAAACTGGAATCATCGAGTTTCAAAAGCCGGCATTATGTGTTTCATCTTCACAAAGGGGGAATTTTTATGAAGAAGGGTCTGCTAGTGGCACTACTGCTTTTCGCGGTGTGCATCTTCGCTTCGTTCGAGCAAGAGATGAACCAGTTGTTTTACGAGGCGAGGAGGGATAGAGACGTGGCAAAGATCGAAGAGATAATCAAGAAAATCGAAGCCAGAAGCGATTTG
>NZ_LNFY01000014.1:2023-2776 GCF_011057685.1 Thermotoga sp. Ku-13t | reverse complement strand
GAAAAAGATTGGGAAAAGTACGTGATAGGTACGCTGAGAAACGATCCTAATTTTGAGATTAAGAGGGTGATCTGAGCCACGCAGACCTTCTTTTTCTGAATGACCGCCGTCCTTTGCGTGCGGTTGTTAAGGCTTTCCAGAAGCTCAATCGAAAGACACCGGTTTCTGATAGCCGTATTCTATACAATGTATTAGAAAGAATGTCTGCGAAAAAGTACTTCTGGAATCATCATAGGAAAATAATTCTTATCGCCCGGTGCCTCAAAACCAAATTCCGTAGAACGGAATTGAAAGTTTTTCCACATCGATGGGCATTAGGATCACCAACCTTTTTTGCCTCAAAACCAAATTCCGTAGAACGGAATTGAAAGCTTAGCAGGTCTGCCATCAGCTGTTCGGGCACAAGAATTGCCTCAAAACCAAATTCCGTAGAACGGAATTGAAAGGTCTGATAGCGAGCACAGATACTTCCTCAGTTCCTCCATGCCTCAAAACCAAATTCCGTAGAACGGAATTGAAAGAAGCTCACCGATTCCGCGCTCACCTGATGCGCTTTCAAAGCCTCAAAACCAAATTCCGTAGAACGGAATTGAAAGCAAATCATAAATTAATCTTGCTAACGCAAGCTCTTGCGCGCCTCAAAACCAAATTCCGTAGAACGGAATTGAAAGGAAAGACATTGCACCCATCCTCGGGCTAGGGGTTGAAGGGGCCTCAAAACCAAATTCCGTAGAACGGAATTGAAAGAAATAC
>NZ_LNFY01000014.1:0-1973 GCF_011057685.1 Thermotoga sp. Ku-13t | reverse complement strand
CGAATCGCTTCAAGAATCGCCTCAAAACCAAATTCCGTAGAACGGAATTGAAAGCTTGGTTTAGAGGAGCTCATCAGGCCCGTCGCGCTCCTCCGGCCTCAAAACCAAATTCCGTAGAACGGAATTGAAAGCAGGCATCTGATCCAACAACTCTTTCAAAGTGAACTTGAGCCTCAAAACCAAATTCCGTAGAACGGAATTGAAAGTTGAGATAAAATTGTCTGCGTGCTTCCTGGAAATTCGAAGCCTCAAAACCAAATTCCGTAGAACGGAATTGAAAGTTTACGTGATGGGTACAAGAAGAGGTACTTAACCTGTGCCTCAAAACCAAATTCCGTAGAACGGAATTGAAAGAATGCAAGCTCTTGCGGTCCATAGTTGATTTTGATGCCTCAAAACCAAATTCCGTAGAACGGAATTGAAAGTATTGAATGGGGGATGAGGGTGCTACTTCGTTATCTCTCCCGCCTCAAAACCAAATTCCGTAGAACGGAATTGAAAGAATGCATTTAACACTGGCAGTGAGGTCGAAATCAGGAGCCTCAAAACCAAATTCCGTAGAACGGAATTGAAAGCATATTGTGCCGTGATGATCTCGGGGGGCAAAATGTATTTGCCTCAAAACCAAATTCCGTAGAACGGAATTGAAAGAATTTCCTTAACTACCATCGCTGGGAAAGAAATTGAAACGCCTCAAAACCAAATTCCGTAGAACGGAATTGAAAGAACTAGGGTTGTTAGCCAGGGAGGTGAGGGCATGAGGGCCTCAAAACCAAATTCCGTAGAACGGAATTGAAAGTGCTCCGCGTTCCAGGATCCACTTATCCACGTAGATAAGGCCTCAAAACCAAATTCCGTAGAACGGAATTGAAAGATTGTGAGCGCGCCGGTGCCTTGAAATTCGACTGAGAAAGTGCCTCAAAACCAAATTCCGTAGAACGGAATTGAAAGAATAGGTGTGGGGCGGTCAGGATCGGTAAAAAGTCAGAAAGCCTCAAAACCAAATTCCGTAGAACGGAATTGAAAGAATCCAAGGTGGTCTTCTGTTTTGTTCGGAGCAAATACCAGCCTCAAAACCAAATTCCGTAGAACGGAATTGAAAGCTTCGATGGGTTCGAGGGGGAGCGCCTCCTTAGGCTCATGCCTCAAAACCAAATTCCGTAGAACGGAATTGAAAGGTTTTCGAATGAGGATGTGATAACATGGGTCCTGTTGCCTCAAAACCAAATTCCGTAGAACGGAATTGAAAGGGTGGAGTGCTTGCACCTAACGGGAAGATCTATTGTGTGCCTCAAAACCAAATTCCGTAGAACGGAATTGAAAGCACAAAAGAGGAATTGCTTTGGAGACGGATGGTAAGGTATGCCTCAAAACCAAATTCCGTAGAACGGAATTGAAAGCGCCATAAATGATCCCTTTCGCGACTGCGCCACCAGGCCTCAAAACCAAATTCCGTAGAACGGAATTGAAAGGTTTGCGAGGAAGTTCAATGCTTCTTCGGACGGATGGAAGTGCCTCAAAACCAAATTCCGTAGAACGGAATTGAAAGATGATGGCTTTTCCTGAGGCACTGAACGAACCTGTTTTTTCGCCTCAAAACCAAATTCCGTAGAACGGAATTGAAAGGAAAAGATGGATCGCGAACCGCCTTGGAGTAAGGAAAGCCTCAAAACCAAATTCCGTAGAACGGAATTGAAAGAAGCTACGCTTACAATCGCGGCACGCTTTCAGAAAGCCTCAAAACCAAATTCCGTAGAACGGAATTGAAAGGGATTAAGGCGAGGCTGGTACTCCGTTCGAGCGAAACGCCTCAAAACCAAATTCCGTAGAACGGAATTGAAAGGTTTGCGAGGAAGTTCAATGCTTCTTCGGACGGATGGAAGTGCCTCAAAACCAAATTCCGTAGAACGGAATTGAAAGATGATGGCTTTTCCTGAGGCACTGAACGAACCTGTTTTTTCGCCTCCAAACCA
>NZ_LNFY01000013.1 GCF_011057685.1 Thermotoga sp. Ku-13t | reverse complement strand
CACCCCTTCTTCGTGAAGATTCTACGACACGGATAAACCATATCGTGCAAAGGTTTGATCGATGATTTTTCTGCTTGACACATCAACCTCCTGGTGCTATATTTTCTTTAAAACATTGCCTCGTGCTTTCATCTCCTTCAGCTGATGCACTCAGAACGGGGTGTTAATGTGCCCGCTTACGATGTTCTAGTTATCGGTGCGGGTATCATCGGGCTTTCGACAGCGTTCCAGCTTGCCAAAAGAAAAAAGAAGGTGCTGGTTCTGGACCGCGGGGACGTTGGCTCTGGAACTTCCGGTGCCTGTGATCATATGATCTTGCTTCAATCAAAACTTCCTGGTCTTCCCCTGCAGATGGCCATGCTGAGTCTTGAGATGTATCAAGCCTGGCAGAGAGATCTGGGTGAAAATCTGTGGTTTGAAACCCGCGGCGGGATGATTCTCGTGGATAAGCCACAGCATCTTTCTTTCATGGAACGCTTCGTGGAAGAGCAGAGATCCATAGGGTTGAACGTAACGATGCTCTCCAGAGAACAGATCAGGAAGAAACAACCGTTCGTGAGCGAACGCGTTTTGGCTTCCACGTATTGTCCGGACGATTCCCAGATCGATCCTTTCTCGGTCTTGAAAGCCTTACTGAAAGCAGGAACAACGTTGGGAATGGAGCTCAAAAAATTCTCAAGGGTGGTCGCCCTGGAAAGGAAATCAAATCACTGGCTCGTGAAGATCCAGGATGGTACGACTTACGAAGCAGACGTCGTGGTCTGTGCCGCGGGCGTATGGTCGAGAGAGGTTTGCAGAATGGTGGGGCTCGACGTTCCGATCAAACCCAAACGCGGGCAAATTCTGGTGACGGAACCCATCGAATCTGTGGGAGAAACAGACGTGTGGGACTCAGATTACATAATCGCGAAGCACATGTCTCACCTGCAGGAAGACGAAACGGCGAAAAAATTGGGCCTTGGTTTTGCAATGTCAAAAACACATTCTGGAAATTACCTGATCGGCAGTACGAGAGAGTATGTCGGTTTCGACAGATCGACAAGCTTCGAAGCCCTCGTGGCGATCACAAAGAGGTTGATCGAGTTGTTTCCCATCTTCAAAAACGTTCGAATCATAAGGACTTTCGCTGGTTTGAGGCCCGCCTGCGAAGATGGAAAGTACGTTATAGGGGAAGATCCCGAAAATCCCGGTTTCTTCGTAGCAACCGGTCACGAAGGTGACGGCATCGCACTCGCTCCGATCACGGGTGCTTTGCTGGTCCAGATGATCTGCGGTGAGAAACCTTCACTTCCCATCCAAGAATTGAGTCCCGCCAGATTCCGTGACTTCAAAAAGGAAGAAAAACCATCCTTTCAAAGGGGGAGGTCTTCATGAGGTCAGCATGGATCGTGTTGCTCGTAGTTGCCTTTCTCAGTATTGGCATCGTTATCGCTCAGGAACTGAAACCCGTGACTTTGACGTGGATCGCCGGAGGAGTCGGAGGAGGCTGGTACGCGCAGGCCGGAGCAGTTGCCGCACTGATCAACGAAAAAGAGCCCAAGATATCGATCAAGGTCATACCTGGAGGTGGCGTGGTCAACCCCGTACGCGTCTCGCTCGGAGAAGCAGACCTTGGCTGGGGTATCACGTTCGTCGACAAGATGGCTTACCTTGGTTCAGCACCCCTGTATGAAAAACCCAACCCAAAGGTTAGAGCAATCGGAGGTTACTTTGGTTATTACCACATCCACTTCGTGGCGGATGCCGCCAAGGGATTGAGTACGGTTCAAGAGTTTGTGGATCTGATCAAGTCAGGCAAGCCTGTGAGAGTTGCCATTCCCATGAAAGGAACATCTGATCTACCCATCGTCGAAGAGATTTTGCGTTTTTACGGTATCACTCTGGACGATATCAAGAAAGCAGGTGGGGAATATTTCCACGCGGTGTATGCGGATATGATCAGCCTTTACAAGGATCGACACGTCGATTTCGTTATCACGCACCTTTCGATTCCAGCCGCAGCGGTAACGGAAATGTTCTCTTCGAGAAAGTCCGTTCTTCTGGCCGTATCGAACGAATGTATTGACTACATGCACGAAAAGCTCGGAACTGTTGGCAGAGAGACGGGTCTGTGTGTGATACCTGCCAACACTTATCCTGATTTTGCCAGGGATGTGCCCGCCGTGACGACTGCCGGAGAGCTGCTCGTGAACGCTGATGTACCAGAAATTGTGGTCTACACGATAACAAAGATCCTGTGTGAGAACCTTGAAGAGCTCTATAAAGCACATCCTGCAAACAAAACTTTCGTGCCTGAGAGTGCATGGCAACACGTGGCAGTTCCACTCCATCCCGGTGCGGAGAGATATTACAGGGAGAAAGGCTACATGAAATGACGAGGAGATAGAGAATGCGAGAGCTGAGAGGCTGGCAAAGATGGACAGTGGGTGGCTGGCTTGTCGCCGCCACCTTATTTCATCTCTACACAGCAACTGTTGGGATTCTGCAACCGAGACTTCAGAGGGGCGCGCACCTTTTGTTCCTTCTGCCTGCGTCGTTCCTTCTGTTTCCAGCGACGAAGAAATCGCCGAAAGATAGGTTCACCCTTTCCGATGCGCTGCTAGCCATACTCTCCACGCTTCCACCAATCTATCTAATACTGAACAACACCTCGCTCAACATGCGCTTTGAATTCGTCGATCCGGTGACGAACGCCCAGATCGTTCTAGGGTTGATCAACATCGTCCTGATCCTCGAAGCGATCAGACGTGCGGTTGCACCGGCGATGTCCATCCTGATCCTTGGGGTGATCGGCTACCTTTACGTGGCTCCGTTCCTGCCAGGCGTCTTCTACAACAAGCCCGTTCGGCTGAGCAGGTTGGTCGAAATGTTCTATCTGCTCACAGATTCAGGCATATATGGCAGCATAACGGGAATCTCTGCCACCATCGTCGCGCTCTTTGTGATCTTCGGTGCTTTCTTTGAACAGACAAAGGTTGGTGACTATCTTTTGAAGATAGCCTCAAAACTGGCAGGAGCTTCACCAGGTGGACCTGCGAAAATAGGTGTTCTGGCCAGCGCTCTGTTTGGAACCATCAGTGGTACTGCGGCGAGCAACGTGTATGCGACGGGATCGTTCACTATTCCCATGGGTATCAAACTTGGCTACAGACCGGAATTCTCCGCCGCCGTCGAGGCCGTGGCTTCCACGGGAGGAATCTTCGTTCCTCCAATCATGGGTGCAGCCGCCTTCGTCATGTCCGAAATCACCAACGTACCGTATCTGGAGATATGTCTCAGGGCCATACTGGGTGCGGTGTTCTACTACATTGCGCTGGGCCTTACCGTACATCTGGTCGCAGTGAAGGACAATTTGAGAGGTTTACCTCCAGAGGAAATACCCAGATGGGGTGAAATCATAAAGAATTCTTACTTACTTTTACCCGTTGCCGCTCTGGTGTATTTTCTCGTCAGAGGCTTTTCACCTTTCTCGGCAGCTTATTACGCCACCTGGGTTGCGTTCGCACTCAGTTTCTTCAGAAAGGACACCATGATGACTCCAAAGAGGATCGCCATAACCTTTGAAAAAGGCGCGCGCAACATGATAGCGGTCGCACTGGCCTGCGCAGGTGCCGGGATAGTGGTGAGCGTTTTTACGAACACCGGCCTTGGCTTGGGCATAGCGTCTGCGATCACGAGTCTATCCGGTGGAAGACTTTTACCGGCGTTGGTACTGCTGATGGGCGTCTGTCTGATACTGGGCATGGGATTACCCACAACGCCAGCTTATGTGATCGCTGCTTCCATCGCTGGTGTGGCGCTGACGAAGATGAAAGTCGACATACTCGCAGCACATCTTTTTGTCCTCTACTTCGCGATGCTTTCTGAGATAACACCACCCGTTTGCATAGCGTCCTATTGTGCCGCGTCCATTGCAAAAGCCAATCCGATGAGGGTCGGTTTCGAAGGCTGGAGATTAGCGCTCACTGGATACATCGTTGGTTACATGTTCATATACAACAGAGCCATACTCCTCAAAGGAACCATCACCGAGATCATCACTCTCTGCATACTGATGACCGGTATCAGCTATTTCCTGGCGGTAACAAACAGTGGTTATTTGCATAAGCCATTGAACGGTTCCGGAAGGTTTTTCACCGCGCTGGTAGTGGTATCCTTGACCATCTCAGCTGTCTGGGCAAAACTGCCCAGGAATTTGATCGCTGTGATCACTCTGGTAGTTCTGGTGCTTTTGTTCGTGAGAGCGAAAATGATAGAAAGGAAACCGGCGAGCTGATTATGATCATGCACGGTGGGAGAACCCTTTACGGCTTCACGCTTGGAGTGATAACGCTGCACACACATTTTCCCAGAACCCTGGGAGACGTTGCCAACGCCAGGACGTGGAAATTTCCGGTGCTGTACAAAATTGTGGAAGGAGCAACGCCCAGAGCGATCATAGGGAAAGAAAAGAGTTGCGTCGACAGGATCTTGAGCGCTGCAAAAGAGCTGGAAGCCGAAGGTGTAAAGGTCATAACCACAAGCTGTGGATTTCTCTCGGTTCTGCAGGAAGAACTGGCGCGCGCGGTGAGCATACCCGTGATAACTTCCGCACTGCTCCTGGTCCCTCTGGTTTACAGAATCTGTGGTATGAAACCGGTAGGAATTTTGACAGCGAATTCAAAAGCTTTCACGAAGGAGCATCTGCTCAAAGCTGGTGCGGACCAGATACCCGTGAAAATCGCAGGCCTTGAGAATACAGATTTTGGCAAAGCTTTGCTGAACGACGAGCCATGTATGGACTTCGAAAAGGCCCGATCCGAAGTCGTTCAAACTGCAAAGGAGCTCGTCAGACAACACCCTGACCTTGGCTGCATCGTTTTCGAGTGCACGAACTTGCCCCCGTTTGCAACTGACGTTCAGAGAGAGACCGGGCTGTTAGTCTTCAATCTCATCGATCTGGTCAACATGGTCTGCTCTGCAGCTGAAAGGATCGGAGACGTTTTCTAAAGAAGGAGAGATGGTGTGTACATCATAAACGATCATCCCATCCTGCAATTCAGCAGGGACAAGAAAGTCACGTTCTACTACAATGGAAGACCTCTGGAATGGTACGAGCATGATCCCATCGCCGTGGCACTCCACGCGAACGGGATCAAGGTTCTGAGTTACACGAAGAAATATCACAGACCGAGAGGATTCTTCTGCGCAATAGGAAAGTGCTCCTCGTGTTTCATGATCGTTGATGGAATGCCCAACGTTAGAACGTGTATCACACCTGTTCGAGAAGGCATGCAGATACAAACGCAACACGGATTGGGAAAATTCTCCGAAAATCTTTCACATGTTACAGCTCGAACAGAAGAGCCTCTGAACCTTCAGACAGAAGTACTGGTCGTGGGAGGTGGACCTGCGGGGCTTTGTGCATGTCTCGAAGCGCTCGAAAGTGGTTGCAGCGTTACACTCGTTGACGAATCACTGCAGCTTGGAGGGCAGCTCATAAAACAGACGCACAAGTTTTTCGGCTCATCGCAGGATTTCGCAGGTGTTCGAGGAATCGAGATAGCGAAAATATTGCAGCAACGCTTGAGCCCACACATAGATTCTGGGCAACTGAAAGTGTTTTCGAACACCTCGGCTGTGGCTTACTACGAGAAAGAGAACCTGTTGCTGTGTGAGCAGAGCGAAAGAAGGCTTCTTCTAATCAGACCTGAAACCATCATCGTATCGACAGGAGCCATGGAGAAATTTGTTCCGTTCGTGGGAAACGACCTGGTCGGCGTCTACGGTGCAGGTGCGGTGCAGACACTGATGAACGTTTATGGTGTTCTTCCAGGGAAAAAGGTCCTGATGGTTGGTGCCGGAAACATAGGTTTGATAGTTTCCTATCAGCTGCTTCAGGCCGGTGCCGAAGTGGTCGCGATCGTCGAGCTGGCACCGAGCGTCGGTGGTTATTGGGTGCACGCGGCGAAAGTTCGACGTCTCAACGTTCCGATACTGCTCAAACACACAGTGAAAAAAGTGATCGGAGAAGGCGAAGTTGAAGGCGCCTTGATACAGCAAGTTGACGATGAAGGAAACTTCATTGGGGAGGAAAAGTACATCGGCTGCGACACAGTTTGTCTGGCTGCTGGCCTGTCACCCACGGTGGAACTCTTCTGGCAAGCTAACTGCGAGATGGTTTACGTGAATGAACTGGGTGGTTTCGTGCCGAAGAGAGATCTGACCCTCAGAACTTCAAATCCAAGGCTCTGGGTGGCTGGCGATGTGGCCGGTATAGAGGAAGCCACAACCGCCATGCTGGAGGGAAGGATAGCTGGGCTTTCTGTTGCGAGAAATCTGGGCAAGATCGATGAGGAATCTTACAGAAAGAAGCTCGAAAATTATTGGGACAGACTGAATCAACTCAGAATGGGTGAAACAGCTTACAGAATCAGGCGAGGTTTGAAGCAAGCCTTTTTTGAGCAGGCTTCATCGCTGGTTCGCTTTCCTGAAGAAGAAATCTATCCTTCCCAGCAAGATGAAGAATTCCAATCCGGTGTATTGAGCCAGTCCATGGTGAACATCGTTTCGCCACCCATGGACCTGTGGAAGAAGAAAAAAGGCGGATTGGTCGTCATAGAATGTCCGCAGAAGATTCCTTGTGATCCGTGTCACACGAACTGTCCAACAGGTGCGATATTGCCTTTTGAAAACATCAACGATGTTCCGAAGATAGATTACTCGAAGTGTACCGGTTGCGGTCTGTGTGTTGCGGCGTGTCCCGGCTTAGCCTGTTTCGTCATCGACATGTCCGGTGAACAGGCCATTCTGAAGTTACCTTACGAGATGCTCCCAAGGCCAGCGGTGGGTGACAGAGTTTCCTGCCTCGATCGTTACGGTAGGGAAGTCGCAAGATCCAGAATCGTCGTGGTTCAGGAACCGAGGAAGGACAAAACGTACGTAGTCCACGTGCCCATCCCGAAGGAACTCGCCATGCATGTCAGAGCGGCGAAGGTGATCAGAGATGGATGAAAAGATATTCGTATGTCGCTGCGAAGAGGTAACGCTCGAAGAAGTAAGAAAGTACATCCAGATGGGTTTCACGAGCTTCAACGAACTGAAAAGACTTTTGAGGGTTGGTATGGGTCCGTGCCAGGGACGCGGATGCAGGGAGATAGTACTGAGAGAGATCTCGAAGGCGACAAAGATTCCCATATCGCAATTGAATCCTGGAACATTTAGGCCTCCTTCAAAGCCACTCCGCCTGGGTTTGATCGGTCCCGATCGACAGGAACCTCAGCTTCAAACGGGCATGACGAGCGATCCACAAACTCGCTCAGGCTAATTTCGGAGTGAACGTGTTCGAGATCGTGTGTGAGAACGCCACTTTAACTTGTATCTTTCAGCGTTTGATTCATTTTTCTTAATGGTCTCTTAATGAAACTGGCGTGTGGTGCTTTACTTGGCTAGTTGTACAATTGTATATAAAGGGGAGGAAAGTGATGGATCCAGGAAGGATCTTCAAAGCTCTGGCGTGCAGACGGAGAATAGACATCATCAAGCAGGTAGCGAAACAGGACCTTTGCATCTGCGAACTCGAAGTTGCGAACCACATTGACAAAACAACCATCTCAAGACCCATAGCCGTCCTGCAGAATGCGGGGATCATTGAACTGAAAAGGGAAGGACCGAGGAAGAGAATCGTTCTCAAAGATCCGAGAGTTCTCGAACTGATCGATCTGGCGGAAAAGATCTCTGAACAAAAATGAGCATTGTGAAGGTGGTGGAGATGGCATGGCAAAGAACTGGTATCCCATCATCGATTATGAAAAGTGCGTTGGCTGTCTGACATGTGCGAATTTCTGCCCTCACGGAGTTTACACAATCAAAGACGGCAAACCCATCGTCACCAACCCTCTGGAATGCGTTGAGTTCTGCAGAGGATGCCAAAAACTCTGTGATTACGGGGCAATAACTTACTCAGCGGAGGTGAAAGCGCATGGGTAAGAAAGGGTTGCTGTTGTGTGTCTGTCAAGGTACATGCCCGTCTTTTCAGAAGATGAACGTTTTTGAAGTTCTGAATGCGATAAGAAGAGAGAACCTTGTCGACTTCGTTGCACTCCATCCCCAGCTCTGCGCTGATGATGGAGACACGTATCTTAAAACGCTGACCAAAGATGGAGAGATAGAAAAACTCTACGTCGCAGGCTGCGATCCTACAATGCAGAGAAAGATGTTCCGTGACGCGTTCGAGGCGAGCAACTTCGACAAG
>NZ_LNFY01000012.1 GCF_011057685.1 Thermotoga sp. Ku-13t | reverse complement strand
GTCGATGGTGATAGACCTGATCGAGTCAAACAAACAGTACATCAACTACGATCTGTGGAAGAAAGCCTTCGGAACGGCGGATGGAAGAATACCAACAGACCTTGCAAAAGCCAACAAAATACTCGACGAAGCTGGATTCAAGAAAGGTCGCGATGGTATCAGGGTCGCACCCGATGGAACCAGACTCGGTCCCTACACCATCTCTGTTCCTTACGGCTGGACAGACTGGATGATGATGTGCGAAATGATCGCGAAGAACCTCAGAGAAATCGGTATCGACGTCGTTACAGAATTTCCTGACTTTTCAGTGTGGTGGGACAGGATGATCAAAGGAACATTCGATATGCTGATCTGCTGGAGCGCCTGGTCCGGTTTCGATCACCCGTTCAATGTCTACAAATGGGTCATGGATTACAGGCTCACCGGACCTGTCGGAGAACCGTACCCTGCTGGCAACTGGCAGAGATACAAGAACGAGGAAGTCATCAAACTGCTCGATAAAGCTGTTTCTACATTGAACATCGAGAAGATGAAGGAAGTTTACTTCAAGATTCAGGAAATCATCTACAAAGACTTCCCGAGCATCCCATTGTTCTACGGAACGGTCTGGTACGAATACTCCGAGAAATACTGGACCAACTGGCCATCAGAGAAAAATCCGTACTGGTACAGATGTTCACCGGGCGACGGCGAAGGTCCCCTGCCCGTTCTGTTCGGTATCTGTCTGAAAACCGATCCAAAACCCGTCCCATCCTGGTTCGAGACCGTCGACAGAGGAGGTTACATGGTACCGACTTCGAAGATCATGGAAGCACTCCAAAAGGTCACCAGGTGACCCTCAACCCCCGGCAGAGTCCGGGGGTTTTCTTGAAACCGAAAGCCTTCCATAGCGAAGGTCTTCCCACCATCGTTTTGACATGTAACGTGAAGATATCGCAAGAAAACGGAAGATTAAGTTTGATTCGAGCCAATGTTGCGCAGGTAATCGTTTTTGAAGCGTAATATTTCGTTCTTTTTACGCAAGGTATGCCTTGTTGCGTGTGTGAAATATATGGTAATCTTTCATAGCAGGAAAGATTCTCGCGCAAGTTCTGAAGGCGTCTTCTCAAAAATTTAACGCAAGGTTAGAAACAAATCTCAGAAGGGGGTGAAGGTTCTATGAAGAAGTGTCTTGTCCTCATCTTGTTGAGCCTGGTACTGGCAAGCGCTCTCGCTCAGGTATCGTTACCGAGAGAGGAAACAGTCTACGTGGCTGGCGCGATCTGGGGACCAGCGACGACGTGGAACCTGTACGCGGCACAGTCGACGTGGGGTACAGATCAGTTCCTGTTCATACCAGCGTTCATCTACGATCTTGGGAAAGATGCATGGCTACCCATGATAGCGGAGAGCTACCAGTTCGTGGACGACAAGACGTTGCGCATCAAGATCAGAGAGGAAGCGAAATGGAGCGACGGTGTTCACATCACAGCAGACGACTACGTCTACACGTTTGAACTCACCAAGAAGCTTGGCATAGGCCCCGGGACCGGGTGGAATGACTACATCGAATCTGTTAAAGCAATCGACAGGAAAGTTGTGGAATTCAAAGCAAAGGAAGACAAT
>NZ_LNFY01000011.1 GCF_011057685.1 Thermotoga sp. Ku-13t | reverse complement strand
CGTCAGGAAAGCAATAGCATACGCCATACCGTACAGCGAAATGTTGAAGAAGGCTTACTTCGGTTACGGTAGCCAAGCACATCCGTCGATGGTGATAGACCTGTTCGAACCGAACAAACAGTACATCAACTACGATCTGTGGAAGAAAGCCTTCGGAACGGCGGATGGAAGAATACCAACAGACCTTGCAAAAGCCAACAAAATACTCGACGAAGCTGGATTCAAGAAAGGTCGCGATGGTATCAGGGTCGCACCCGATGGAACCAGACTCGGTCCCTACACCATCTCTGTTCCTTACGGCTGGACAGACTGGATGATGATGTGCGAAATGATCGCGAAGAACCTCAGAGAAATCGGTATCGACGTCGTTACGGAGTTCCCAGATTATTCAGTTTGGGCCGACAGAATGACGAAAGGAACGTTCGACCTTATCATTTCCTGGAGCGTTGGGCCTGGTTTCGATCACCCGTTCAACATCTACAGGTTCGTCCTCGACAAGAGGCTGTCTGCACCTGTCGGCGAAGTGACATGGGCGGGAGACTGGGAAAGATATGAGAACGACGAGATCGTGAAGTTGCTCGACTCTGCGGTCTCCACACTCGATCCCGAAGTGAGAAAGAACGCTTATTACAGGATCCAAGAGATCATTCTCAGAGACATGCCGAGCGTTCCGGCGTTCTACACCGCTCACTGGTACGAATACTCAGAGAAGTACTGGACCAGCTGGCCTTCCGAGAACAATCCGTACTGGTTCAGGCCATCACCGTGGCATGCCAACACCTTGCCAACACTGTTCGGAATCTCTGCAAAGAACAACCCGCAGCCCATTCCGACCTGGTTTGAAACCACAGACAAGGGAGGCTTCCTGATTCCGACCGCGAAGATTTTCAGTGACCTGCAGGCTTCAGCGAAGTGATCCATCCCCCGGCCCTCACGCGGGGCCGGGTTTTTTAAAATTCGAAACCTGAAGAGGGAGAAGAGAACGCATGGCTTCCAGATCAATAGTGAAATACCTTGCAAGACGCTTCCTTTTTCTCCTGGTCACCTACATCGTTGCCACGACGATCGTTTTCATACTTCCGAGGGCGATTCCGGGTAATCCTCTGGCACAGATACTGTCGAACCTTTCACGCGTCGCGCAGGCGAAACCCGAGCTGATAAGGGCCGCCGAAAGGACTCTGATGGAAGAGTTCGGACTGGGAAAGCCCTGGTATGTGCAGTACTTTGAATTCGTGAGCAAGGCGTTTCGAGGAAACCTTGGAACGTCCATAACCTTCTATCCGAGGAAGGTCGTGGACCTGGTCGTACCTGTCATTCCCTGGACGTTGATGCTGCTGCTACCTGCAACGATTGTGGCATGGATTCTGGGCAACAGTCTCGGTGCGCTGGCCGCGTACAGGAGAAACACCTGGGTGGACAAACTGGTGCTCAACACTTCACTCGTGGTGTCTCAGATTCCCTATTACTGGCTCGGAATGCTCTTCATCTTCTTCTTCGGTGTGAGGCTGGGAATACTTCCAACCCAGGGTGCGTATCCACAGGGAATGATCCCGAACTGGAGCTGGACGTTCGTTCTGAGCGTTCTGAAGCATTATGTACTGCCGTTCTCCTCGATCGTGGTTTCGGCACTCGGAGGATGGGCCATCGGGATGCGGTTGATGGTCATCTACGAGCTTGGAAGCGATTATGCCATGTTTGCAGAATACCTTGGTATGAAGGATAAGAGGGTGTTCAACTACGTCTTCAGGAATTCTCTTTTGCCACAGATAACAGGACTCGCCCTGCAGCTGGGAGGCATACTCGGTGGTTCTCTGATCACGGAAATCGTGTTCAACTACCCTGGTACGGGGTATCTGTTGTTCAGGGCTCTGACTACGCTGGACTATCCACTTATACAGGGTATCTTCGTGATACTGATCGCGTCCATTTATCTTGCCAACTTCCTGGTCGATTTCGTGTACGCTGTGATAGATCCACGCGTGAGAATTGGACAGGAGGAATAAACATGTTTGCGACGATGATCAGACCGCTTTTCAAAAATAAAAAGTTCATCGCAGGGGCCTGTATCTTTCTCTTTTTCCTCTTCCTCGGTTTGTTTGGACCGATGATTTACAGAGTCGATCCGATGGAGATGACCTGGGACTACGAAAAACCACCCTCGCCCGCGCACCCACTCGGCACGGACACCTACGGCAGAGACATCCTAGCACAGCTTCTCAACGGGATACGCTCTTCGCTCTACATAGGTTTTCTGGCGGCACTCATCTCCTTAGTGATCGGAACGATAGTGGGATCCCTCTCGGCCGTCAAGAGGGGTGTGGTGGACGATCTTTTGATGGCTATAACGAACATAGTCCTGACGACACCATCGATTTTGATAGCCATTCTGATAGCGAGCTACTTCAAAGTTAGAAGCGTTGAGATGATCGCCCTGATACTCGGATTCTTCCAGTGGCCGTGGTTCGCGAGGGCCATAAGGGCACAGCTCATGAGCGTGATGTCGAGAGAGTACGTACAGCTCTCGGTGCTTGCAGGCTATTCAGATCTGAGATTGATAGTCGAAGATCTCATTCCAACCATAGCGACGTACGCGTTCATGGCCTTCGTTCTGTTCATAAACGGTGGGATACTGGGTGAAGCAGCGCTGAGCCTGATCGGGCTTGGACCGACCAAGGGGATCTCTCTGGGCATCATGCTCCAGTGGGCGGTGCTCATGGAAGCGGTCAGAAGAAGCCTGTGGTGGTGGTTCGTACCGCCCGGGGTGGCGATCGTCGCGATCACCGCTTCTTTGCTGATCATCAGCACGGCGATGGACGAAGTTTTCAATCCGAGGCTCAGGGAGGAATGAGCGTGAACACGCTGTTGCGGGCGCAGGATGTCAAAGCCTACTACAAGCTTGGAAAGATATTCGTCAAGGCGGTGGACGGAGTTTCCTTCGAGATCTTCGAAGACGAAGTCGTCGGAGTCGTCGGCGAATCTGGTTGCGGCAAATCGACGCTTTCGAACGTTCTTTTCATGAACATAAATCGGCCACTCACGCTGATCGGTGGCAAGATCTTTCTCAAATCCAACGGTCAAACCTGGGAGATGTCGACCCTGTCGAGAGAAGAAGTGAAGAAGAAACTTTGGGGCAAGGAGATCTCGATCATTCCGCAGTCCGCCATGAACGCACTCATGCCAACGATAAGGATAGAAACTTACATACAGCATCTAGCAGAATCGCACGGAATCTCTGAAAAGGAGTTGCTCGCGAAGGCGAAAGAGAGGTTCGAGGAAGTCGGGCTCGACTTGAAGTGGCTGAAGAGATACCCCTTCGAGTTCAGCGGCGGTATGAAACAGAGGGCCGTCATAGCCATTGCAACGTTGCTGAATCCAAAGTTACTCATCGCGGATGAACCAACTTCCGCGCTCGATGTCGTGAACCAGAAGGTGTTTCTGAAGGTGCTCATAAGGATGAAGCGACAGGGGATTATAAGGAGCATCTTCTTCATCACGCACGACATAGCCACCGTGAGACAGATCGCAGACAGGATGATGATCATGTATGCCGGAAAGATCGTCGAGATCTCTCCCATGAATAAAATCCTCGAAAAACCCTTACACCCTTACAGTCAGGGTCTATTGAACTCGGTCCTCACACCGGAACCAGAAGTGAAAAAGAGAGGCATCGTGGTGATCCCGGGCGCCCCACCGAACCTGGTGGATCCACCAACTGGATGCAGGTTTCATCCCAGATGTCCCTACGCGATGGATATCTGCGTGAAACAGGAACCTGCGCTCGTTGAGATCGAGCCGAACGTGAAAGTGGCCTGCTTCTTGTACACGGGGGAGAAAGCATGAGCAGACTGACCGTGAAGAATCTGACCAAAGTGTTCAGCGTCGGGTTTTTCTCCAGAAAGAGGATCGAGGCAGTGAAGAACGTTTCTTTCGAGATAAAAGAAGGCGAGATCGTCTCACTCGTGGGGGAGAGCGGTTCGGGTAAAACAACCACAGCGAAGATGATCTTAAGGCTCGTTCCTCCAACCTCGGGTGAGATCATCTTCGAAGGCAAAGATATCTGGAAAGGCCTGAACGATAGAGAAGAACTTTTGGACTTTCGTCGCAAGGTGCACGCGGTCTTTCAGGATCCCTTCTCCAGTTACAATCCTTTCTATCCGATCGAGCGAACGCTGTGGCAGGCGATAGAACTGATCGAGAAGAAACCGAGCAAGAAGGAAGGAAGGAAGATCATTGAAGAATCTCTCTTCAAGGTTGGCATCGACCCGAAAGACGTTCTGGGAAAATACCCACACCAGGTGTCCGGTGGACAGAAACAGCGCGTCATGATCGCCAGATGCTGGATATTGAAACCTCTGCTCATAGTTGCGGATGAGCCGACTTCCATGATCGACGCATCGAGCAGGGGAGGAATCATAAAACTTTTGCTGGAACTCAGAGAGGAGTACGGAACCTCTATCATCTTCATAACGCACGATCTGGGTCTGGCCTACTACGTCTCGGACAGGATCTTCGTCATGAAAGACGGCTGCATCGTAGAACAGGGGCACACCGAAAAAGTCGTGCTCGAGCCAGAGCACGAATACACGAAAACGCTTGTATCCAGCATTCCAAAGCTCTACAGAAAATTGGAGGACATCTGAATGTCTCTCCGAGCACTGTTGACCATACTGTGCTGGGCGCTCGTTCTGGAACTGTTCGTATTGGTTTACTACCTCTGGCGTGGGATCAGACCTTTCGAGTTCTATCTGAACTTCGTTCTTCTGATCGTGACCGTTTTGTCGCTGGTGCTTCTGGTGTCGAAAGAGAGGAAAAGGAGGCGAAAGGATGGATCTGAATGAAATCCTCTCCCAGCTCACGCTCGAAGAAAAGGTGAAACTCGTCGTTGGGGTTGGTTTGCCGGGTCTTTTCGGAAACCCACACTCCAGAGTGGTCGGGGTCGCTGGTGAGACACACGCAATCTCCAGACTCAATATTCCTTCCATCCGTCTGGCCGATGGACCTGCGGGTCTGAGGATCAGTCCGGTGAGAGTGAACGATCCGCACACCTACCACGCCACGGCCTTCCCCATCGCCTCGATGCTGGCTTCCACCTGGAACAGGGAGATCGTGGAAGAAGTGGGAAAGGCGATGGGTGAGGAAGTCAGAGAGTACGGCGTGGACATACTTCTGGCACCCGCGATGAACATACACAGAAATCCGCTGTGTGGAAGGAATTTCGAGTACTATTCGGAAGATCCTGTGCTCTCGGGCGAGATGGCTGCGGCGTTCGTCAGGGGTGTTCAGTCTCAAGGCGTTGGAGCGTGTTTGAAACATTTCGCAGCCAACAACCAGGAGACCAACAGATTCACTGTGGACACCATCGTTTCTGAAAGGGCGCTGAGGGAGATATACCTGAAAAGTTTCGAGATCGCAGTGAAAAAATCCAGACCCTGGACCGTGATGAGCGCCTACAACAAACTCAACGGAAAGTACTGTTCCCAGAACGAATGGCTCTTGAAAAAAGTTCTGAGACAGGAATGGAAGTTCGAAGGATTCGTCATGACTGACTGGTACGCGGGCGATGATCCCGTGGCGCAGCTCAAATCCGGCAACGACATGATAATGCCGGGGAAAGCTTACCAGGTGAATCAACAAAGGAAAGACGAGATAGAAGAGATCCTGCAGGGCATAAGGGAAGAAAAATTGAGCGAAGAAGAGCTGAACGAATGTGTCAGGAACATTCTGAACGTTCTGGTGAGATGTCCTTCCTTCAAAAACTACAACTACTCCAACAGGCCGAACCTGGAAGCGCACGCCAAGATCGCTTACGAAGCGGGCGCAGAGGGTCTGGTGCTGCTGAAGAACGTTCGAGCTCTACCGCTGAATGAAAACAATAGGATCGCGATCTTCGGAACGGGGCAGATCGAAACCGTGAAGGGTGGAACGGGAAGCGGTGACACGCATCCGAGGTACACCGTTTCGATCCTTGAAGGTTTCAGGGAAAGAAAGCTTCGAATAGACGAAGAGCTCGCAAAGACGTATGAAGACTACGTCAACACGATGCGTCAAAAAGAGGAGTACAAACCGAGGCTGGATCCGTGGGGAACGCAGATTAAACCGAAACTGCCCGAGGATTTTCTGTCAGAAGAGGAGATCGAGAAACTGGCTGAAAGGAACGATGTTGCGATCGTCGTGATCAGCAGAATCTCGGGTGAATTCTACGACAGAAGGGCCGTCAAGGGTGATTTCTATCTTTCCGACGATGAACTGCGACTCGTACAGCTCGTCTCCAGGATTTTCCACCGGCGTGGAAAGAGAGTGATCGCACTCCTGAACGTGGGAGGACCCATAGAAGTTGCGAGCTGGCGAGAAAAAGTGGACGCGATGATGCTCGTCTGGCAGGCAGGTCAGGAAACTGGCCGCATCGTCGCGGACGCGATCATTGGAAGGATCAATCCTTCAGGAAAGCTTCCAACGACCTTCCCCACGGACTACAGCGATGTACCTTCGTGGAGCTTCCCGGGCGAACCGAAACAGGATCCGAAGAAGGTGGTCTATGAAGAGGACATCTACGTCGGTTACAGATACTACGACACCTTCGGAGTGGAACCCGCCTACGAGTTCGGCTTCGGACTTTCCTACACGAGGTTCGATTATTCCGATCTGAACGTCTCGATCGAGAACGACACGCTGAGGGTGTCCTTCACGGTGAAGAACGTTGGCGATCAGGCTGGAAAGGAGATCGCACAGATCTACGTGAAGGCGCCCAAAGGAAAGATCGACAAACCCTTCCAGGAGCTCAAGGCGTTCCACAAGACGAAAAATCTCTTACCGAATGAAGAAGAGAGAATACTGCTCGAAATACCTGTCAGGGACCTGGCAAGTTTCGATGGGGAAAAATGGATCGTCGAAAATGGAGAGTACGAACTGCGTGTGGGTGCTTCCTCGAGGGACGTTCGCTTGAAAGGTCGGTTCGTCCTGCAAGAGAGAATCTACGGATTGTGACCTAGTCGGCGTGAGTTCAGAATCCCCCCTCGCGGGGGGATTTTTCTTCCTGTTTCTGAAAGTACAGGTCAAATTCAGTTAACTGAACCGTGATGAAACCACGTGACTTCGAACCTGTAAAGACGATAGAATACACTTGAAAGCCTTCACGAGGCGGAGGTGTGACTTGTGAGATTTTCGCAGCTCTACGCACCGACGGTCAAAGAAGCCCCTGCGGACGCAGAGGTGGTGAGCCATGCGCTCCTTCATCGTGCGGGGTTCATCAGGAAAGCGGCTGCGGGGGTCTACACGTACTTACCGCTGGCGAATAGGACTCTCTCCAAGATAGAGAAGATCATCAGGGAAGAGATGGACAAAATAGGGGCTCAGGAGATCACGATGCCGATCATCCATCCTGCCGAGCTGTGGCAGATGACCGGACGCTGGGACGACTACGGCGAAGAGATGATGAAATTGAAGGACAGGCACGGTAGAAGTTTCGCGCTCGGTCCCACGCACGAGGAAATGGTGACGTTTCTCGTCAAGGACGAGTTGCGTTCCTACAAACAGCTTCCTCTGTTCCTCTACCAGATAGGTCCCAAATACCGCGACGAGATCAGACCGAGGTTTGGATTGCTGCGCGCGAGAGAATTCATCATGAAGGACGGCTACAGCTTTCACGACAGCGAAGAATCTCTCGACGAAGCGTACAGGGCCTGCAGCAACGCGTACGGCAGGATCGCGGAGAGGATCGGTCTGAAATACATGGTCATAGAGGCTGCGAGTGGTGCGATCGGGGGCAGTCAATCGCACGAGTTCGTCAGCTTCGCACAGGTTGGGGAAACGAACCTGCTCAAATGTGATAGCTGTGGCTACGCCTCGAGCGATGAGCAGGCACCGTACAGGGGAGAGTACGAAAAGATAGAAGAGGAAGAGAAACCGTTGCAGCTGGTTCACACGCCGAACGTGCGTACGGTCCAGCAGGTGGCAGACTTTCTGTCCGTCGAGCCAAAGAGGATCGTCAAATCGTTGCTGTTCGTTGGCAGGAACGGCTTCGTGATGGCGCTCGTGCAGGGAGACAGGGAGCTGAATGTGGAGAAGCTGAAGGTCTTCATGAAAGACCAATCTTTAAGGCTCGCTACTCCGGATGAGGTTCTGGAGAAGTTCAAAGTACCCATAGGCTTCATCGGACCGGTTGATGTCGATGTACCCATCGTTGCAGACCACGGAGTGAAGTATCTGAAGAACGTGGTTGTTGGGGGCATGAAGGAAGACCACCATTACGTGAACGTGAACGTTGGACGCGATTTCGTTCCGAATCACTACACCGATCTGGTACTCACCGCTGAGAACGATCCATGCCCAGTCTGTGGTAAGCCGCTTCGGGCGATGAAGGGCATCGAGCTGGGGCACGTGTTCAAGCTCGGCACGAAGTATTCACAATCCATGCAGGCTTACTACATGGACAGAGAGGGCAATTTGAAACCTTTCATCATGGGATGCTACGGCTGGGGCGTTTCGAGGACTATGGCCGCCGTCGTGGAACAGCTGAACGACGAGGACGGCATCATCTGGCCCAGGTCCATCGCACCGTACGAGGTCATCGTGACGGTGGTCTCCATGAACGATGAGAACCAGAGAAGGTTCGCCGAGCAGCTCTACAGGGAGATGAGCAGCAAGGGCATCGAAGTGCTGCTGGACGACCGTGAGATTTCGCCGGGTATGAAGTTCAAAGATGCCGACCTGATAGGTTTCCCCCTGAGAATCACGGTTGGAAAATCGTTGCAGGAAGGCTTCGTGGAACTGAAGCTGAGGAACGAAAAGACCCAGAACAGGGTTGAAGCGGAGATTTCCAAGATTGTGGAGGCTACCATGAAGATGCTGGATTCTTACGTTCCACAGAGAGGTAGATAAGCGTGGGTCTGTTCGAGAGGTTGAAACAGGGGCTCGAAAAAACCAAGAAGGCATTCTTCGATGGGATAAAACAGCTCCTCAGGAGCGGAAGAATAGACGAAGAAACCCTGGAAGAACTCGAAGAGATACTCATCGCCGCCGATGTTGGCCACGAAACAACGAGTTGGATCATCGAAAAACTGAAAGAACAGAGGGTGGAAGATCCTGTAAACGCTTTGAAAGAGATACTGGTCGAACTGCTCGAAGGTGACACGTCGCTGAACCTGACAGGTTCACCGAGCGTGATAAGCATCGTGGGCGTGAACGGTTCGGGAAAGACCACGACGGTTGCGAAACTCGCCGCACAGTTTCAGTCGATGGGTAAGAGCGTGGTGATGGCCGCCGCGGACACGTTCAGGGCCGCTGCGATCGAGCAACTCAAGGTGTGGGGAGAAAGGATCAACTGCACGGTGATCGCGCACACAGAGGGTTCAGATCCCGCAGCGGTGGCGTACGATGCGGTGAACCACGCGAAATCAAAGGGCAAGGACATCGTGATCATCGACACGGCAGGAAGGCTCCACACCAAGAAGAACCTCATGGAAGAGCTCAGAAAGATCCACAGGGTCGTTGGAAAGCTCGTAGAGGGTGCTCCGCACGAAGTCCTGCTCGTCATAGACGCGACGACGGGGCAGAATGGCCTGATGCAGGCACGCGTTTTCAAGGAAATGGTGAACGTGACTGGTCTTGTCATCACCAAGCTAGACGGAACCGCCAAGGGTGGTATCGCCCTGGCGATAAAGCACCAGCTCTCTTTACCGATCAAATTCATCGGTGTTGGAGAAAGTGCTGAAGATCTGAGACCTTTCGATGCGCGACAGTTCGTCGAGGCATTGTTCTCTTGAAATCCACGGAGTATAATCCTTGCGGAGACCTGGAGGATGGAATTTTGCGAACGTTCTGGCGCAGGAGTTACGTTTGTCTGGTGTGCAAACGAGAATTTGAAAGCGTGAGGTTGTTCAGCGAGGCGATCAGGATAAAGAGTCGTGAGTCGGATCTGAAGCCTGTCTACGAAGGTGTCAATGTGCTGATGTTTCAACTGGTGAGCTGCCCAAACTGTCTGTACACATCGTTCGAAGACGATTTCGGGAAATTGTCAACTTCTGAAGCCGAAGCGGTTGCGAAAGTGTCTGAACGTGTGAAACAGATCAAAATCGATCTGACCGAGAACAAGAGTGTTCGAGATGCAGCAATGCAGTACAACATCGCCGCTGCCATGTATGTGGCGAGGAGAAAGCTGTTTCGCTCCGCCGAATGCTTTCTGAAACTGGCCTGGCTGTACAGGGACGCCGATGCTTCAGATGAGGAAAGAAAGGCGCTCGAACACGCGAAAGAACTCTTTTTGAAGAGTTACAGTGAGGAGGATCTGACGGAAGAACGCCAGATTGCCGCGCTCTTTTACCTCGGTGAGATCAACAAGCGCCTGGGAGAAAAGAAGGAAGCGGTGCGCTGGTTCTCCGAACTGTTCAAAAAGTTCGGCAAGAGCGATTCGATCTATCTGAAACAGGCCAGGCAAGAATGGCAGGAGGTTTCCTTCACGGGATGAAAACTATCAAGTTTATCGCGATGTTGCTGCTGGCGGTACTGCTCTTCGCCTGCACACAGTACGACAGAGACATCCTCGAGCAGATCAACAGAAAGCTCGACGACTTCGAGTACAGGCTCGCAGCACTCGAAAGGAGCGTTTACACGAACCAGAAGGCTGTTGAAAATCTTCAGAACGACGTGAAGAAGATCTCCGACGAGCTTTCGAATGCGAAAAAACTCATCAGCGAGCAGAAGAATATACCAATCGTTTCTCAGGAAGATGTGAGCCAGATCCTGGCGCGTATCAACTTGCTCGAGATGCGTTTCAATCAGCTGTCCGTGGCCCTGAACGTTTCCGACATAAGACAGTTGATATACAAGATCTCAGATCTGGAAACGGCACAGAAACAGCAACAGATTGCCTACGAACGCTTCGTCAGGATCACCGAGGAACTGCTGTCCCAGGTGAACGCGGAAGAAACAGCAAAAAGGCTGAGCGGGCTCGAAAACAGCGTTACATCGATATCAAACCAGATAAGTGAATTGCTCGAACTTTCCTCGAGACTGAGAGCTCTTGAAAACGCGTTCGATGCACTTTCAGTGAGTCCGCACGCTACCGTTGTCGATGTGACAGGTCTGGAGAGAGAGATCTTCCAGATGAAGTCGAAGATGCAAGAGCTCGAAGTCGGTCTGAGACGTGAGATGGAAAGAAAGTTCGAAGAGATTTCTTCAAGACAGACCCTGACCAGTCCCGCAGACCTGCAGCAGTACGTTGCCAACATCATGGCACTCGTTCAACAGCTCAACTTAGAGCTCGAGATGCTGC
This sequence comes from Thermotoga sp. Ku-13t, assembly GCF_011057685.1. Classification (NCBI taxonomy): domain Bacteria; kingdom Thermotogati; phylum Thermotogota; class Thermotogae; order Thermotogales; family Thermotogaceae; genus Thermotoga; species Thermotoga sp. Ku-13t. The sequence goes on along the minus strand of NZ_LNFY01000011.1, from coordinate 287,136 downwards.
GCGGTGTGGTGAGGGAGTACGACAGAGAAAGGTTTCTCAGACTCGATGAGGATTACATCACTTACGTGGTGAAACCCAACGACACACTTTCGAGCATAATGAAAGCCTATGGACTCGGTCAGGACAAACTCAGAGTCATTATGGAACTCAACAACATTCAGGATCCAAACGAGCTTCTCGTCGGCCAAAGGATAAAGATCCCCATAGAGGACAGGAGCAGGTTGTTCGCCTATCCACTCGAAAAACCTCTCAGTCTGGAGGACGTGGTATCGACCTTTGGACGGCCCACAGGCACCGGTGTGACAACGGGCATAACGATCAGCCTGGAAAGAGGTTCTCGCGTGCTTTCGATCCTGCCAGGCAGGATCGTGAGTATAATGCAAACTGAAAGTGGTTATTACGTGCGTATCGACCACGGAAACGGGATACTCGCAGTTTATGGAAACCTTTCGACGGTCAGTGTCACCGCGAACAGCTGGGTGAGCAGAGGACAGATTCTGGGAACGGTCGACGGTTTGTTCCATTTCGAGATATGGATAGATGGAGAGCCGAGGGATCCTCTGCGCATCCTGCTGAAGTATGTGGGAAAATTCGAAGCCACGTTCTATTCTGAGTGGGACGATGGAAAGTTGCCCGAACATCCAACCTTCCGTGTCACGGCGCTCGGAACGATCCCAAAGGAGTGGAGAACTCTCGCCGCGGACCCATCGGTGATCCCCCTGGGGAGCTTAGTGTACATACCACAGTTCGCCGATAAACCGAACTTTGGACTGTTCGTCGTTGAGGACACGGGATTGCTCATAAAGAACAACATCATCGACATCTACGTCAACAGTCCGCAACTGGCTCTACAGAACATGCGCAACGAGGTGGACGTGTACCTCGTCGCGCCGAACACGAGGTGATTCTTCTGGGATTCACCATCAAGAGCGAGTACGCCTTCAGAATAATTCTCTCGATCGCAGGGTGTGAAAAACTGACCTCGCTCACGAACGTTTGCAAGGGTACAAAGGTGCCGAAGGAGTTCGCGGAAAAGATCGTACTCCAGTTGAGGAAGGCGGGTATTCTGAAGGCTAGGAGAGGTAGGAGCGGAGGATACGAACTCGCAAAGGATCCCTCCCAGATCACTGCCTACGACATCGTGGCTGCGGTTGACGATCTGGAAAAGATCAAAAAATGCAGCCAGGACCTATGCAATCGTGCGGGTGCAGAAACCTGCACGATCAAGACCCTGGTGTGGGACAGGGTGATGGATTGTATCAAGGAAACTCTCACGAGAGTGACGCTTCAAGAATTGCTTGGAACCTGCGGGAGGGGAAAAACGTGAGAAAGGTTGTTCAAAACATAGCGGACGATTTCTTCGAAATGCTCCAGTACGACAAGAACCAGTGGCCGAACTACTGGAAGATCTTTAGGGCCAAGCACGAGCCGTTGATAGACGAGTACGAAAAGACGTTGAACCTGTCGGAAGAGTGGACAGTCACTCTCTTGAAGAACATGGAGAGACGCAACTTGGACAGATTGATGCAGCACTGGCACTCCATCTCCCACGAGCAGAAGTATCACTGTTCGAAACTGATCACAGCCAAGCACGAGCTTTTCGAACTCAGCCGTGAAGAGTTCACGATTGTGCTCATCGGCTTGCTCGGTGTGAAAGACTGGGCCGCGGTCAAAGGCAAGCGCGAGTGGGTGATAATGATCGATCTTCTCAGTCTCTGGAACAAGAATCTGCTGGACGAACTTCCGTACGTGGCGTACCAGGCCGCCCTGAGTTTCAAGAGGAACGAAAGATGCGGCGATTATCTCTCGAAAAAGGAACTGTTCCAGAAGCTTTCGAACAACATCGAAGAAGCTTTCAAGAAGGAAAGGATCGAAGAGGTCATGGAAAGCATCTGCCGGATCCTTTATGAAAACGTCCCACACTACAACTGGGTTGGATTCTATCTGACCGACACGTCGAAACCCGACGAGCTCGTCCTGGGACCGTTCGTTGGTGAACCGACCGAGCACGTGAGGATTCCCTTCGGGAGGGGTATATGCGGACAAGCCGCTCAGCGAAAGACTACTTTCATAGTCGAAGACGTGTCCAAGGAGACGAACTACCTCTCCTGCAGTCCGAAGGTTGAGTCGGAGATCGTGGTACCCATACTCGTGAACGGAGAGGTCTTCGGTGAGCTGGACATCGACAGTCACGTGCTCAACAGTTTTGATGAAAATGATAGGAACTTTCTTGAAGACATCTGCAAAAAGATCTCACAGAGGGTGATGGTGAAAGGATGACAGTGAACGAACTTGTCAGAAGGGCTGCGAAGAAGCTCGATACTCCCTTTCTGCTCATTGACCTCGACATCGTCGAAGACAACTACAGAAAGCTGGCAAACGCCATTCCAGGCTGCAGGATCTTCTACGCGGTGAAAGCCAACAGCCATCCGAGGATCATCGAAAGGCTCAGAGATCTTGGAAGCAACTTCGACGTGGCCTCTGTGGGTGAGATCAACAAACTGCTGAGCCTTCAGATCACACCGGACAGGATGATCTTCGCCAACCCCATAAAGAGAGAAAGGGACATCGCTTACGCGTACGACATAGGATTGAAGCTGTTCGTCGCCGATTCACCCATGGAGCTGGAAAAGATCGCCGAAAACGCTCCGGGTTCTCAGGTGATCATCAGGGTTGCAGTTGAGAACAGACACAGCGACTGGCCGCTCTCGAGGAAGTTCGGTACCGATCCATTGAGCGCGGTGCAGCTCATAGAACAGGCCGCAAGGCTCAGACTCCATCCGGTGGGTGTGAGCTTCCACGTCGGATCACAGAACTACGATCCCAAAAGCTGGTGGAACGCCATCGAAAGCGTGGCAAGGGTCTTCTACTGGGCTGAGAAGCTGTACGGAATCAACCTGAACGTGCTCGACATCGGTGGAGGCATCCCCGTCAAACATGTCAAACCGATCCCGGACGTCGACGAGATTGGTCGCACCGTCATGCAGGCTGTCAACGAGTTCCTGTACGGGGTGAACGATCTTCAGATCTTCGCCGAGCCCGGTCGCTCCATGGTCGGCGACTCAGCCATATTGGTCAGTAGGGTCCTGCTGAGATGCCGGCGCGGGAGTGAAGAATGGGTCTACATAGACGCCGGTGTCTTCCATGGTCTGATGGAAACCATCGAGAACTTCCGCTACGAAATCGTCGTGGAAGGAAAAGAGAATGAACAGAAGATGCCATTCGTTCTGGCGGGTCCCACGTGCGACAGCGTCGACAAGATTTACGACGATGCGATGCTCCCGTACAACGTCACGCTCGATGATATTTTGTACTTCATAAACGCGGGTGCATACACGGTCGAGTACGCCACGAACTTCAACGGAATTCCTGGTCCACGCGTGTACTTCGTTCAGGATCTGGCCTCAACGATCTGAACGAAGACCTCTCTCGCCCTCGGGCCGTCGAACTCACAGAAGAATATGCGTTGCCATGTACCGAGGGCGAGTTTTGCATTCTCGATGGGGACGGCCACAGAAGAACCTATCAAACTCGCCTTTATGTGTGCATCGGCGTTGCCTTCCAGATGGTGGTAGTTCGCGTTGGCGGGCACGATGTTTGACAGCCTCTCCAGGATGTCCATTCGAACGGACCTGTCGGCTCCCTCGTTGATGGTGATCGCTGCCGTGGTGTGTGGTACGAAAACGAAGCAGACACCGGATTTCACGCCGGACTCTGCCACGATCTGCTGGACCTGGTCCGTGATATCGACCATCTCGACTCTCTGTTTCGTTCTGAGGGAAAAGCCCTTCATGACAGTTTCACTCGAACATGACGTTCGTTATGATGACTATATAACCGTTGTGCTCTTCGAACTCGACCTTGACCCTCTCAGGGGAAACCCTGAACGTGTCGCTCACCCAGGTGACGATCTTTTCCTTTATCTTTTCAGAGTTCTCTTCGAACTCGCTCTTGGGAACTATTTCAGTTACAGAAACTGGTCTTCTCCTTTCGAGAATCGCTTCGAGTCTTTTGTAAGCTGTGTCTCTGCTTTTCTCACGCTTTTTCTTCCTGCTGAAGAGGCCGAAGAACCACATCACCATCAGCTCCTCTTTCGGCCGAAGAGATTTCTGAAGAAGGCAAGCAAACCTTTTTCCTGTGCCTGCATCAGATCCTGATCCAGTGGTATGGTTTCCCCTTTGAGGCGTCTCGCGATATTCTCGAAGACGCGCGTTATATTCAGATCTCCGTTGAGTACAACGGGAATCCCTTTGTTCGTGGCGATTATGACGTCCTCGCAGTCCGGGATGACTCCGATGATCTCGAGCGCAAGCGTTGAGGCAACGTCCTGCTCAGTAAGCATCTCACCGGCTTTAACCATCTTCGGTTTGAACCTGTTCAACACGACTTTCATCGTTTTTTCATCGAATCCAAGATTCTCCAGCAGACCAACGACCCTGTCGGCATCCGAGAGCGCGGGAAGCTCCGGGGTGGTGACTATCAGGGCCATCTCGGCCGGTGCGACCGCGTTCCTGAAACCTCTTTCTATACCCGCTGGAGAATCTATGAGTATGTAATCGAACAGAGGATGGAGAGCTTTCACCACCGCCTTCATGTCCTCCGGCGAGACCATCTCTTTGGTCGCAACCTGGGACGTTGCCAGGAGGTACAAATTGCGCTGCTGCTTGTGTTTCACCAGAGCCTCCTGGGCACTCACCTTACCGTTGACCACGTCGAGCAAGGTGTGAACGACTCTGTTCTCCAGTCCGAGCACCACATCAAGATTCTTCAAGCCGATGTCCGCATCTATCACACACACCTTTTCACCGAGTTTTGCCAGAGTGCAACCGAGATTGGCGGTCACAGTTGTTTTGCCGACCCCACCTTTTCCAGACGTAACGACGATGACTTTGGCCACGAACGTTCACCACCCTGAAGAACTTTTTCGCATACATTTTACCACAACGACGGGTGAGTTGCTGGTACATACTACATGTTGTGTGGTAGATTACGCACCACAACATATGTAAAGGTGGTAGATTTCGTCGAAATTTGGCTTCAGAAGCCATTTTTCTGGTGGTAGATTTCTCCAAACCGTCATGGATAAAGGAACATCATCGCTTCACTGAAAAGTGGATGAAAACAGTCAGAAATCTAACCTTCAGTTCTACCAAGCATTTAAAGAATTTACCACGCGAAAAATCTCGAACTGAAGCCTATTTCAGTACTAATTTACCATTTCCACCGAGAAATCTACCACGCAATTTACCACGCAACTTACCACCCTATCATATTTCACATTCTCGCTCCTGTAGCGCATATTCGTTTACGCAACGAGTTGCGTTACAAAATTTACCACCCCCCCTATTATTTACTACTACTACTAACTTAGAATTACGATGGTAAAATGTTCTTAGGATAGGAACGGTAAGATTTTCCAAAATCTGGGGGCGATCGAATGCTCGTGAAGAACTGGTTGAACGATGATTTTCCTTCCATCAGCGTGAAGGCGACGGTACAGGAAGCTCTCAACCAGATGAGGAAATACAGAACCGACTATTGCGTGACCGTCGACGAAGAAGGAAGGTTCGCCGGGTTCGTTTACAAAAATAGCCTCGCGAACGCCGATCTTGAATCATCCGTGGAAGATTACGTCGTGTTCCCCGAATTCTTCACCCACGAAGACAGTTACATAGAAGAGGCCGCGCTCACTTTCAGAGAATCCCACGAACGCTGCTTGGCGGTCGTCGATTCGGACATGAAGGTGAAGGGCGTGATCACGCTCACCGAAGTGCTCGAAGCTTTCGTCGCCATAACTGCGATGGACGAACCGGGTGTTCGCATACTGCTGACGCTGCAGGATAAGCCTGGAGAACTGAAGAAGGTTCTTGATGTGTTCGCGCTGAACAGCATCAACGTACTCGCGGTGAACACGGTCAAACGGGACGGTTTTCGAAGCGTTTCCATAAAGGTGGATGCTTCGGAGCCTAAACAGATAGAAAAACTCCTCAAGGAACTGGGAATCGAATTTCTGAAAGTTGTGGAGGAGGAAGGCTTCTGAAAGAGTTGCTCCTGGCAGCGGTACAGGGTGCGACAGAATTTTTGCCCGTTTCGAGTTCAGGCCACGTTCTTCTGTTCTCGAAACTGTTCCAGGTCGATACGAGCCTGCGAACAGTCGTCCTCTTACACGCGGGAAGCTTGCTCGCGGTGGTCTTGTTCGTTAGTAGAGACATCCTGAGAGTTTTAAAAACATGGAGAATCCTTGTGAACCTCGTTGTTTCCACCATCCCGGCGGCGGTCGTGGGCCTTTTCTTCGAAGAATATGTTGAGATGGTGTTTGAAAATTCGACTTTTCTACCTCTGTTCTTTTCCATCACCGCGATTTTCTTACTTCTGGCGTCGTTGAAGGAGGGAGACAAAAGCTTGGAATCGATGAGCATCAAGCACGCGTTCCTGATAGGGCTGTTCCAGGCGATCGCTGTCTTGCCGGGTGTTTCGAGGAGCGGAATGGTCTTATCCGCCGTCACACTGTTCGGTTTCAGAAAGGAAGAGGCTGTGAGCTACACGTTCCTGATGGCGATACCTGTGCTACTCGGTGCGAGTTTGCTGAAATTGAGGCAAGCGGACCTGGTGATGAGTCCGGTTTTCGCGGTTTCTTTCTTCAGCAGTTTGATTGCGCTCGCCGTGTTGAAAAAGATGGTCACGATACGAAAATTGCGACTGTTCGCCGATTATTGTCTGACGATCGCATTTTTGAGTTTTCTTTTGGGGTGATCCTCGATGAAGTTCGAAATTCTCGTACCGGGTGGGAGCATCAGATTTCCACCTTACGTGATGGCACCCTACTGCACCGTGGCGCTGCTGAGCGACGGGGAAAGACTCGTGCTCGTTGAACCCGGAGGATTTCCAAGCTGGGAAGCTCTGGAACGTGCGTTGAAAGAAAGGGGCATCAAACCACAGGACGTGACGGACCTCGTTGTGTCGCACGTGCATATGGACCACATTTTCTGCTCGATCTTTTTCGCAAACGCCACGGTCCACGTCCACGAAAGATACAGGGAGAAGAACTACGCCGCGTTTGGGCCGATGAGCGGGCCTTTCTACAGCATGGTTTTGGAAAGCTGGAAAAAAGTTCAAACACTCAAAGATGGGGACGTGCTCTTCGATTGTGTGCGGGTGTTTCACACACCGTACCATTCTTCAGAACACATCTCTTTGTTGATAGAGACCGAGAACATGGGAAAGATCCTGATGCCTGGGGACATATGTTACAGCAGGATCGAGTACTTCGAGTACATGAAAGGTTACAAGAAAGACGCGGCAGGAGAATTCATCACGAAGATGTCCAAGGAGTGCGACTGGATCGTTTTCAGTCACGATGTCCCCATGAAGGTTGGAGGTGGGTGAATGATAGAGGAATTCATCGATTACAGGGCAAGGTTGAACAAACTGATACACGAGAAGGGAAATCTTCACACGAAGCGGTTCATGAACCTCGACTCGCAGGTGTACGAGAAGGGTGCTCTGGATACGAAGACAAAGGAGATGCTTGGCCTCGTGGCTTCGATGGTGCTCAGGTGCAACGATTGCATCGCATACCACATGATAAGGTTGTTCCAGCTCGGAACGAGCGATGAGGAATTCTTCGAGATCTTCAACGTGGCGCTGGTCGTTGGGGGTTCGATCGTGATCCCGCACCTCAGGAAGGCGGTCGAAATCCTGGAGGAGCTGAGGGAGCTCGAGAGGAATGGCAAGACTGTTTCTCTTTGATGGTACTGGTTTGGCCTTCAGGGCTTACTACGCGATCGATCAGGCTTTGAGTACGAGCAGTGGCATTCCCACGAATGCCACTTATGGCCTGATGCGCATGATGATCAAATTCCTGAGGGAACACGTCAGGGAAGGGGACTATGCAGGTTTCGCGATGGACAAAAAGACCAGGACCTACCGTCACGAGTTGTTGGCGGAGTACAAGGCGCAGAGACCATCCGCACCGGACGCGATGGTGCAGCAGCTGCCTTACATAAAGCGCGGTGTTGAAGCGCTCGGCGTGAAAGTGCTCGAGTACGAAGGCTGTGAAGCGGACGATGTGATCGCAACGCTCGCAAAGAAGGGAGAAAGTCGTTTCGAAGAGATCTACATTGTCAGTGGGGACAAAGACGTGTTGCAGCTGGTGAGCGAGAAGATAAAGGTTTTCAGACCGATCAAGGGCATCTCGGAGCTCGAACTTTACAACGAACGAAAGGTTCTGGAAAAGTTTCAGGTGCCACCGAGGCATATCGTCGATCTGCTGGCACTCGCGGGGGATGCCGTCGACAACGTTCCAGGAGTGTACGGTATAGGTGCAAAAACAGCCGTGGAGCTGATAAATAAGTATGGTAGTCTGGAAGAGATATATGAAAAGATCGACAAGAACAGCAAGATAGGAAAGTTGCTGCTGCAGTACAGAGACGATGCGTTCAAGAGCAAGAAGCTCGTCACGCTCATGATAGATCTGGAACTCGGTCTGGACTGGGAAGAACTAAGATACAGAGGGTTCAGGCAGGACGCACTCGTTGAGTTTCTGAAGGAGCTCGAGTTCTCGAGCTTGATGAAGGAGCTCGGTCTGTACAGCCAGCAACCGGAGCAAACGCCCTACAGAGCCGTCACGACGGAACAGGAGTTCGAACAACTTTTGCAGCGCATGCACAGCAGCCAGTACATCGTGATAGATACCGAAACAGATTCCCTGGTCCCACTCGATGCACATTTGGTGGGTGTGTCGATTGCCCTGCCCGACAAGACCAGTTACTACATCCCCGTGGGACACAGGAAGGGACCCAACCTTCCTCTGGAAAAGGTTTTGAACGGTCTCAAATCCGTTCTGGAGAACAGAGCCACCAGGATCGTCGGGCAGAATTTGAAGTACGATTACTCCGTCTTCATGGTGCACGGCATCAGACCGAACGTACCAGCGTTCGATACGATGATCGCGGCGTACCTGCTCAACCCCGATGAGAAGAGGTTCGGACTGGATGAACTGGCTTTGAGATTCCTCAACTACAAGATGATGAGCTTCGAAGAACTGGTGAAGAGTTCTTCTCCCCTGTTCAGTGCGGTGACCTTCGCGGATGTGGACGTGAAGGATGCCACGAGGTATTCCGCAGAAGATGCGGATGTGACGCGCAGGCTGTACGAGCTTCTGAACGTGAAGCTGCACGAACAGGGCTTGATAGAGGTTTTTGAAAAGATCGAACTGCCCCTGATCCCCATTCTCGCGGAGATGGAACTCACGGGAGTGTACATGGACGTTTCTTATCTGAAAGATCTGTCCATGAAATACAGCGTCAAGATGGACGAAATATCGAAACAGATATTCGAACTGGCTGGCGAAGTGTTCAATCTGAATTCTCCAAAGCAAACTGCGTACGTGCTGTTCGAAAAGCTCAGGATCAAACCGAAGGGCAGAACACCCGGTGGCGAGCTTTCCACGAGGGCGGACGTGCTCGAAGACCTCGTTGATGAACATCCCATCGTGCCGCTGATACTCTCTTACAGGAAATATCAAAAATTGAAATCCACCTATCTGGACGTGCTTCCCAAACTCGTTCATCCGAAGACCGGCAGGATCCACACCAGTTTCCACCAGACGGGTACGGCAACCGGGAGACTGAGCAGCAGCGATCCAAATTTGCAGAATCTTCCGAGCAAACAGGAGGAAGGCAAAGAAATACGCAAAGCCATCGTACCACAGGAGAAGGGATGGAAGATCATGAGCGCCGATTATTCACAGATCGAGCTCAGGGTGCTCGCGCACATGAGCAAGGACGAGAACCTCATCGAGGCGTTCATAAAAGACAAAGACGTTCACACGTTCACGGCTGCCCGCATCTTCGGGATCAAAGAGGAAGACGTTGGTCCACGGGAAAGGTCGATAGGTAAGATGGTGAATTTCTCCATCATATACGGTGTGACAGCTTACGGTCTCTCACAGCGCACGGGGCTCTCTTACAAGCAGGCCGAAGCTTTCATAAAGGAATACTTCGAGCTGTATCCACAGGTCAGGGAATACCTCACGAAAACGATCTCCTTTGCCAAGGCTCAGGGACACGTGAGAACACTCTTCGGAAGAAAGCGTGAGGTGCCGCAGCTCAGATCCTCCGATCCTTCGGTCCGGCAGGAAGGCGAAAGGATCGCCGTGAACACGCCCATCCAGGGTACGGCAGCCGATATAATGAAGCTCGCGATGATCGCGGTCCACGATTTCATAAAACGGAACGATCTCAAAACGAAGATGATATTGCAGGTGCACGACGAACTCGTTTTCGAAGTGCCGAACGAAGAGGCAGAATTCGTTGCAGAGAAGGTAAAGGAGATCATGGAGGGAGTGGTAAAATTATCAGTACCGCTCAAAGTCGATGTGAAACTCTCTGAGCACTGGGAATGAGGAGGTATTTCAATGGACGCACGTATCGTGAACGCGTTGATAGCCGCGGTTGTTAATACGCTGAAGGCTCTGTTGAACATCACACCGTCTGTGGGAAAGCCCGGAGTGTTGAAAGAGATCAGGCCGAAGTACGACATGGTGACGGTCATAGGTTTCAGCGGTGGTGTGGAAGGCAACATGATATACTCTTTCAGCCCGGATACGGCTTTGAAGATCGTTTCGAAGATGATGAACCTGCAGTACGATAACCTCGACGAACTGGCCATGAGTGCGATCGGCGAACTGGGGAACATGATCGCTGGTGCGCTCGCCATGAATCTCGAAAAAGTTGGTTGCAGGATCATCATAAGCCCTCCGACAGTCGTCACCGGGAAGAATCTCAAACTCACCGTGGAGGGGATCGCGATAAATCTCATGGCGGGTATTTTTGACACCGATGATGCGGAAATCATACTCGCCACGAAGGGTTCCATGAAGTGCCAGCAATGATGCTGATCGTTGTTCTTTCGTGCATCCTGGTGATTTTGCTCATATTTGCGCTACGTTCCTTTGGAAAGGTGTCAGCTGAGTTGAAGAAGAATTCACTCTGGCTGATAATCCTGTGTCTGGTCTTGCTCGCTATTTCCATACTGTTTCAGTTCTTGGGGGGATGAGACGTGAAGCAGTTGAAAGAACTTCTTGATTTCAGGTCGAAGCCACATGAGCATCTCATGACCTATTGTGCCTTGTTCTTCGTTGTTGCAAATTTCCTTGCACTCATAGCTTCCGTACTGGTTGTCGCGACGTGGTCCGTTTCGGTCAACAGGTTCTTCGGAGTAACTCAGGGTTTGGTGTTTCTGAGTGGTCTTGGATTGCTCTTGAGCTTTCTCAAGTGGCGTGGCCTGATACGCGAACTTCAGAAGCAACTGTTCGAGAGGTTTCCGAATTACGCTTCATTGATCCTCGGTGGCGAAGAGCTCTGGACGGTGCTCGAACTCGCCATTTCTGTTGCTGGATTGTTCTTAACGCTCGTGGTTCCATTTGGATTTCTGGTCTTACTTGCTGGTCTGTGTCTGTTCGAACAGCAAATGTTCTCGATGCTGGTTTCACTCGAGGAAAAGGAACAGAAGTTATTTTCCGAAAAACATCTGGAAGTTCCAAAGTGTTTTTCGAGAACTTACGATCCTGTGTATCTGATCTACTCTCTCGTTACACTCTACGGCCACAGTTTCGTGGCGATGCAGGAAAACTTCGAAGCGCTCGAATGTTATGTCGAAGCCAGGGAGAAACTGCTCGGGAGGTGATCGCATGAACTACAGGTTCACTACACGGGGTTTCGAGACAACGGCGGCGATGCAGCAGTACCTTGACAAGAGGCTGGAAAAGGTCGACAGGGTGATCAAGGACGAGGAACTCGTTTCGGCGGAGATCAAGGCCGAGAAAGACGCCGTGAACTACGTGGTGAAGGCGAACATCAACCTCAGAGGGAACGTGATCGTCGTACAGGAGAAGGATCCAGATTTTTATGCGGCGATAGATGCCATGTGCGATGCGCTCGAAAAGAAGGTCAAGAAGCTCAAATCGACCATCAGAGACAAACACAGAGAACCCAAGCAAATGGAAATACCAGCCATCGTTGAAGAGACGGAGGAGGACGTGGCCGAAACGAAAAGACTACCACTGAACGTGATGCCTCTGGAAGAAGCGATCCTTCAATTCAAAACGATGGATAGACAGTTCTTCCTGTTCCGGAACAGTGAGACCGGTGAGATCAATCTATTACTCCTGAGGAAGGACGGCAAAATCGGCCTTTACGAATTCTTCGAGTGAGGTTTCACAGCGTGCCGGGCGTTCTCATCATAAACGTTCAGGAAGATCTCATCAGCGGTGCCATGCTCGAAGATGGAGAACTTCAGGAGGTTTTCAGCGAGGAGAACGAGACCATAGCTGGCAACATCTACGTTGGTGTCGTACAGAAAATCGTGCCCGGCTTGAACGCAGCCTTCGTTGACATAGGCGAGAGCAGGAACGGATTCTTGAGAGTTTCAGACGTTGGCAAAGTCTACGTTCAACAGGTGCTGGCAGGGAAACAGCTTCAGGAAGGTTCAAAGATTCTCGTTCAGGTCAAACACGACGCGGTGGGACAGAAAGGCCCGCAGCTGACGTGCAAGCTCTCACTTGTGGGGCGGTACGTGGTTTATTTTCCCCTGTCGCGTGTGAGGGGCGTCTCCAAGAAGATAGCCGATCAACGGGAGAGAGAAAGGCTGAAATCGCTGTTTTCGAAGGTTCAGAAGAACGAAGGGATCGTCATAAGAACGGCTGCGGAAGGGATGCCCGTGGAGACCATAGAAGAAGAATTGCAATCACTGAGACAGGAATGGCAGCAATTGTTGCTCAGCTTCAAGAAGTCAAGGAAGGTGAAGCCGCTCAGGTGCGAACCGACAGCGATAGATTACATCCTCAGAGAACGTCTGAACAAGAACGTGGACGAAATTTATGTGAACGAAGAGAAGGTGCACGAGCGTGTCAAGCAGGAAGTCAAAAAGATCAGCAAGTCCATAACGGTGCACTTCGTCGAAGGAGACCTCTTCGAACGGTTCAACATATATCAGCAGCTGAACCTTTTGCAGAGGCGCACGATAGATCTTCCGAGTGGGGGGTATCTGGCGCTCGATACGACGGAAGCAATGACTGTGATCGATGTCAACTCAGCGAGCTTCACCTCTGGTAAGAACCAGGCAGAATTGGCGTTCAACACGAACGTGGAAGCGGCCAGGGAGATAGCCAGACAGCTCAGGTTACGCAACATCGGTGGTATCGTCGTGATAGATTTCATCGGCATGCCAGTCAAGGAATATTACGACAGGTTGTTCAAGAAGATCCGGGAAGCGTTCGAAAAGGATCCGGCACACATTGAACTCCTTGGATTCACACGCCTCGGCCTGTTCGAGCTGACCCGTAAAAGGAGAACCCCTTCGAGCGAACAGTTGCTCTTTTCACCTTGCCCCGTCTGTAAAGGTTCCGGCAGGGTTCTGTCCTCCGCGGTCGTGCTCAAGAGATTGTCTAACGAACTGAGGAAGACAGATCTTTCCCAGTACGATACGGTGAAGGTGAACCTGCACCAGCGATTTTCTGGTTACGCGGAGAAGATCAGGTCCATGGTGGCGACGCACAGGGAAAAGATCAAGCTGACCTTCAACAATCCCGATCCGAACGAGTTCGAGATAACACTATCGAAGAAATCTTAACGGTTGTTGCTCCTCAGACTCGAGAACTGTGCGAGCCACGCACTCTGTGCCTGCATCCTCGATACGACTTCTTCCATCGCTGAGAATTTGCTCCAGAGGTAGGCTTCCCGTTTCTGCAAGCGTTCCAGCATGTCCTCAAGTTGCTTAGCAAGGCTCCTCATCTGTTTTGTGATGGTTCCGCTGATGCCCGCAATGCTGTCTATTCTTCCACCGAACTTCGTCAGTTCTCTCAAATAAGACTGCACCTGCTGAGCAAAGCCGTTCGTGCCACCGAAGAAAGCCCAGACCTTCTCGGGACTCTCTCTAAGGACCGTTCTCAATCTGTCTTCGTCAAGTTCGAGCTTTCCCATCTTCATGTTTTGATAACCGAAACTGCTCGTTCTTATGCCGATCTGCCACAGATAAGAAATGTCGCCATCTATGCGCTTTGTTATGAAACCTCTCAGTCTGAAAAAGATCTCGTTCAAAAGTGAATCTCTTTGAAGCACTCCCTGAAGCTTTTCTTCCTCGGAAAGTTCCTCTTCGTTCTTGCCCGTCACGGGCTTTTCGTTGTACTTGTTGTAGACGTACTCCATGAGCTCGTTCCACTTTTCGACGAACTCTTTTATCTTCGAGACCACAAAGTCTGTATCGTTTTCGACACTGAAACTCACGGGAGTTTGAATCAACTCCTTCACCTTTATGGATAAGCCCATGTAACTGAGCTCGTTCGTGGAGGAGTAAAGATCGATCCAGTTCACACCGTTGTTGCTCAGCTGAACGTGTGCTGTTCCGCCGATGTTGAACTGACCGATGTCCAGGCCGAGCAACTGAAGAAGGTTGGTTCCGTTGTCTTCCAGCAATATCGTGTTCGGACCGGTTTTGTTCGAAGAGATGATCAGCCTGTCCGAGTTCGCATCGTATTCGGCCCTCACGCCGGCTTCACTCGTGTTGATCGCGTCTATCAGCTGGTTCAACGTCATGTTCACGTCAATGCTGATTTCTGTTCCGTTGACCTTCAGCATACCGCTCTGAATAGAAACGCTCCGGTAAGCGGAAATCTGTGAAAGGGTTTTATAAACCGAGACGGCACCGACGTGCGCTGTGCTGCGAAGAACGTACTTTCCGTTTTCCTGAACAACAGGTGCATCGTTGAGGTTGAAGACGAAACTGAACGTACCACTTTCAGTCCTGATCGCGAAAGCCTGCGAACTTTCGAAAACCAATCTTCCATCCTCGAATCTTACATTACCAGTCCCGAAGATGTCATCGAGTTTATCGATGATGTCCGAGATCGTGTCTTCTGTGGAGATGTTGACGGTGTGAACCGTCGCACCGAGCTGGATCTTCAAAACCGAATTGACCGGATTGTACCTGTACGTCAGATCGCCGAACCTGGTCGAAAGGTCCACATCAGGTCCTATGGTTCTCCCACTCACCATGGAACTTCTACTCGCGATAGAGAGAACCTTGATTTGATAACTTCCAGCGACGGCAGATGCGGAAGCGTTTATGGAGATCTTCTCCGACTCGATGGAAACCTTCTTAGCCAGGAGCGTCGCCTGGAGTTTGAAGCTCGACAGGAAGGTCTCGAAACTTTCGAGTTTTTCTTCCAGTTGCTGGTATGCTTTCTGCTTCAAACCCAGGCTCTCGTATTTCTGGTACAGTCTTTCAGCAGGCCTGGCTTCGATCTGCATCAACGCATCGACTATGTCGGCTGTGTTCAACCCCGATGCTAAACCTCCGAACTGTACGTTTGACGATCTGTAGCGAAAGTTTATGCTCGAAGCGATCTTCGATATTGCATCCATACCTCACACCTTCTCGTCGAAGAGTATGCCTATCAATTCTTGAAGGTTCTTTGCGATCTTCACGGCCACTTCGGGTGGGATCTGTCTGACGATCTCGCCGGTTTCTCTGTCCTTTATCTTGATGATTATCATGTTGAGTTCACGTTCTATCGTGAACTGGGCTTCTGTTTTGAAGAATCTGCTCAATTTCTCGAACGTTTTCCTGAGGGATTCCATCGTTTTGGAAAGATCGACACTGTCTTCTTTCTGCTTCCTAGAAGATTCTTCTGCGATCCTCTGAACGTTCAGTTGCAACTGCTTTAGGCTCCCGGTCTGAACTCTCTCCAGATTCATGTTGCGCTGGGGATCCATCCTCACAGGGTCGGTGCTCATGCTCAACACCCCTTCTCTACCTATATTATTGATCGGCCGAGGTGCAAACTCCTTTAACGTGTTGTAGAATTTGAGCGGTGAACATGAAAAAGTCTCTGGTGATTCTCTTACTTATGTTCGTGATGAGCTGTTTTGCATACGTTGGTCTGAAGGTCGTTCTGGCCTCAGACGAACAGGGCAAGAAGGTTCTGGACGATGTGGCTAGATCGATTCTCACACTCGTTCCTGAAAACGTGCGCGTTGTGCTCGAAACTAACCAGGTAAAACTGACTGCGAACGAGCACATAGAAGTTCAGGAGGAATTCACGCTCAACTTTTCCATCACCTACGACGCGACAAAGAACAGCTATTACGCGAGCTGGATGGAGTCTAGCAACGTGGTTTACAGCTGCAGCTACTCGCCAAAGGAAGAGAGGCCTTACCGGGACTTCGTGAGAGAGTGTGCGCACTATCCTCTGGAAAAGGTTGCACTCAGATTGTTAATGAAGAACGCCTTTGGAAAATACCTGCGCATCACTTACCATCCTTCTGTGGATGAGTACAGCAGTTTCAGTCCAGACGGTAAGTATTTTGCGTTCATAACCGACAGGCTCGGTGGCAACAGGAACATAGCCCTGCTGGATTTGCAGCAGGGAAGTCTCAGAGTTTTGCCCGTTCATGGCAGCAGCGAGTACTTTCCGAGGTTCTCCCCAGACGGTACCAGACTCGCCTTTCAAGGATCACTGCATGGTTTCTGGAACATCTACATCATGCCCATTGAGGACTACGCGAAAAACATCGTCCTCATCTCTGCGGGCAACGCGCCAGCCTACTCGCCTGCCTGGTTCGACGCGAACACTCTTCTGTACGTGCAGGACACCGAGACCGGTAACGCCATGTACCGTGCCACGCTCGCTCGGCGTCGCAGCAAGCTGAACATAGAAGGCTTCGACATGGTGTTCTCTCCCGCTGCGTACGGTCAGACGATCTACTTCGTGGGACTGAGAGAAGCGAACTTTGGAATCTACGCGCTCACTCCCGAAGGAAATGTTGTCTGCATAGAGGATGGTTTTTACAACGAACATGATCCTGCGATCTCACCAGACGGGAGATACCTGGCTTATTCTTGCAACTGTCTCGGTTACTACGCGATATGGGTTAAGGACCTGGAGACGGGCGAAAAATGGTGCCTCACAGAAGAGTTGAAGCAAGACGCATTTTATCCATCCTTCTCACCAGATGGACAACTCGTTGGCTTCAGCGCCAGCGAAGGTTTCTTCGAACCGGACATCTGGTTCGTGAGATTTTTCAAACCTTCAGACTCTCAAGCGCAATCTTCTCTTCCTTAGAGAGTATCTCTTCCGCATTGAGTATGATCAAAAGCTCTTCTCCCAGTTTGGCTATTCCCAGTATGAAATTCGCGCGCGTGCCCCCAACACCGGTTGGAGGCTGCTCTATCTGTTTGTCGCTCAAAGTGAGCACCTCGTGCACCTGATCGACCAGCAGGCCGACCTTTTTGTCCTTCATGTTGACGACGATGATCTTCGCAGAGCTCGACCTGCCCGTGTCCGGCATGGAAAACTTTTTCTTCAGGTTGATGATGGGTATCACGTTACCACGCAGGTTCATGATACCTTCGACATAATCGGCAGATTCGGGCAGTTTTACGATTTTTCCTACCTCCACTATGCTGTCTATGTTCATGATATCGAGTGCGAACTTTTCCTCACCCAGGGCGAAGCTGACGACCTTGAGTTCCATATTTTCACCTCTCTTCAGCCTATGATGAGTAGCGTCTGCTGGGTCTCGACGTTGTCTCCTTCCTTCACGAGAACTTTGAGCACGGTGCCTTCGTGCTCGCTGATGATGTCGTTCTCCATCTTCATGGCCTCGAGGACCAAAAGTTTCTGACCACGCTTCACCTGCTGCCCTTCGCTCACGTGCACCTTGACGATGAGCCCAGACATGGGCGCTTTGACTTCAACGCCACCAGTCTTCGGTGCAACTTGCTCCTTTGGCGATTCTGCCTTGACAGGCTCTGGTTTTGCAGCTTGTACTGGCACCTGCTGTGGCCTTTCAACTTGCTGTGGTTTTTCAACCACCGGTTGAACAGACTGAACGATCGGAGAACCTCCGATCTCCTCAACCTCAACGATGTATTCTTTGTTGTTTATCACCACCCGGAACTTGCGCGCCATCCTCTCGCTCCTTTCCATCCACTCTTTCTCCAGCTCATCGTTCTCTCTTCAAGGGTGAAGATCCTTCCTTTTGGCTGTGCTGTTGCCTTCTGCTCCGAGCTCATGTAGGCCATCACCGCTCCGATTATGACTGCCTCGATGGGTTCACTGGATTCTGGTTCGACTTTCTCTTCTGCTTTCACACTCGTTTCTGCGGCGCTGGCTGTGGTGCCGGAAGCTTTGCGTTGACTCGCCGTGAAGATCTTTCCCATTATCACGAAGATGATGTACAGAATGACGAAGGTGAGGAAAACAGACCCCATACCAACGACAAAAATTGTAGTGTTCGACACCGCTCCCACCTCACAGCGGAATGTTGCCATGTTTCTTCTTCGGCAGAGATTGGACCTTCGTTCGGCAGATCTCCAGAGCTTTCGCGATCCACTCCCTCGTCTTCACCGGTTCTATGATCGCGTCTATGTATCCGCGCGATGCCGCAACATAGGGATTTGCGAACGTGTCTCGATAAAGCTTCACCAGTTCCTTCCTCTTTTCTTCGGGATTCGGCGCGCTCTCTATTTCCTTTCTGAAGATGATGTTTGCGGCTCCCTCAGGTCCCATAACCGCGATTTCGGCCGTTGGCCATGCAGCGACCAGGTCCGCTCCCAGATGCTTGCTGCCCATCGCGATGTACGCGCCCCCGTAGGCTTTTCTCAGTATAACGGTGATCTTCGGCACGGTTGCTTCGCTGTAAGCGAACAGAAGTTTCGCACCGTGTCTTATGATCCCGCCGTGCTCCTGCTGTACACCGGGTAGATACCCGGGCGTGTCCACGAACGTTACGATGGGTATGTTGAAGCAATCGAGGAAGCGTATGAACCTGGCGGCTTTGTCGGAAGAATCTATGTCGAGCGAGCCTGCGAGCACCGAAGGCTGGTTCGCAACGATTCCCACGCTCATACCCGCGATCCTCGCAAAGCCCACGACGATGTTTCGAGCGTAATGCTTGTGCACCTCGAAAAAGCTACCCTCGTCCACGACCATCTCGATGACTTTTCGAACGTCGTAACTCTTTGTGGGCTCCACAGGCACGACGTTGTTGATCTCTTCGCTCATGGAAAGCGAATAGTCCCCGGGGATGTACTCGGGTTCTTCCAGATTGTTCTGCGGGATGTAAGAAAGGAGCTTTTTGATGATCTCAATGGCTTCCTGCTCGCTGGTCGCCAGGAAATGTGCGTTTCCACTCTTGGAGTTGTGGACGTACGCACCGCCGAGGTCTTCCTGGCTGATCTCTTCTCCTGTGACGGCCTTGATGACGCTGGGACCGGTTATGAACATCTTGGCAGTTTTGTCTATCATCACGACGAAGTCTGTTATCGCGGGTGAGTACACCGCTCCTCCCGCGCACGGTCCGGCGATGAGCGTGATCTGGGGTATCACACCGGATGCGAGGGTGTTTCTGTAGAAGATTCCCCCATAGCCGAACAACGAATCCACACCTTCCTGAATCCTCGCTCCTCCCGAATCGTTGATACCGATCAGTGGAATGCCCAGCTCCATCGCTAAATCCATGAGCTTCATGATTTTCTTTGCGTGCATCTCACCCAGCGAACCACCCATCACGGTGAAATCCTGCGAGAAGACGGCGACCATCCTCCCGTTGATCTTTCCGATGCCCGTCACAACCCCGTCACAGGGAAGCTCTTCCTTGTCCAGACCGAACGCCGTGGCCCTGTGCTTGACGAACTTGTCTATCTCCACGAAAGATCCTTCATCGAGCAGGAGTGAGATCCTCTCCCTGGCCGTCAGTTTACCCTGTGCGTGTTGCTTTTCTATCCTTTCAGTTCCTCCGCCGAGCTCGATTTTCTGTTCGAGCTCTCTGAGATTTCTGATCAGCTCTTCCATGCCTACTCCCCCTCAATGATGACCTTCTACCAGTTCGACGAGGACTCCACCGACTGACTTCGGATGCAGAAACAGCACGCGCGTCCCTCCCGCGCCAGGTCTTGGAGCATCAGAAAGAGGCTGGAAACCCAACTTTTTGGCGAGTTCTACCGCTTCGTTTATCCCCGTCACGTTGAAGGCGATGTGGTGGATGCCTTCACCTTTGCTCTCCAGAAACTTGTTGATCTCCGACTGTTCGCTGATGGGTTCCAGAAGCTCGATCTTGCTCTCCCCCACCCTTATCATGTAGACGCGCAGACCCCTCTCAGGAAGCTCTTCCGTGTGAACGTCCTTCAAACCAAGAAAATCAGTGTAGAACTTCAATCTTTCTGAAGCGTTCCTCACCGCGATCCCCACGTGATCTATCCTGTTAACCTGCACGCGTTTCGCCTCCTTCAAAATTTTGATGGGGCAACTGCCCCATCACGCAGCTTCTTCGCTTTTCTCCTCTTTCTTGCTTTCGTTCTTTCTGTTGTCGGTGACGTAGAAGCCACTACCTTTGAACACCACGGCGACCCTGCCTATGGATCGTTTCATCTGCGCACCACAGTCGCAAACGATGGAAGGAGTTTCGTTCATGCCGTGGAAGACTCGCTTCTCAGAGCCGCATTTCTCACACACGTACCTGTAGAACGGCATCTGCACCACCTCCTGATCGGTTCGTTCGTGGATCTCTCATATATTATGCTACCCAAACAATTTTGCCGAATGGTTAATACGTCTTAAATGAGGATCAAACCGCGCTCGGCGTAAGCTTTTGCCAGGCAGAGCATCTGTCCCCAGCCGTAAGCACAACCGAGAGCGATCGGCAGTTCCCTCTCACCGTCGATGAGAACGGAGTCCTCGACCTTCAACCAGGTTCCTTCGTTTCCATCCGGCGTGAACGTCATCTTCACCCTCGATCTGAAACCGTCTTCGTATTCGTACCACCAGAATTCGAAAACTTTCAGTGGCTGCATGAACACCACAACGCCACGGTCCTCGACCACCTCGTCTGCCGTGATCCTCTTCCATCGAAAGTGGATCTGCCCGCCTTCGAAGAGCTCCATCCTCATGCCGTCCGTGAACCACGGATCCCAGCCGTTCGGGCAGACGAGGATGTTCCACAACTTTTCCACAGGCACTTTGAAATGTTCCACGAAGTGCATCTTCACAGTTTGAAGCATACGCAGCACCAGAACAATTCTACTACGACATTCTGATAAAATAAAAGTGTGCAAGGGGGATGAGCGTGTGAATTTAGAATTTCTCAAACCTCACGTGGTTCTCGAACTCTGGTACCTCGTCGTACCCATAAGCGTCTTCGTCGTCCTGGCCGCGAAATATTTGGAGAACATCCTCATGCCGATGCTCGGTTTCATGCTCGGCGGATTTTTCGTCAGCCCTATGCTCATCGAGTGGATGGGCAAAGTGGAGTTCTTGAAGGGCATACAGCAAAAATTGCTCGAAAACTATACACTGAATCTCATCTTCGTGGTCGTCCTTGGACTTCTGTGCGGAGCTGTGCTGTACGGTCTGTACAAAATCTTCGTGTTTCTTGCAGGCTTTCTTGCCGGTGGGGCGCTGGGCTATTTCGTGACTCAACTTGTAATTCGAGAGAGACATCTCGGTACCTTAGGTCAGCTAGATCTCAACATACTGATCCCAATTGGAGTGGGGATCGCCCTCGGAGTGATCTGCGGACTGATAGCAGTTAAAAAGAGTGCACAGGTGCTGGCTGTCATATCTTTGCTTGTTGCGAGTTATCTTCTAGCCTTCTCTGCCGTCGGCTGGTTGTACGTGTGGATCGCGAAAAGCCCCAAACAGGAAGTGTCAAAGCTGTTCGAGAGTCAACCGATCGTTTTTGCGCTGTTCTTCGTTTGGTTGATCCTTTTCGTTTTCGGACTGTCTCTGAATTTTCGAAAGAGGGCCAGACAGGCCCCCAAAGGAAAAGAAACTGACAAGATCAATCAGTGATCAAAAGTACTCGAAAAACGCCAAGTTCTAAGAGTCTGTTCGCAATGTCTTCGTTTTTAGCGATATGAACTTTGAAGATATCGGGTTTGTCGATGGACGAATCGACAAGTATAGCATTTGGATCGTTCTTCAAAACGAAGTCAGCTTCTTCTGCTGTCACCTTCAAGAGTTTTTTCTCACCCATAAAATCGTCCTTCTTCTTCGCATACTGTGAGAAGTCCTCCTTGATTTCCTGATAAACGTACCTCAATACCTGGGCGAACACGTTCGCCGGAGCGTAACCGGGTAGGTACACCAGTGGCGTGGCCTCGCTGGTCAAAAACCATGTGGTCGGAACTCCACTGACGTTGAAATAATCAAAAAGTTGAGCGTAATTCATCGATTGGCCGAAGATGTTCGTGGTTTTCCTGGTGTCGTACATAGCCTCGACGAAGATGAAGTTCGCCATGATCAGCTGTTTCACGGTTTTGTCGGTGAGCGTTTCGTTCTTGAGCTTCACACAGTACGGACAGGTTTGAGTAGTGAAAACGATCGCCAGTTTTTTCTGTTCGATCCTCGCCAGTTTCGCCGCAACGTCCACATCGTTCAGAAGAACACCCTGTGCGAGACTGAAGATGGCAACAAGTGTGAAAAGGATCACCGAAAATCTTTTCATACGATCACTCCTCTCATACGAATGCGTTTCCTGTGAGAATGAGCAGCCCAAGGACTAAAAGTAGAACGCTCGTTGCGTACTTCAATACCCTTTCCCACAGAGGGGTTTTGAAACTCACCCTGCTCAGAAGCTTCGATAAGATCCCTCCGATCGTCAAAAACGGTATAGAGATACCAAGCGAGTAGATGAAGAGTAACAGCGCTCCTCTCAACGCTGTGCCTTTGGTGGCAGCGATGGCAAGGATGGATGCGAGCACCGGACTCGCACAGGGAATCCACACCAGTCCCACACCGAGCCCCAGACCGATAC
Source organism: Thermotoga sp. Ku-13t (assembly GCF_011057685.1). Classification (NCBI taxonomy): domain Bacteria; kingdom Thermotogati; phylum Thermotogota; class Thermotogae; order Thermotogales; family Thermotogaceae; genus Thermotoga; species Thermotoga sp. Ku-13t. Next base: position 264,322 of record NZ_LNFY01000011.1, on the reverse strand, counting down.
CTGAGAAGATTCCACCCGCTTTGAACCTGTTGAGCTTGACGGCCCTCGGTTTGAAGAGCTGTATTTGAAGCAGAAACAGAACCGACATAACGATGACCAGTGCGCCTGCGATGTAACGGAGCAGGTTTTTATCGAAGAAACCACCGAGCGTTCCAGACAGGGCCCCCAAACTCGCGAACGTGGCAGAAAGGCCCAAGAAAAAGCCGATAATCCTCAAGAGTGCGCTTTTCTTATCGTAGAACAGCAGTGCGAGGAAAGATGGAAGCAGTGGCAAAGCGCACGGGCTCAGAAAGGATACGAAACCGTGAGCTAAAGCCGTCCAGACATCCACCTGGGTGAGCGTGATCACCATCACTCGTTACCCCCGTTTTTGGACTTTTTTTGTCGGAAATATTCTACCACAGTTCTCCGTACACGTGTTGTAAAATAAAATTTGAAAGGTGTTGAATGCGGGACAAATGGGGGATCGACGGTGAAAAGGGCGGTTGCGTTGTTCTGTCTTCTCTTCGCTACGCTTTGTTTCTGCGAGCAGGTGAGGTTCGTCAGCGGTGATTTCTACCCTCCGTTCATTTACAGAAACGAGCGGCAAGAAGTGGTGGGTATCTCGGTGGAAATACTGAAAGCTATAGAGAAGGCTTCGGATCTGAGGTTCGACGTCGAATTGATGCCTTTCTCTGAAGCTCTGAAATTCGTGGAAACGGGACAGGCAGACATGATCAATCTGATCTTCAAAACGCCAGAAAGAGAGAAGATATTTTTGTTCTCGAAACCCATCCTGAAAATTCAAAGTCTCGTGTGGCTCAGGAAAGAGCTGAAAGTGAAAGATTTCAAAGATCTGAGCGCTTTCGTTGTGGGGGTCATCGAAGGCGATGCGAACGAAATCCTTTTGAGACAGAAGAACCCTTCGATCATGTTCAAACGCTTCGAAAGTTTCGAGCAGCTGATCCAGGCCGTTGAAAACAGAGAAATAGACGCTTTCCTCATGGAAGATCTCACGGCGAGTTACTATCTCATAAAGCACGATCTCTATCATTTGTTCGAAAGTTTGCCACCAGTTTCTGTCGAATGGGCGTACTTTGCCTTTGCCCGAACGAAACCACAGCTCGTGGAAAAGTTCAACGCGGCCCTAGACCGATTGGCGAAGGGAGAGATAGAGAGGATCATCAACCTCTTCGTCAAGCCCAGGTTTTTCGTTCCGGCCTGGTTGTGGTGGGTCATACTGATCGGCTCGGTGGGTACTTTCTCAATTTTCATGGTTCTGATTCTCATCAACAAACGTTTGGAGCGTCTGGTCACCCTGCGCACGGAGGAATTGAGGAAGAAGAACGAAGAACTTCAAGCTTCCTACGAAGAGATCGAGGCGATGAACCAGGAACTGCAGGCGGCCAACCAGGAACTCGACGCCATGAACCAAGAACTCAGAGCGACGAACGAGGAACTCGGAACGATGAACCAGGAACTGATGAACCTCAACAAGCAGCTGGAGGAAAAGACAAAGGAGGCGGAACGTTTCCAGAAGGGTTTCCAGGACGTTCTCGATCTGACCAACAGATTGACCTTCGAAACGATCCAGGAAAAGGAGTTCCTGCTGTCGGTTCTGAAGACGTTCAAGGATTATTTGCCAGCTTCCAGGACCGCTGGAGTTGTACTGAGATCTGTCAGTGAACCTGGCAGAACGCTGGTGTGTTTCACGAACGAAAAAGATCCGGTGATTCAGAGGATCGATGAAAGTTTCGATTTCACGTCTGAGTCCGCGCGTGCCGAAATTCTGAAAACGCTCGCACAGTTTTGTGCTAAGAAAGAACCATCTGGCGCTGAATTCGTACCGATCACTTCTCAAGACACTGTGCACGGTGTTCTGCTCTATTCTTCTGAGGGTGTGAGCGCTGTTGAGAAACAGTACGTTGAGAAGTTCGCACGCTTCATTGCCACGCTGCTCTCTCTGAGAAGCTACATGAGAGAGCAAGGGATATTCCAGAAAAGGCTTCTGAGCGTCGTCGTCAAGGCGCTCGAGTACTACGATTACTACACAAGGGGTCACTCTGAAAACGTTGCGCGTTACGCGAGTCTGTTTGCAGAAAGTCTCGGGCTCGACAGGAGTATCATAAGACGTCTGTTCTGGGCGGGCATGGTACACGATGTGGGCAAGATCTTCGTGCCACAACAGATTCTGAGCAAGAATGGTTTGCTCTCGGTTGAAGAGTACGAGCTTGTGAAGATACATCCAGTCAAAAGCTTCGAGCTACTGAACGAGGCGGGATTGGAAGAGATCGCGAAGATCGCAAGGCACCACCACGAGCGTTACGATGGAAAAGGTTATCCCGATGGCCTTATGGCTGATGCGATACCGTTCGAATCGAGAATCCTGGCTGTGGCCGATGCCTTCGACGCCATGACCACCAACAGACCTTACAAGAGAGCTATGACGCTCGAAGAAGCGATCTTGGAGATCGAACGTTGTAGCGGTTCTCAATTCGATCCGCATCTGGCCGAAGCTTTCGTCAAGCTCTTGAGAGAGAAATCAGGGCTTTTCCTCAAGAAGGGGTAGGTGAGTTTCGATGAAGGCAATGCTGAGGGTACGCATGAGCGAGCACGATGCACATTACGCGGGAGGGTTGGTCGACGGTGCAAAGATATTGCAACTCATGGGAGACGTTGCGACGGAGCTTCTGATCAGGCACGACGGCGATGAAGGTTTGTTGAGAGCCTACGAGAGTGTGGAGTTCCTCAAGCCCGTGCTCGCGGGAGATTTTCTCGAAGTGTACGGTGAAATCGTCGAAGTTGGTAACACCTCGCGAAAGATGAAGTTTGAAGTTTACAAGGTGATCACCAGTGCACAGATTCCAGAACAACCCTCAGCCTGCGACGTGCTCGATCCACCTTTGCTGGTCGCGAAGGCTGTGGCCGTGTGTGTGGTTCCAAAAGATAGACAGAGGAGGTCAAGGTGATGGATAAGCTGATCATAACGGTTGCCGTCTGTGGGGCTGAAGTCACGAGGAAAGACACACCTTACATTCCCATCACACCCGAAGAAATCGCCCAGCAAACGTACGAAGCCTACCTGGCGGGTGCTTCCATAGTCCATCTGCACGTGAGAGATGAAAACGGCAATCCAACCCAGGATCCCGAGATTTTCAAGAGGACCGTTCGGTTGATAAGGCAGAAGTGTCCCGACATCATAGTCCAGGTTTCCACTGGCGGTGCCGTCTGGATGACGCCCGAGGAAAGGTTGCAATCTCTTGAAGCCGACCCGGATATGGCCACGCTCACCACGGGGACTGTGAACTTCGGAAACGACGTGTTCTACAACAGCATGCCGATGATAGAGAAGTTCGCCTCCGTCATGAAAGAGAAGGGTATCATGCCCGAGTTCGAGTGTTTCGATCTGGGCCACATAAACAACGCCATGGTACTCGTCAAAAAGGGACTGGTTCAGGGGCATCTTCACTTCGATTTCGTGATGGGAGTTCCAGGGGGGATCGCCGCAAACGCGAGGAACCTCGTGACGATGGTGGACAGTCTTCCACCGGGCGCAACCTGGTCCGTGGTCGGTATAGGCAGGCACGAGTTTCCCATGGCGGCGATGGCGATAGTCATGGGTGGCCACGTGAGGGTCGGTCTGGAAGACAACATTTACATAGAGAAGGGAGCGCTCGCCAAATCCAACGCCGAGCTCGTGGAAAAGGTCGTGAGGCTGGCCAGAGAACTTGGCAGGCCCATCGCAACGGCTAAGGAAGCGAGAGAAATTCTGCAACTTGGGGAGAGAAAAAGATGAGAGTTCTCATACTGGACTACGGTTCACAGTACACCCAGCTCATCGCGCGCGTCGTCAGGGAACTCGGTTACTACAGCCAGGTGGTTCAGCTGGACGAGGATGTGGACGTGTCGGACGTGGGAGCTCTCATTCTCTCCGGAGGACCAGCCAGCGTCTACGAGCCCGATGCACCGAAGCTTCCAGTCTGGTTCGATAAATACCATGGTAAGGTGCTCGGTATCTGTTACGGGATGCAGCTGCTCGCGCACGAGCTCAATGGAAGGGTGGAACGCGGTGAACTCGCAGAGTACGGAAGAACGGAGATCAGGATCGAGGAGGAAGATCCGATCTTCGAATCTGTTCCCAGGGAAACCACGGTCTGGATGAGCCATTCGGACGTGGTGAAGGTTCTGCCCGAGGGTTTCAGAGCGACGGCTTATTCGAAAAACGGTATGATCGTTGCGGCAAGCGATTTTCAAAGGTTCTGGCTGTTGCAGTTTCATCCCGAGGTGCGTCACACCCAGTTCGGAAGGCAGATGCTACAGAACTTTCTCAGCAAGATATGTGGGCTGAGGCCGAACTGGAATCTGGAGGATTTCATCACCCAGAAGGTGGAAGAGCTGAAAAGAGAACTGAAGGACAAGAAGGTAATCGCGGCACTCTCGGGCGGTGTCGATTCCTCCGTGGCATGTGTTTTAGTACACAGAGCGGTTGGATCGAACCTGCGGTGCGTGTTCGTTGACCACGGCCTGCTGAGAAAGAACGAGGCGGAGGAAGTGATGAGAATCTTCAAGAACATGCTCGGGCTCAACGTCGTAAAGATAGACGCAAGAGAGAGATTCTTGAGCAAACTGAAAGGTGTGGACGATCCGGAAAAAAAGAGGAAGATCATAGGCGAAGAATTCATAAGGGTCTTCGAGCAGGAAGCGAAAAGTTACGGTGCGACCCACCTGGTTCAGGGCACGATATATTCCGACGTGATCGAGAGTGCGAGGTCCGGTAAGAAAACCGCGGCGATAAAGAGCCACCACAACGTTGGAGGATTGCCGGAGAGGATGGATCTGGAGATCGTCGAACCTCTGCGAAACCTCTTCAAAGACGAGGTCAGGATCGTCGGAGAGATACTCGGTATCCCCCGCGACGTTGTCCACAGACAGCCTTTTCCAGGTCCAGGGCTCGCAGTGCGTGTTGTGGGCCCCGTCGATGAGGAAAAACTGGACATACTCAGAGAAGCCGACAGCATACTCATCGAGACGCTGAAGGAGACGGGTTGGTACGAGAAGGTCTGGCAGGCCTTCGCGGTGTTGCTGCCGATAAGATCGGTCGGTGTCAGGGGTGACAGGAGGGCGTACGACTACGTGCTCGCGATAAGGTGTGTTGACAGCGTTGAGGGTATGACCGCTGACTGGTCGAGAATTCCGCACGACGTGTTAGACTTGATATCGCGCAGAATCTTGAACAGCGTCAAAAGAGTAGGGAGGGTAGTGTACGACATCAGCTCCAAGCCACCAGCGACGATCGAGTGGGAATAGACTGAGTCTTTACCTTGCCTCTCTGATAAAGAACTTCAGCATTCTGAACTACGACATGCTGCTCCAGCTCAGGATGAGGGAGTTATCCATAGATCTGTTCTCCATAAGCCTGCTGTCGAGTATCAACAGCGCCGTTGGAAGCCTTGCAACACCTTTCTGGGGAGCGCTCAGCGACGAATCCAAAAGCAGGAAGAAAGTCCTCTTAGTGGCGATACTGATCGCTTTGATCTTTCTACCGGATTACACCCTCGCGAGACGGGCCATCCATTTTTTCCTAGTGGCCGCGATCTTCACCTTCTTCTCGAGCGCGTTCGATCCCATCTCGATGGCGATCTTCGTCGAATCTTCCAAGCTCGACAACAACGTGATTGTCAGCCTGGTGAACGCGGTGAACTCCTTCGGACTGGGTTTTGGAAGGATCGTGGTTTCACCCTTGTTGGGATTCTTTTCCGTCACCCAGGTGATGCTGATACTTTTCTTCGTCGCGTTGACGATGTTGTACTTCATCAAGAAATCCGTGGTGGTCCCACACCAGCGATACGAAGTTCAGCGAACGAACCTTCAGAGAATCTTCTCCGCGATAAGTTCGAAACACGTTTTAAAGAAGAACAACCTCTGGGCGATGTATCTGGGTTCCTTCCTGAGGCAGCTCGGCATAGGTGGCACCTTCGCGTTGATCGCCGTTTATCTGGTCGAAGAGATGAACCTGAGCCGATCCACAACGATCTTTCTTTCTTCTGCGAATCCTTTCATGCAAATACCTTCGCACTTCCTCGCAGCCTTCTTGATGCGCAGAATCGCGAGCAAGTACGTCGCGGTCCTAGGTATGTTCGCATCGGGTATCGGGGCGTTACTGTTCGTTCCGGCAGATTCCAAACTGACCGTCCTCGTGGCTTACGCGGTCTCTGGCCTCGGATTCGGCACGTTCATCAACGGTGCAACGAAGTTCGTTATAGAGAACGTACCCGTGAACAGGAGAGCGGAGTTTCTTGGCTTGTTGGCATCGGTCAGATCCTTCGGGAGCCTCTTCGGTCCCTTACTCGCTGGCTGGCTCGCGACTTTTTCGTTCAGGCTCGTGTTCATCACCATGGGCGCAGTGATGATCGCTGGATCGATCATAACTTTGAACTGCAAATGATTCACGTTGTGATGAGAGGCACTAGAGATTAAGCGATCGAAGCTCAGCAGACGAAAAAAACTCCACGCGGTTTGGAAGATGTCAGCGGTATCGTATGAAAACCACAGGAGTAACTCAGTTTGCATCAGCGCTGTTCGGGCTTTTCCTGCAATCTGAACAGATCGGTCCTCTCAGTGTTGGAGAGCAGAGCCTTTCTCCTGTGCGCAGCGTTGAGGGCCATCCTCTTGAGGATCGCCGGAAGGTCGCTCTTGGTTAGAATTTCCTCGCCGATGATCTGCTCCAATTCCTTCGACAGTCTGTAACCGTTCTCCGTTTCGGGCTCGAAGCGGACGTGGTCCCAGTGGTTCTTCGTGATCGATGGGTTCACTCTGTTCAGAAGTTTCAGCGCGAATTCAACGAAAACATCGCCCGTTTCTTCCGGTCTCTTCACGGCGGACAATCTCTCACGATAGGCACTCTCGAGCTCTTTTTCGAACTTCACGAAGGAAAGAACCTTTTCACCCTTCTTCATGACCATCCCTCCTCAAGAGGATCGTTGAGAAAATACATCAAACCCATAACGAGCAGGGCCGCGGTCTCAAACCGAAAGATGGTTTCCCCCAGGCTGAAGAGTTTGTATCTGGAGCGTAGCGATTTCAGTTCCGATTCGGAGAAATCACCCTCCGGGCCCACGACAATGTTTTTGTATCGGGCTGCTTCTGCCAAGGTCAAAGGCTCGCCGGACTGGTGGAGCACGAACGTCTGCGATGGTTCCACGGGTAGATCCAGATTATCTAGGACCTGAAGCTCTGGAAATCTGCATCTTGCGCACTGTTTTGCGGCGTTTCTGATCACGAGTTTTATCTTCTCTACCTTGTCGCTGTAGGATCTACCCCGGCTTGGTTTGTAAACCACGATCTTCGCTGTTCCAACCTCGACCGCTTTTTCAACGAGCCACCTGAGCCTCTCCCAGTGCTGCGATGCCACGCACAGGGTCACTGGCAGTATTTTTTCTCTTCTCTCTTTAGACTCTATTATTTGCGCGATGGATTCGTTCTTCCCTATCTTCAGAATCTGGCAACGGTACAGTTTGCCTTCCCCATCCGTGATGAATACCTCTTGCTTTTCCCCGAACCTGACGACCTTCAAATGCTGTGTTTCGTGCGCATCCAGAACGATGAATTCTCCATCCGGTTTTCCGTAAAAGAGGTGGGGCAATCAGGGGATCACCTCGCAACCTAAGTATGGCTGCAACGCTTTCGGAACGTCTATCCTTCCGTCTGGCCTCTGGTAGTTTTCCATGATCGCCACCAGCGTCCTCCCGATTGCCACGCCCGAACCGTTCAATGTGTGGACGTAATCGAGCTTTCCGTCTTTTCTTCTGTATCGGATGTTCCCCCTCCGTGCCTGAAAGTCGGTATCGTTGCTGCACGAGGAGATCTCTTTGTACGCGTTGTACGAGGGCAACCAGACTTCTATATCGTAGGTCTTCGCCGCGCCGAAACCCATGTCGCCAGTGCACAGCAGCACCACCCTGTAGGGCAACTCGAGCCTCCTGAGCACTTCCTCCGCGTGCCTGACGAGCGTTTCCAGATCTTCAAAGGAGCGCTCGGGTGTCGTCAACCAGACGAGCTCGACCTTGTCGAACTGGTGCTGCCTTATCATGCCTCGCACATCCTTACCGTAGCTGCCCGCTTCCCTCCTGTAGCAGGGTGTGTACGCCGTGTAGAGCAAAGGAAGCTGCTTCTCTTCCAGGATCTCATCGGCCCTGAGGGCGACCAGGGGCACCTCAGCCGTTGGTATCAGGAACAGATCGTCCGAATCTATCCTGTACGCCTCTTCTTCGAACTTTGGTAGCTGGCCCGTGATCGTCATCGTGCTGCGCTTGACCAGGTGCGGCACCCAGACTTCGGTGTAGCCGTGTTCTTTGGTGTGGAGATCGAGCATGAAATTGATGAGCGCGCGCTCGAGCCTTGCGAATGCGGAGTACATCACCGTGAACCTCGAACCAGAGAGTTTTGCGGCCCTGTCGAAGTCCATCAGGCCCAGCTGGGGTCCCAGGTCCCAGTGCGCCTTGGGTTCGAAATCGAACTTCCTCGGTTCTCCCCACCTTCTGACCTCGACATTGTGTGTCTCATCCGGTCCGATCGGCACAGATTCGTGCGGGATGTTCGGCACGTAGAGCATCAGCCTGTTCAGCTTCTCTTTCACTTCATCCAGTTCTTTCTCGATTGTGTCGATGCGTTCACCTATCTTTTTTCCCTCTTCCATCAGCTGGTTTGCTTCCTGCTCATCGCCGCGGGCTTTGGCCTGGGCGACGCGCTTTGAGATGCTGTTCCTCTGAGCCCTCAGCTGGTTCACCTCGTTCGTGAGCGATCTCACTCTCGTGTCCAGCGAGACGATCTCGTCAACGATGGAGGGATCGTAGTTTCTGTTTTTCAGGGCGATCCTCACCTTTTCAGCGTTTTCTCTGAACAAACGTATGTCTAACAAGTTTCATCACTCCTCCACAACGAGTTCAACCTTAGCGTTCGTTGCGCTCATCTCATCGCCAGCGGTTTTGATCTCGACAGCGTCGGCCCACATTTTCAGATTCTTCTCGTGGTCCACAAGGACCACCGAACCCGTTAGCTTGATCAATCCGGAGTTTCTATCGTAAAACAGAGCGTTCGCGGATGCTTCGATCTTTCCTTTCACGACACGAACCGGCGTGCCCGTCTGAAAAACGTTCTTGTCCAGATCGATCGATAGTCTGTCTGTGTTGAGAAAGACGACGTCGGAGCTTCCTTTGTCGATGATCTTCGCCTGAACGTTGCCCACCAGCATACCCGTCTTGGTCTTAAGATCGTACTTCAGATTCGTCGCCGTTGCCTCGCCGTTCTCGAATTCCACGAACGTTGAGGTCGCGTCGATCAACCTCCATTCGTTCTGCAGCTTCGTCACGAGCATGGATTGGCAGACGAGTTTTAGCCTGTCTTCCTCGACTTCAACCTTCACGTTCCCTTCGTAATAGGCTCTGTCCTTTTCGGGTTTGACGTAATTAGAAACGATGTGCACGGTTTTGGCGACCGCCGGGACCAGAAGGGTTAGCAACAAGACGATCGCGAGCGTTTTTCTCACGAACCTTCACCTTCCCAGAGAGAATATGAGCGCTATCAATCCGATCGCTACACCTGCCGCCCCAGCGATGTAGGCCGTGTTCAGGTTGGACTGGAGGGTTTTGTTTTTCAGCTCGAGTTCCTCGATCCTGTTCTTCAGTCTCGAAACGTCCAACGATGCGAGATTTTCTTCGAGGACTTTCAAATCCTGTTCGAGCTTCGAAGCCCTCTCGACTAGACTCTGGATCTGGTCTCTGAGTTCCTCCACCTGCTGCTTCGATGCGAAGCTCTCCAGCGCGATCAGCCTGTTTTGGAGATCTTGAATCTGTTGTCTCAATTTGCTGACCTCCTCGGCTCTGTCTGTGAGTTCTTTTTTCTGCAGGGCAAGTTCGTTCTGCAGGCTCTTCAACGTTACGCTGAGCTTGTTCTCGGAGGCGGATATCTTCTGATCGAGGAGGTTCGAAAGGGCACTGAATTCGTTCCTCGTGGAATCTTTGAAACTGGTCAGTTCTGCGAACGTCTGATCCAGCCTTTTCGAAAGCGCATCGACGGAGGACTTCAACGTGGAAAGCTGCTGGGATAGGCTCGAAATCTGATCATTGATCTTCGTTTGCTCGCTCGAAAGTTTTTCCAGATCGTTCTGCTGCACCTGGACTTGTTTGAACAGATCTGAACTGAGTTTTTCCACAGAGTTCATTCTCTCAATCAGTGCGTCTATCCTGGCGAATTGAACTTCCTGGGCTTTGATGTAATCTGCGATCTGTTTTTGCATCTGTGCAAACAATTCCTGGGAAAGTTTATCGAGCTGGCTCTGGATGTTCACCACGGCCGTTTCGAGATCTCTCAATCTCTGATCGTAGGTCTTGTAAGCCGATTCGATACCCAGCATCTTCGCGGAGACTTCCTTTTGAGACTCTGCGAGCGTTGAAAATCTTTTGGAAAGCTCGTCCAGCTGGAAGTTCTTGATCGTTCTGTATATGTACTGTGCGATGTCGAACCTGGTGGTCAGCAGGCCTCCTCTGAAGTTTCCGTTCTCGTCCAGTTCCATGATTTTGTTTTCGATCACGAACGACACAGGAACGTAGATGTCCAGAACGGGAGAAACATCTTTGATGTTCAGCTGGGCGAACAGAGAGCAACCGATCAACGCAAGCAGAACGACCATCTTCCTCACTTCAATCACCTCCCACCACGATGTTGATCGTTTTCCCCGGCTCAACGATCACTTCTTTTTCCCAGCCGATGGTGCTCACTTTCACAACGGAAGGTTTCACTGGATAGAATAACACAGGTGAGAGGCCTGCAAATTCTGAATTCACATAGCATTCTAAGACGCTATCGCTGAAGATGCAAAGATAACCAAGATCTTCAGGAGAGAACGTGTACAGTTTGCCGGCGGAAAATTCGATCGTTCTCTCTCTTCCATCGATCTTCACCGTGTGGAAACCTTCAGGCAGATAGATCAAAGATGGCGGTCTGTAAGTGATGCCCTCGACTGTGTAGACGGTGCTTCTGTCACCCAGAAGGAGGACGGTCGCCACATCGAACCTCGCTTCGATTTGTTCGTCCCTCGAAAGATCTACCAGACCCATCCACCTTTTCTCACCGAGTCTCGCTTCGATCAGATGGATCGACTGCGACAGTTTCACGCTGGTTGGACCACGCCCGGAGCTCTTTCCATCCACGAAAATCAAAGCCTCTTGTGGCGCAACGATATCGAGCCGAAAAAGTTTCGGTTCGAGTGAAACGTAAAGGTAGTTCTGTCCCTGCTTGAGTTCAACCGTGATCGATCTTTCTTCGTAACCTGCAGCCTTGACAAGAATCGTCCTCTCACCGAGAGGAAGATCGGTGAAAACCGCGTTCTGAGGTTGCACTCGATCGTCTATCTGAACGATCGCGTGTGAGACGTTCGATTGAACGAGCAACCTGGCGCTCGGTGCGAGGATGAATTCGAACTGCTGAGTTTCGTCGTCGGAAACTCTGATGTTTTGTTCCAGAGAAAAATAGTCCGGCGATTCCAGCTTTATCTGGTAATCTCCGGCGGGCAGTTTCAAACTCTTCGGAGTTTCACCGACGAACTGGTTCTGGATCCACAGCTTCGCAGCGGGCTTCGAAACGATCTGCACCGTCGGAGTGTTTGACAGTTCGACCCGCAACCTTTTCTTCTCGTGGCCTTGAAGCGATACGGACCTTGTCGTTCTGCAGAAACCTTCTTTCTGGAGGATTATTTCGTAGTTTCCCGGCTCGAGTTCCATTTCGAGAGGAGTTCGACCCACCAGGACTCCATTGATCCAGACGGACGCGCCGTCCGGCACACTCTCGATCAACAAGTTTGCAGAAGCCTGCAGCTGGACGTAGTAGGTCTTTTCTGGATCGTTAAGAAAGATGGACCTGGTCAAATAACCCGGCTTTGCGAGCGTCAGCGTTGCTGGCAGGCTCACCTCGAACTGCGCGACGCCGTTTCTATCCGTCACGGCAAGCAGGATCGAGCCCAGCCTCACCTCAACGTTCGGGACGTTCGTCACCAGCGTGACGGCGATACAAAGTTGAGAAACCAGCAAAAGCGCCATCAAGAGCTTCTGCATTTTTCCATCTCTTTCCTCAAGACTTCGAGCAACCTCAAAAGTTCTCTCGAACGTTCTTCCCCAATTCTTTCCAGAACCCTACCTATGAATTCCACCCGTCTTTCTATCACGTTCTCGATGATTCTCCGTCCTTCGTCCGTGACGGACAGCATGTACACTCTTTTGTCCGTTCCACGCTTTCTTTCGACGTATCCGACGTTTTCGAGCCTTTTTACGATTCCACTCAGCGTACTCTTCGCTATGCCGAGGGACTGACTCAGATCGACCATCTTCATGGGCCCTCTGAAGTAAAGCCTCTGCAACAGGTCGAACTGGGCGCTCGTGATGGGGTACTCTTTCAGCACCAGCCTCCCCTCGACCTTCACGGTGAAACAGATCTCCCTGAGGAGCTTTTCGATTTCCTTCTTCAAGCTTCCTCCCTCCCCTTGAGGTTCAGAGCTACGGTGATCTCGCCCCTCACATCCTTAAAGTGCTCCAGTGCCTCGCTGACCTTTCCTCTGTACAGTTGCTGAAACATCTTCGTCATCTCCCGGGCGATGAAGATCTCGCAGTCTCCAAAGATTTCCAGTATGTCCTTGAGCGTTGCCTGCATCCTGATCGCCGCTTCGAAGAAGATGAGAACGAGTTTCTTGCCTTTCAATTCTCTCAAGAGCTTCCTCCTCTTCTTACCGCGTGGCAGGAAACCCACGAACATGACGCGTGATGTGTCGAAACCGCACAGTGCCATCGCACTCGTCAGGGCGCTGGGACCCGGCATGATGTCGAGCTCGATACCCTTCCTCCAGCACGCATCGACCAGATAGCCTCCGGGATCGGCGACGCCCGGCATCCCCGAATCGGTGACCAGGCACACCTTCTTTCCCTCGCTGAGGAGCTTCAGTATCATCGGTATGCTCTTGGTCTGGTTGTGAACGCCGTAGGACAAAAGCTGTTTGTTCTCGATCCTGTAGAACTTGAGCAACTTCAAGGTCCTTCTGGTGTCCTCGGCGAGGATGACGTCCGCTTCTCGCAGCGCTTTGATGGCCCTTATCGTCATGTCGAGCATGTTACCGATGGGGGTACCGACGATCGTCAATTTACCGGGCAACCGAACTGAACCTCCCTCTCGTAGATTCGATTCAGGAGCTCGAAGCTGAGTGTGAAACTTTCGGCTGGTCCGAACGACTCGCAGAATGATTCGATCAGGCTCTTCTCGAGCTCTTCCAAGGTAACATCTTTCACTTCCTGAAGGCCGACGAACTTTTCTTTCAAACTGTCAGGATTCAGGTTCAGGCATCGTGCGTATTCTTCGACGTGACTCTTCAGCAGTATCGAACCGTGTTCGAGCACGAAGTCTCTGGTCCTCATCTGAGCGCTGCCAACGAGTTTTTTCCCGTTCAGTGTGATTTCGTACACGCCTGGCGAATCGAAGCATGCAGGGCTCTTCGCCATCGTTCTCTTTCGGGCTTCCATCTTCACATCGAATCCGAGCTTTCTCACTGCCAGAAAGACCCTCTCGCTCACAATTCGATGGAACTCCTCCAGATTTTTCCTGGCAAGTTCGTGCGAGGCTGGCACGATGAACGCGTACGTGAGTTCGTCCTGGTGCAGTACAGCCCTGCCACCCGTGGGTCTGACGACGCATTCTATGCCTTTTTGTCTCATGTAATCCACGTTCAGTTCGATCCGTTTCTGGTGCCTTCCGAGAGACAGCGTCGGCCTCGCCCAGGTGTAGAGCCTGAGCAAAGGTTCTTTGACTGTCTCTGCGAGAACCACGTCCATCGCCATGTTCGTCCTTCCAGAAAAGTTCCATGTTCTCAGCAACAGCATACCTTCACCCTCACAGAGGACGTTTCAAAATCTTCTTCGTACTCCTCGGATAGATTGGCTCGGTCGGTGCGAGCTTTTTGAATTTCAAAAGCGTTCTCTTTTCACCGCTCAGAAGTTCGTAATCAACGTTTTGCTCCAGACGGACTTTCAACAGTTCCATCGCCCTCTTCGCCTGCTCCACCTCTTCCAACCAGTTTGGACCCTTGTAAAAGAGCAACGAACCTTCCACTTTGCAAAACGGCACGCAGAGTTCGAGCAAAATCCGTAAGGTTGCCACCGCGCGTGCGGTAACGTAGTCGAAACTTTCTCTGTACCGATCGGCGAGGCTTTCCACCCTCACACACATCACTTCCACGTTTCTCAGGCCGAGTGCTTCCACAGTTCTTGAAAGCCAGGCAGTCTTCTTCTTCGACGAATCGACCAAGACGGCCCTCGTCGGAAAAACTATCGATAGGATCACACCCAGCACGCCTCCACCGGTTCCGACGTCGAGCAGATCGCCCTCGACGCCTTCGATCGGCAACAAAACGTCGGCAACGTGCTTGTGCACGGCTTCTTCAAAATCATCGATCCCGGACAGATTCATCGGTGCTTCGATCAGCGCGAGCAAGTAACGTGCGATCAACTCGATCTTGTGTTCGTTCAGTTCCAGCCCGTATGCTTTCAGGATCGCTACGACCTTCTCGCAGTACTTCGAGATTTCCCGCTGCATCACGCACCGAGTTCACCCGGCGATGAAAAGGGTGAACTACCTCCTTAAGACTATTGTACAGATTTTTCAGAACAGGCTGATCTGTTCCTTCTCCGGCAGGCCTTCGAGCTCGACGTACTTTCTGAAGATGTCCAGGTGCGCCTTGTTCAGCTTCGTCCTCTTCAGGATGTCTTCGAGGGAACTGAAGGGTTTATCGTTCCTCGCTTTGACTATCGATTCGGCGGCATTGTCTCCAAGGTTAGGGAGTTTGTTGAAGGGGATCCTGAGTTTCTTTCCTTCTATGAGGAAAAGCTTCGCGTGCGATTTGTTTATGTTCGGAGGCAGGAAAGAAAAGCCGCGCGCGAACATTTCCAGCATGACTTCGAGGGTTGTTTCTGCCGCCTTATCACGCACGTCTTTTTCGCTCAGAGTGGAGAGCTCTGCCAGCTTCTTCCTGACCAGCTCTGGCCCATGCAACGCCGCATCTATGTCGAACTCTTCTCCCTTCAGAGTGAAGAAAGCCGCGTAGAAGGCGAGAGGATGATGAACCTTGAAGTAGGCAATTCTGAACGCCATGCTCACGTAGGCGGCGGCGTGCGCCTTCGGGAAGAGGTACTTTATGCGTTTGCACGATTCTATGTACCACTCGGGTACACCCAGTTCACGCATGAGCTTTTCGTCTTCCTCGCTCAGACCCTTACCCTTTCTCACGTTCTCCATGATTTTGAAAGCCCTGGACGCGTTCATACCCATTTTGATGAGGTAGTTCATGATGTCATCCCTGCAGGCGATGACCTCGGACAGCGTGGCTTTGCCCTGTTCTATCCAGTCGCGAGCGTTGTTGAGCCAGACGTCCGTACCGTGGGAGAGCCCGGAAATCCTAACGAGGTCAGCGAAGCTCTTCGGTCTCGTTTCTGTGAGCATGCCCCTGACGAACTGCGTTCCGAATTCGGGAATTCCCAGCGTCCCCACGTCGGTCCTGTTGTCCAGATCCTGGGGTTTGATGCCCAGCGGTTCGAGGCTCGAGAAGATCTTGAGCGTTTTCTCATCGTCCATGGGTACGTTCATCGGGTTTATACCTGTCAGGTCTTTCAGGATCTTGATGAAGGTTGGATCATCGTGACCGAGCGCGTCTATCTTGACAAGGTCGTCGTGAATGGATTCGTAGTCGAAGTGCGTCGTGAACACCTTGGCTTCCTTCGTGTTCGCAGGATACTGCACCGGTGTGAAATCGTACACCTCGAACTCTTTGGGTATGATCATGAGACCTCCGGGATGCTGTCCCGTGGTCCTCTTCACGCCCGTGATCGCCGCCGCGAGTCGTTCCATCTCGGCCTTTCTCACTTTTCTTCCAAGCTTCTCTTCGAAGGCTCTCACGAAACCGTAAGCCGTCCGTGACGCTATGGTGTTTATCGTACCCGCCCTGTAGACGTAGTTCTTCCCGAACAGTTCTTCGACGAACCTGTGGGCTTCGTCCTGGTATTCTCCTGAGAAATTCAGGTCTATGTCCGGGACCTTGTCTCCCTCGAAACCCATGAAGGTTTCGAATGGTATGTCCTGACCGTTGCGCTCGAGTGGCTTACCGCACCTCGGACAGTTCTTCCTCGGCAGATCAAAACCAGAGCCGTAGCGTCCGGATTCGTCGAACTCTATGTAATGACATTCTCTGCAGTAGTAATGCGGTGGCAGCGGGTTGACTTCCGTTATACCGAGCAGGTGCGCAACGAGCGAGGATCCGACCGAACCGCGGGAACCCACCACGTAACCATCAGAGAGGGACTTGTCGACCATCTTCTTCGCGATCAGATAGAGCACTGCGTAACCGTGGTTTATGATCGCGTTGAGCTCCTTGTCGATTCGCTTCTGAACCGGCTCAGGCAGCGGATCACCGTAGATTTCGATGGCTCTGCGCATCGTCAGATTCTTGATCTGCTCCTCCGCACCTTCGATCTTCGGAGTGTGAAGCTTCTTCTCGAGCGGTACGATGAATTCGATACTGTCTGCGATCTGGTTTGGATACCTGACGGCCACGTTGTGCGCCTTCGTTTCATCCTCCAGTATCTCCAGAGCGGCCTGCATCATTTCCTTGGTGGTTCTCAGGCATGCGTTCGGTTGTTCCTGGATCGTTTCGCTCTGGGGAGCCATGAGCACTTTTCTGACCTTTTCATCCTCCGGATCTAAAAAGTGCACATCGCCCGTCATCACAACGGGTATCTTGAGTTTTTCTCCTATCTCGTAGAGTCTTCTGTAGACCTGCTTGAGTTTTTCACGCGACAGTCCCAGATCGTTGATCGTGGGCAGCAGGTCCAGCGGCATGATCTCTATGAAATCGTAGAAAGATGCGACTTCCTCGATCTCTTCTTCGTTCGCCCCGGACAGGATCTCCTGCACCAGTTCACCCGCCACGCACGCGCTTCCGATCAGAAGGCCTGCTCTCATCGTCTGGAGTTCGCTCTTCGGTATGCGGGGCACGCTGTGGAAGTACTTCACGTGCGCATTGGAGACAAGCTTGTAGAGATTTTTCAAACCTTCCCTGTTCTGGACAAGGATGGTGGCGTGGAAGGGTTTGGACTGAGTGACGAGCGCTTCCTTGTGGGAAGATTCGATCTTTTTGAAGCTAGCCATACCTTTTTCTTTCAAGATTTTCAAAAGCTCCAGGAACACCTTTGCGGTGACCTTCGCATCTTCGAGCGCCCTGTGATGCTTGAATGCACCTATTTTGAAGTGAGAGACGAGTTTTTCCAAATTGTAACTCGACAGTCGAACCAGCCTCTTCGCCAGCGCAAGCGTATCCACGACCGGCAAGGTCCACTGGACGCCGCAGAATTTTTCAACGTAGTATCTGAGGAATCTGTAATCGAAGTTTGCGTTGTGGGCGACGAGCACGCTGTTTTCGCAGAATTTCAAAAACTCATTGAGTACCTCTTCGATCGGCGGTTGATCCTGAAGCATCTCATCGGTGATACCAGTGAACTGAACGGTGAAACTGTCAAGCTTCTCCTTCGGCCTGATCAATCTGTGAAATTCCTGAACGATCTCTCCATTTTCGATGACGACAGCGCCGATCTCTATGATTTCGTTGAACATGGGATGGAGCCCCGTGGTTTCCAGATCCACGACCACGTATCGGCTCGACTGGACATCGACGTCCTCACCGTTCAGTACGATGGGTTCCGCGTCGTTTACGATGTACGCTTCGATGCCGAAGATGGGCTTTATTCCATAATTTTTGCACATTTCGAAGAACTGTGGTATGCCCTGCACCACGCCGTGGTCCGTGAGCGCGATCGCTTTCCAGCCCCATCTGGCGGCGGTCTTCACGTAGGCTTCTATGTCGAGAACGCTATCGAGATCGCTGAACTTGCTGTGCGCATGCAGTTCAACCCTTTTCTGTGGAGCTTCGTCTGTTCTGTCGTGATTTTCAAGCTTTTCGAACTCGTCGACGTAGAGCGTGGGTTCTCCACTCTCATCGAACTTCAACGTTCCATCGAAAAGCACGCGATCCTGCTCCTGCACCGTGGCGAGGAACTTGTCTATGTTGCTGTTCGTCAACACGCACATGAGAGAGTCGAGTTTGTCCGTTATGTACACAAAGAGGATGCGTTTCTTGCCCTCTCTCAGGTCCGTTTTGAAGACGATTCCTTCGACTTTGACCTTGCCGGATTCGGTCGGTAAGTTCGATGGGGTGTGAAATTTCAATGTCTTTCGTTTTTTCTTTGGTTTTTCTTCAACCACGACGACAGGTTGTTCGACGATCTCCATGGGGGGTTGCACGACTTCTATCTCGATTGGCCTTTTCACACCCGTGAGCGCTTCTATCTTCTTACTGACATCGCTCAGTTTTCCGTTGATCCTCTCTCTACCGAAGTCTCCGGTCACCTTCAGTATCACTCTATCTTGGAAAACGACAACATCGTGAACGTACGGAAAGCTACCGTTCAGCTCTTTTCTGAGTTTTTCGAGCTCTATAGTGGCCTCCATGAACTGAAAAACAACGTGGGCACCGAGTTCCTGAGAGAGTCTCTCACAGAGCGCCTGGTAGCGGGAGAACTGCTTATCCACCCTGATGAGCAGAGTGTTGGTGATCGCGTCGAAAGTGACGCCGTGAACTGTACAGGATTCCTCCAAACTCACTCCCAGCGATTCGGCGATCTGTTTCAGGTCAGTTTTCGGGCTTTCAACGAACACTCTTTTCATGGCGAGAACCTCCGCTCGAACTCTCTCAGATGTGCGTGACATATCGCTATCGCGAGCGCGTCGGCTGCGTCGTCCGGCCTCGGTTTTTCTTCGAGTCCCAGCAACAGCATGACCCACTTCTGAACGTCGGCCTTCGTTGCCTTCCCACTGCCGGTGACAGCCTTTTTGACCATCTGAGGTGTGTATTCAAAGATCGGAACGTCGCACTCGACCACCGCGAGAAGCGAAACACCTCGCGCTTCTCCGACGGCGATCGCTGTGGTCACGTTTCTGTAGAAAAACAGTTGTTCCACAGCCACTTCATCCGGTGAATGCTGTTCGACAATCTTTTTGATCTGATAGTAAAGGTTTTTCAATCTCAACTGGATAGGTTCATCTTTCTCTGTGATGATGACCCCGTGAGCGACGTGCCGCAGCCTGTTCTTCGAAGCCTCGATGACGCCGTATCCGAACGTACCAAAGCCGGGGTCGAGTCCAAGTATTTTCAAAGGCAACACCCCAATCGGTGGGCAGTCATGATTATATTCACCAATGCAATGGCGTGGGTTGCCCGAAGATTAAAAGTTGAGGTATGATTCCAACAGATTTCTCACTTTTCTTCCTCACCTATTTTCAGTATTGCGAGGAACGCTTCCTGGGGGATGCTCACCTGACCGATCTCTCTGAGCTTCTTCTTTCCTTCCTTCTGTTTCTCCAGGAGCTTCATCTTCCTAGTCACATCACCGCCGTAACACTTGGCGAGCACGTCCTTCCTGAGCGCTTTGATGTCCGCCCTCGCGATGATGCGTCCCCCCGCTTTGGCCTGGATCGGTATTTCGAACTGATGCCTCGGAATGAGTTCCGCGAGTTTCTCCACGAGTTTCTTCGCGACCGTGTAGGCCTTGCTCTTGTGGACCAGCGTCGAGAGGGCGTCAACGGGCTCTCTGTTCACCAAAACTGTGATCTTGACGATTTCGGATTCTTCGAAACCAAGCATCTCATAGTCCATGGATGCGTAACCTCTGCTCATCGCCTTGAGTTTGTCGAAGAAGTCTGTGATGATCTCCGAAAGCGGAGCTTTGAAGTACATGATGATCCTGTTCTTTCCGGCGTTCTCGGTGTGCTGAAGTGTGGCCCTCCTCTCGTTCTGCAGGTGCGTCATTATGTTACCCATGTAATCGGTGGGCGTGATGATGGAGAGTCGAACGTATGGTTCATAGACTTTCTCTATGAGTTCTTCATCGGGAAACTTCGCCGGATCGTTGACGATCAG
This sequence comes from Thermotoga sp. Ku-13t, assembly GCF_011057685.1. Taxonomy (NCBI): domain Bacteria; kingdom Thermotogati; phylum Thermotogota; class Thermotogae; order Thermotogales; family Thermotogaceae; genus Thermotoga; species Thermotoga sp. Ku-13t. The sequence goes on along the minus strand of NZ_LNFY01000011.1, from coordinate 244,287 downwards.
CGTCTGACCGTTTCTGAGCAGAACCTTATACTCCACGTTGGGGGCCGTCATGATCACGCTCATTTCGAACTCGCGCTCGAGTCGTTCCCTCACCACGTCCATGTGCAGCAGCCCAAGAAAGCCACACCTGAATCCAAAACCGAGCGCGGGTGATGTGGTCGGTTCGAAGGTCAAAGCCCAGTCGTTCAGTTTGAGCTTTTCGAGTGATTTTTTCAGCTCCTCGTAGTACTCGGGCAGACCCGGAAAGACGCTCGCGTAGACCATGGGTTTCACGTCGCGATAGCCCGGCAACGGCTCGGCTACGGGCATCAGCGCATTCGTTATCGTGTCACCGACCTTAGCTTCGGAAACCTCTTTGATACCTGCAATGACGTAACCGACCTCACCGGGTCCCAGATTGTCTGTCGGAATCATTGCTGGGGTGAAGACACCCACTTCCTCGACTTCGTAACGCCGGTTCGTCGACATGATCAGTATCTGGTCTTTCTTTTTCAGAACGCCGTCGAAGATCCTCACGTACACGATGACTCCCCTGTACTTGTCGTACTTCGCGTCGAAGATCAGCGCCTTCAAGGGTTTGTTCGGGTCTCCCTCCGGTGGTCTGACCCTCTCGATGATCGCTCTGAGGACCTGCTCGACACCTTCACCGGTTTTCGCACTCATTTTGAGCACTTCTTCCCTGGAAACTCCGAGCAGGTCCACCACCTGCTGCAGGCTTTCTTCAACGTTCGCGTTCGGAAGGTCTATTTTGTTCAGCACCGGCACTATATCCAGATCGTTCTCGATGGCCAGATAGCTGTGTGCCACGGTCTGCGCTTCTATTCCCTGCGAGGCATCCACTATGAGCACGGCCCCTTCGCACGCGGCCATGCTCCTGCTCACTTCATAGGAGAAGTCGACGTGGCCTGGCGTGTCTATGATGTTGATCTCGTAATCTTCGCCATCGTAGTTGTAGATCACCTTGACGGGTTGAGCCTTTATCGTGATCCCTCGCTCCCTCTCGATGTCCATCTGGTCGAGGAACTGTTCGTGCATCTTTCGTGGATCGACGGTCTTGGTGATTTCTAGGATCCTGTCGACGAAAGTGGTCTTTCCATGGTCTATGTGGGCGATCGTGCAGATGTTCCTTATGAACTTCGTGTCCTTCAAATGGATCTACCCCCATCTAAGAGCCATTCGATCGGCATCGCTTCCGCCCTGGCCTGAAAACCTTCTACAGTTTCCGCACAGAACAGAGCGTCACACACGGCCTCGTAGACGCTTTCCACCGCAGCCCTGAAGAGTTCGTCGAACAGTTCCCTATCTTCACTCACATACCCTTTCTGCGTCGAGAACGCTATGCACACGTCCCCACTGCCGTGATAACCCGGTGAACCCAGCATGCCGAGAGCCAGGAAGGAATGCCTCGCAACCCTTTTCAGCTGTCTCGAATCGAGCGGAACGTCCGTTGCCAGAACGATCACGATCGAACCTTCGTTCTTCCTCACCACGCCCATTTTGACGTGCTCACACGCTCTCCTGTTGAGGATCGTGAGATCTTCGAAGTTACCAAAATTTGCAAGAACCAGTGCCCCAAGCACATGTCCATCCTTCAGCTTCCTCGAAGCACTGCCGATTCCACCCTTGAACCCGAAGCAAACCATGCCCGTACCGACACCGACGGATCCGAGTTCGAAAACTTCGCAGGTCTTCTCGTAAGCTTCCACAACGTGTGACGGTTTCACCGCGGGATAGAGTATGTCGTTCAGCAAACCATCGTTGCACTCCCCGACGATTGGATTGAGCGTTCTGAACCTCTTCTTCTTCGCAGCAAGCTCGACCACACCCTGAAACGCATGACCGACGCTGAGCGTGTTCGTGAGCACGATGGGTGTTTCTATCTGTCCGAGCTCTTCTATCTGCATCAAACCCGCTGACTTTCCAAAGCCGTTCAGAACGGCGCGCGCCGCACTGACAGGTTCTTCGAAGATCTTCTCACTCGGCACAATCACGGTCACACCGGTGCGAACGATGGTCGGTTCGTTCATGACGATACTGACGTGCCCTACACGCACTCCAGCCACATCGCTCAGAAGGTTCTTTTCTCCAGGTTCGAGTCTCCCGAAAGAAAGCCCGTACTCTCTGAAGCGTGGACGCAAGGCCCTTCCTCCTCCGTGATATTATAAATTGGATTCTGGGAGGAAACCCTCGTGGAGAGTTTCTGCTACGAATCTGTCTTCGGTCCGATCTGTGTGAAGCTGGAAGAAGGACGTGTGTGCGGCATAGAGCTCGGTGAGAGATGCGAAGACACTGTGAAACCAGTTGAAGTCGTCGTGAAACAGCTGGACGGATACTTCAGAGGCGTCAGGACCCGGCTGGATTTTCCCGTGAAGGTTAGTGGAACAAAGTTCGAGCTCAGAGTCTGGCAAGCTTTGAGGGATGTTCCCTACGGTTCCACGATCAGTTACGGTGAACTTGCGAAGATGCTCGGCACCTCTCCGAGGGCCGTCGGCCAGGCGCTCAAGCGCAATCCGTTGCCTTTGTATTTTCCCTGTCACAGGGTGGTCGGTAAGAACTCTCTCGGGGGGTTCAGCGCCGGACTGGAATGGAAGAAGAATTTGCTCGCACTCGAGCGTGGTGAAAGATGCGCTGGAGACTCTTAGGTTTTCTGTGTGGTTTTTTTCTCACGATCGTGGTACTTTCTTACTTCTACGTTCAGTTCACGAAGGATCTGCCATCGCCGGAGTCGCGCATGCCGACAGGTTTATTGCTCGTGTATTCGGACGGCACACCGATGTCCCTGCCGCGGTCTTTCTGGGTCAGGCTCGAGGACGTTCCTCCGTACTTTTTGAACGCCTTGCTGGTTTCTGAAGACAAACGCTTCTATCTCCACGCGGGCATCGATCCTCTCGGCATCGCGAGGGCCGTGGTGAGAAACATCACCAGCATGTCGATCAGCGAGGGAGGAAGTACCATCACACAGCAACTCGCACGAACCTTGTACCTTTCACCGAAAGTCAGCTGGCAGAGGAAGATCAGAGAAATGTTCATCGCACTCTGGCTCGAAAGGCACAGGACGAAGGAAGAAATTCTGCAGATGTACATAAACTCCGTGTACATGGGGAATGGTCTTTACGGATTCGCCAGCGCAGCAAGATATTACTTTGGAAAAGATCTGAGCGGGATTAACCTGAACGAAGCGGCACTCCTGGTGGGTGTGGTGCGTTCGCCCGAGAACTTCAACCCGCTCAGAGACTGGCAGATCGCGAAACGCAAGGCGAAAACGGTGCTGGACGCCTTGCTCGAGGAACGTTACATAAGTGAGAGTGTTCACCGTCAGTCGCTGGAAGAACTCGAGAGAATGAATTATTCGGGCAGGTCCGTGTTCAGCATGGATGAGGAAGTGTTCTGGAGGGTGGTCAGAGAGCTCAAAGAGATCGGTTACGGTCTGGATGAGCTGAGACAGGGTTACAGGATCTACACGACTCTGGACAGAAAGCTTTCGCAGGCCGCGCTGGGTCTGGCTCCAAACATCATCGTCGAAGCGATAGATCCAATGTCCGGCGCGGTGCTGGTTTACAAAGGTGTTGGTCTGACCTATCCTGAAGGTAGAAGGCTGCTTGGCTCGGCGATCAAACCCCTGTATTACTATCTCGCCGTTCTGGAAGGCTGGTCAGTGGACAGCGAGCTGATCGATCTGCCATTGAAGATCGGTGACTGGACTCCTGAGAACTTCGACAAGCGTTACCGTGGCGTCGTCACGATGAGACAGGCGCTCGTTGATTCTCTGAACATACCTTCGGTGAACCTGTTCATGCAACTCGGAAGAGAAAAGGTGATCGATTTTCTCAAGAACGAGCTGAAGATCGAAGGTTATTATCCAGACGACATGACGATCGCCCTCGGTACACTCGAAACGGCACCTGAAGAGATTTTGAAGGCTTACGCAGCTATCTTCAATGGTGGTGCCGTTCTGAAGCCGTACATCGTGCAGCGCATCGAAGATCCCAATGGGAGAGTCGTTTACGAAGCTTCGGTGAGGGTGATCCACGTTGTCAGGGCTAGAAAAATCACTCCTATGGAATCTTCAGTCGTCTTGCTCAATGTGATGCGTGAAGTTGTCGAGAGGGGAACCGGCGTGCGCGCACGGCAGAAAGTTCCTGTTGCGGGTAAGACAGGCACTTCTTCCAAAACAGCCTGGTTCGTCGGGGGTGATCAAACCTTCATCATGGCGGTGGCCGTGGACGGTGAGAACCCCACGGGGGGTGTCAACGCGGCCCCGATCTGGTCTCAGCTTGTATCCAGCTACAACTACCGTGGCAAGATGCCGAACTGGGTCGTGCAGTCCAGTTTGACGGTGAAAACCACCCTGCCATCGCTGACGCTCGACGTGGACAGGATCATGCGGTGGCTCGATGAGGGCTATTTGAGCCTTGAAACGCTCGCTGAACTCGTTTCCAAGCTTGATAGCTCAGCCATGCTCGATTTTCTGAGCAGTGTGAACGAACGTTCTCCACAGCTCGCCAGACAGCTCTGGGAAATGATCAGAACGAAACGCACCTGGTAAACGTTTTTGTCGAGACAGAAACGTCGATGAAAACTGTCATGGCTAGAATGAAATTCGTGTGGCTACGAAGGTACGCGTTCACAATTTTGTTTTTGATCGTCTGTGTGATTTCAGGTGTGATCATCTACTTCAAGGCGCGCATAAACGCCAGTTATTTTGTCTTTTTGCCAGGATACAGTTCCAGGGTTGGTATAGAGCAGATAAACAACGAAGAGCTGAAGGCCTTTTTCAAGATCGTACAGAAATTCAACGACGGATCTCAGTTCGTGGTGCTCGCACACTATCCCGAAGGTTTTTTGACAGTCCAGGCGTTGCTCAGACTCAACGAACTTCAGAACCAGCTTTCAAACCTTCCATGCGTGAAAAACGTGCTCAGCGTCCTCAACTACAGCTTCAGGAAACCATACTTCGACGGTTCGAAACTCGACGAAGAAATCCTCACGGATCCCGAAGCGAGCTCCTTCATCTCGAAGAATGCAAGGTACGTGCTCTTACACTGCACGCTGAGCCCAGGCTACAACGAGGACAGGGCTTTGAGTGAGATAGAAAAGGTTTTGAACGATTTTCAAGATCTGAACGCCCTCGCCTTCGGCCAGCTTGTGATAAACAAACACCTTTTCCGTGAGATCATCCATCAGATCTCCCTTTATCCTGCCATTACTTTTCTGGTGGTACTGCTCATCTTCTATCTGCAAACGAGATCTTTGAAGGCGAGCCTGGTTTCGCTCTTGATACCAGCCGAAGCGAATCTGATCGTGTACGCTGTGGTCAGTTTGATCGGTATCGAGCTCAACACGATGAGCGTCATGTGTGTGAGTTTCCTGATCATCATCGGTTCGGCTTACGGGCTACACTTCTACAATGGCGTGGTGAGGTTCAAAGATCGGGTGAGACGGGAGATGTTCAGACCGATCTTCTTTTCCATGTTGACCACCTGCGTTGGCTTTCTCTCTTTCCTGTTCGTTGAGATAACAGCCTTCAGGCATCTTGGATTGATGGTTTCTTCGGGTCTCGCACTCGTGTTCCTCATTCTGTTCACTTCTGGTTACGAGCTTCTGCGAGAAGAGAAAGCCATCCAGCACCGAACGGTCCTACTCGGGTTCGGAAATGAAAAGCTTGGACGCATCCTGCTGATGGTTTCGTTGATCCTCGTTGTGATGACCTTTCTCTCTCTGTCACGGATAGATGTTGGCATGGACCAGGCTTCTTACTTCTCAAAGGGCAGCGATGTCGGAAGAGCCTTGGACATCCTCACGAAGCAGTTTTCTTACAGAGAGCCTGTGTACATCATGGTCGAGAAGGACAGTCTCTTCACGGCGAAAGATTCTCAGCTCATCTCAGAGCTTCTGAACGAGCTGCGCCGGATCGAAGGAGTATCGTCGGTTCAGTTCCCCGTGAATTATCCTGTACCAGGTCTGGTGCTGATGTCACGTTTTCAACCGGCGATACGTTACTTCGTGGCCGATAGCAAGACGATCAGGATCGTCGTGAACATGACGGAGCAAGCTTACAGGAAAGCAGGAGAACTGAAGAGCAGGATCACTGAGGTGTTGAAGAACTATCCGGATTATCACTTCACCGTTGCGAGTGCGGCGTTCATCGTGGATCAGATCAATTCGAGCATCGTCACCAGCCAGATCCAGAGCCTGTCTGCCTCTTTGCTGCTGATCTTTGGCTCGGTCCTGTTCGCGTTCAGAAACGCCCTCCTCTCCTTGTTGATCGTCGTCCCAGTTCTGTTCACCGCGATCCTGAACTTCTTCTTCATCGCGGAGCTGGGACTGAGACTCGACGTGGCCACGTCCATCGTTGCCAGCATCCTCGTCGGATTGGTGGTCGATTATTCGATCCACCTCGCACACGATATGAGAAGTACGAGGGACGTCTCTGCCTCCGTAAAGAACATCTCCATGCCGGTACTCGCCAACGGGCTGGGGCTGATCGGAGGTTTCTGTGTCCTCAGCTTTTCGAAGCTTGCCCTGTTCAGAAACGTTTCGCTTTTGCTCATCCTCGGCATCGGTTTTGGGCTTTCTTTCACGCTCCTCTCCCAGCCGATTCTGATAGAATGGTTCCTCCAACGCACCGCAAAGGCTGAAAAAACTTCACGTGGTTACTGAGTAGATCCTGTGGACGAAGGCTCCCTCGTAATCGTAGCTTTCAACTTTCTCCACGCGCCAGTTTTTCGGAAGGATCAGATCCACGTTCACCTGCCTGTCCTCCAGGTTGACCACGTGGATTTTCAGTGTTCCGTCGCGCTCAAAGCTGCTGACGATGAGAAAGCCATCGGATTGGACTGACCAAGCTTGATACGGTTTCACCAGTTCGATCAGTTCATCCGCTTCGAACGGATGTGAGAAGGCGTAACAGTAGTTCAAATAGTTGAAGAACAGAAAGTTTGCCTTTTCCATCCTCTTTCTCCAGTTCGGATCGTTGAAGTATGCCGAGAAGTTCAGCAGGGAAAGTATCTGCTCGAGCATGAGCTGCTCTTCCGTCTTGACGTTCTGAACGAGCCTCTCGTAGATTTCCTTCCAGACGATCTTCTCGTTCTCGAAAGGTGAATAACCTAAGAAGATCTTCTTCCCGCTGAAACGCTTGATCTTCTCGAACTCGGTTTCTTCGAATATGGGTGGTACCAGCAGGATTTCCACACCGTCGAGATCGTCCCACACGATCCTGTAATCTATTCCGTGCTTGATCAGTTCGTGCTGCGCCGCGAAGAAGGGCAAATACGTTCTCTCCCAGTGGAACGTGAGCGAATCGTAAGGATGGAAGATCGCGATCTTGCTGGCTTTCTTTCCATAGCAATCTTTCCAGACTCCGCTTTCGCCTTTGAACCAGCTGTGGTAGTCTGCGATCTGCTTCCGAACGTTTTCGAACTCGTCGGCCGTGATGAGCGTCCATCGGCCGTTGTTGAAATATTCGGTGCCTTTCAGGACCATGACCGAATCGTTGGCGTAGGCTTCCGCCATTCCCTGCAGATAGTTCCTGATGGGATAGACCGCGTCTGCTCCTATGCCGAGCATGTATGGTACCGAGGTGACCGGTTTTCCTCTGGAATGCGCATGTGCGATCCTGTAGGTCATCGTGTTGAAAATCTGCAAACCCTGAAACTTTCTTGGAAGCTGGTGGTTCTCTATCATGACCAGATCCTGCACCCTGAAGGCATCCCTCAGATCCACACCTGCCATGACTGCGAGTTTGCTCAGACACGCTTCGAACGAGTTCGAAGAGATGATCACGTTCGGATTGATCGATCTTGCAAACTTTGAGAGTTGTTCGATCGTCTCCCAGACTATTTTCCTTCTCCACATCAGATAAGCCTTCGATTCGACATTTTCGGAGAGATACTCGGGGATGCCTTTGACTTTGAAACCCAAACCTTCCGCGAACTCTCTGAACTGTTTCTGGCACCTGTCACAGTAGCACGGTCTGAAACCGAACCACGAACCGAACACGTTGTCGAAGAAGACTCCGTCCGCCCCGGCTTCGACTATGCCTTTCACGATCTCAGCCAGATGTTGCCTCCATTCCTCATCGGTGGGGCAGGTCAGATACCGTCCCGAGTAGTAGTTGATCCTGTTTCCGTACTGATCCACCGCGTACCATCTCTTCGTCATGTGAGAACCGTCGAAGACGACGTTCGAAAATTGCACGTATCCGAAGACTTTCAATCCTTCTTCGTGGTACTCTGAGACCGTGTGCTTGAAATATTCGTGGTCTTCCTTCTCGATCTCGGGTGGAAAGCCCCAGTTGTACGTGCAGTAGGTCCAGTTGTAACCCATCTCTTTCAACCGCCTCGCCCCGATCCTCAGGCCTCCTTCGATGTGCACCTTTTTATCAATCGCCGTCCCGGGGAACTTCACCCTGTTTATCCTGATCGTTCCAGGGCCCGACCACATGTAAACTGGAAAGTGGTTCCACTTCTCTACCATTTTGACACCCCCATTTCTCCGCGTTCGATCTGTGAAACCACGGCCGCAGCGTAGCCACTCCAGGCCTGGTGCAGCGACCCTCTATGAAAGCACGGTGAGTAGTACTCGACCAGGTTCACCCAGCCCCTTTCGAGTGAGTATCTCCACCAGCTGAGCAGAGGATAGGTGTAATCCAGACCGAATCGGTCCTTCGCCAGTGCGTACGCGCAGCTCAAATACGGCCAGCAACTCCCGTTATGGTACCTGTAAGGAAACGCGCTCTTTCCAAAGAGGTGTGATCTCTTTCTGTAGTGGGGCCAGACGCTCATCACACCCCAGTCCCCATAGGGCTGCTGGTGATTGTTCCTCGTTTCCAGAAACTGCTCCATCTTCAAAAGCGATGAGATGGCCTTTTGCTCGTCGGCGACATCAAAGACGATCGAAACCACTGTGTCGAGGCTGATGTGGTCTTCAACGTAACTACCTATGAAATTGACGAAGTAACCTCTCTTATCGTCGAAGAGAACCTCGTTGAAGCGTCTTCTCGCTTTCAGATGGTCTTCCTCGAAACGCTTCGCAGTCTCGCGCATGCCCGAAAACAACAGCAGTTTCGAAGCCTCTCTGAGCGCGGCGACATGCAATGCAGCGTCGTAAGTGACGTATCCGTTTCTGAACACGTTGTCAGCCCAGTCTTTGCAATCGAGGGGTTTCATGAAAAGACCATCACGGACGAACTTTTCAGCGTGTCTCAGGACCTTGACAACTTTGTCTAAGACGGTCTCGGAATCGACACGTTCTTTCAGGATCGCAACATCTTCAGTGACGTTCACGTACTTTGACAGCAACAGCACGAAGAGAAAACCAGAATCGTGATGATCGCTCCACCAATCGTTGTCGTACCTGACGTTCTCCATTATCGTACGGTTTTCTCTCCTGAGTTCCCTCAGCAGCATCTTTTCTTCTTCCGTCAGGAACATGACACCGCTGGGACAGCCATCGTCGTGAACGGCGCTGGCGAGCGTCAGTATCTGATTCTTCACAAGATCGGTTCTCACATCGAGAACGCTCAGACAGGTCCAGAAGGAGTCTCTGAAGTAGGTTCTCGGTGGGAACGAGTAGTTCACACCCGCAGTGAAGGCAAAATTTCCTCCGAGATCTTTCCAGTTGCTGAGCGCCGTGTGGAGTGCGAAGAGGGCGAGGCTTCTCGCCGGTTCGTCCAAATTTTCAGGAACGTGCGTCTTCAAAAACTCGTTGTAAGCGAGGTTCTCTTTCTGTTCATCTTGATTTCCTTTCTCGGTGAAGAAACGGATCTTCAAATTTTTACCTTTTTCGGCTCTCAGTTCGAGGCTGAACGATCTGTCGTTTTTTCTTTGAAACTTTTCGATCTTGCAGTTGACTGTTTCGATCGTTACAAGTTCTGAAAGGTTTATTTCAGAGCCGTTCACCGTGACGCTGAGCGGACTTCTGAAGCTGTAGATTGCACCGAACGGAACTTTGAACTCCTTCTCTAAGGGAGCTTTGAACTCGATCAACAGTTTCTTCGCCCCTGCGATCTCCCACAGGATCGATCGGCTGAAGGCTGAAGTGAGGATCTTCCAGCTCGCCCTTTCACCGTTGAACTCACATCCGTTCGGCCACAGGGAGCATCCAGTTGGTCGTTCAAGTTCGATCCTGAGGAATTCGATCAGAAGGCCACTCTTTGAAGAGAACAGTCGATGCGGCATTCCATCTTTCAAAACCATGGTCAGTTCCAGGTTTGACAGAACGTATTCTTTCAGAATTTCGTGCTCATAAACGATGGAATCGTTCAGGAAGGTGTATTTCAATCTTCATCCCTCACTTGATCGCACCCGTGGTGATGCCTTTGACGAAGTATTTCTGCAGGGCGATGAAGACGATCAGAACCGGTACCATCGATAAAACCGTCATGGCCAGCAGTGGACCCCACTGCACGATGTGTTCACCTGAGTACAATCCGAGCGCGAGCTGTATCGTGTAGAGCTTCGGTGAACCCACGACGATCAGCGGCCACAGAAAATCGTTCCATCGCCAGGTGAAAGACAGCACGGCGAGCGCAGTGACGAGTGGTTGCGATAGGGGCAGAACGATTCTGAAGAAGATTTGAAACTCGTTAGCACCGTCCATCCTCGCACTCTCTATCACGGAATCAGGTATCGCGGAGATCATGTACTTCTGCGCGAGAAAGATCCCCGTGGGTGTTGCCGCTGGTGGTATGATGAGTCCCCACAGCGTGTTTATCATGCCGAGCTTAGACAGTACCAGATAGATCGGTACCATGATGACCTGAAGTGGGATCATGAGTGTGGACAGGATGAACGTAGAAACATAGTTTTTGAATCTGAACTGATACTTGGCCAGGGCGTATCCTCCCATCACGCTTATCACCACGGTGATGAAGGTCGCGGACAGAGAAACCACGAACGAATTTCTGAAGAACAGGCCGAACTGAGTCTTGTACAGCACTTGAACGAAGTTGGTGAGCGTGGGCTGGCTGATCAGCTTCGGAGGCCATGAGAACAGATCTTTTTCCTCTTTGAAACTCGAAAAGATCGTCCAGACGATGGGTGAGACGTACAAAAAAGCGAAGAGATAAACTGAAACGTTCAGAACGATCAGCAGCGCTTTCCTCATACTTCTTCCTCCAAGATCTTGAACTGCAGCAACGATAGTGTTATCAAGATTGCAAAAAGGATCACCGACATGGCTGAAGCCATACCGAGTCTACGTTCGAGGAACGCCGTGTAGTAAATTTTCTGCGCGAGCACGGTGGTGGCCGTTCCAGGACCTCCCGCGGTGAACACGTAGATGATCTCGAAGCTTCTCATCGACATGATCGTGCTCAGAACGAGTACCAGTACAGCTGTGGGTTTGAGCAACGGGAAGATGATCTTCCAGAACCTCACCCAGCGACCCGCACCGTCCAGGGCGGCCGCCTCATAAACCTCAGTTGGGATGGCTGTCAATGCCGAATTGAACATGACCATGAAGTAACCTGCGACGTTCCAGACTGTGACAAGCACGACGCTCAAAAAGGCGAGCCTTCGATCCAGAAGCCAGGGAACCGGTGAAAGATTGTTCTTCAGAAGGAGTATATTGATCAAACCATCATCGTAGTCGAGAAACCATTTCCAGGAAATGCCTATTATCGAGGGAGAGAGCAACCATGGCCAGTAGAACAGTGCCCTCAGAAAAGCCTTACCCTTGATGAGATCAGAACTCGTTATCACCGCAAGGAACAGAGAGGTGAAGAACGCGAGTGGAACCACCATGGCAGAATAAATGAAGGTCCTCATCAAGACCTTTGGAAAACCACTTTCGGTGCAGAACAGGTAGTGGAAGTTCGAAAGGCCCACGAACTTTCCCGAGAACCTGAGCATGTCGTAGTCAGTGAAAGAGAAGTAGAAGCTGCTCAGAGCCGGTGTAACGACGAAGATCGTGAATATGACAAGGTTCGGTAAGAGGAAAAACCAAGCGTAGTGTTGTCTCCTCAAGTCCCGTCTACTCCTTTGAAAGCCCGGGCAGAACGCCCGGGCCATTTTTGAATCACTTTCCAGCGGCTTTTCTCAGTATCACAGCCAGCTCTTTGAAGGCCTGCTCCGGTGTCTTCTCTTTCGCTATCGCGGCTTTGATGTAGTCGTTTATCACCGTTCTGTTGGCCTGAACGATCGCCGCGGTGTCGGGATCGTACCAGTCGGGCACCATACTACCGCGTGTCGATTCAGCTAGATCTTTCATAACGACAGCGTACACTTCGCTGATCAACGGATCTTCGATCTTGACTTCGTCAGCCAGATCTTTGCGGTCCGGTATGAGGTAGAGCTTGCCCGCGAACTCGGCCAGATTCTCTTCGTTCGTCAGGAAGAACGCCAGAGCCGCACCTTTCTCGGTGAACGGCACAATGTACTTTCCTCCAGTCATCACGGCGCGTTCACGTTTGTACGGCCACATGATCACGCCCCAGTCGAACTTCAACTGTTCTCTGAACTGTGCGAGCATCCAGGTTCCAGACACGTACATCGCTGCGAGTCCATTCTGGAAGTATTTTGCGGGGGCATCTCCCGTTAACCAGACAGCTTTGGGTATCAGATCTTCATCGTGCAGTTTCACAAAGAACTCGAGTGCCTCGATGGATTCTTTCGAATCGATTATGATGTTCTTCCCTTCCCTGTCCCATATACCTCCACCGAACACGTACAGCAAGTTTGAAAATCTGTAAGGACTGAAGTCGTAAACCAGCGCGTACCTCGCCGCACCGCTCTGCTTGATCTTCTTCATTGCTGCGTACCACTCGTCGATGGTCCACGGCCTGTCTTTGGGTGGCTCGATACCTGCCTTTTTGAAGATCTCTTTGTTGTAGAAAATCGCGTGTGCGTCAGACGTGTAAGGGATACCAACGACTTTGTTGTACTTTTCGTAGAGCTTCTTGAAACCTGCTTTGTAGAAGGATACGTTTTCGAGCCACTGTTCGAACTTCATTCCTGTGTATTTCTCCACCAGTGGTTTCAGATCGATCGCGTAATCAACCCACGGGAGCAGATCCGTTTCTCTCGCCACGTCCGGTGGAGAACCGGCCTTCGCCATCGCGGCAAGCTTGGGCTTGTACTCCAGATAGTATGGCAGGTTCAGTATCACCACTTTTTCGCCCGTTTGCTTCGTGAACCTTTCAGTCTGGGCCGTGATGAGGTCGAAATCAGGCCCATCGGTGAACCACATGAGCACAACGTCTGCGAAGATCGATATCGCAGCGACTGTCAGAAGAAGGACCAGCAACCTCTTCATACAAACACCTCCTCCCTGAAGATTCGAATCACAGTCCCATGAACCTCTGTTGAGCGGTGAAAACAGCTCCAAGCGCAACGTCGAAATCTTCGATCAAGCCTTTGTGCAGATTCAGGTTCTCGTGAAACTGGGGTGGAAGGATCTGCTTCAAAATCGGCATCATCAGTTCGACGATGCGTTCGTAGTGTTTGTGCCCAATCCTGCCCTTGATGACGATTTGTTGTGGATCGAAAAGCAGTATTGCGTTTGCAAGGGCCGCGGCGACGTGCCTCAGACCACTGATCAACAGGCACTCGAATTTCCCGTCGATTTGCACATCGAAGATGTCTTCGACGTTCACCTTCGCATCTTTCAGTCTGATCGTGATCGCGTGTCCAGAAAAACGTCTTGCCAGATGCCCGAAATCTTCGATTTCACAAAGCTCAGGCTCTGAACGATCCAGGTCTGTGACCATCCAGCCGAACTCCCCCGCCTTGCCGTGAAAGCCCTCATATATCTTCCCGTTCAGTAGAACTGCGGAGCCAAGACCGCTGTCTATGAAAACGAAGAGAACGTTCTGAGCGCCTTTTGCAGCACCCACGCGGTGTTCGGCCAGTGCGGCAGCCTTCACCCTGTTCACAACGATCACGTTCAGGTTCAACCTCTCTGTCAGAACGGATGCAAGATCGAAGTTCGTCAGACCGAGCGCTGGTGCGGTCCTCACCACACGACTCGTCGGATCCACCATCCCTGCTATGCCTATGCCCACACCGAGGATCTTCTCCTTCGGCAAACTGTTTTTTTCGAGCGAGCGTTCCACTCTCTCCTGGCACAGATCAATGAGTTGATCTTTCTGCAAACTGTCGATCTTCTCCTGCTCCGAGTGGACGATGCGACCTGACAGGTCTGTGACGATCAGTTCGAAGTAACGTTCTTCCAGTTCGATACCGACGCAGTACCAGGCATCGGGCACGAACTTCAGCGACACCTTTGGCCTACCGGCCGGCATCTTCCTCGTTCCAGATTCGACCACCAGGCCCCTTTTGATCAACCTCGCCACAACGTTCGTCACCAGTGGTTTGCTGATGGAAAGCTTCCTGGCTATGTCGAGCCTGGAAATGCCGGGATTGTCTCGTATCAGTCTCAGTATCGTCGCTTCCAGTTCTGTGAGCAAAACGGTCCCTCCATTAGTTATCCCCCATTAACCAATGTGATGATAAAACCACAGTAACGTTTTTGTCAAACGACAAACCAGGTCATCATCCCGTGAGAACTTTAAATAGCAGACAAAACCCGAGCTGTATTGACCACAAGCATCTAAATAGCCGTACGATTTAAGTTATCCACTGAAATCGATCTTTTGCTGGTTCGATGTTCAAACGGTTTAATCTTCCCAGTAGGTGAAACTGGTGTTCAACGTTCAAAAGTTTCTTCAACTGGTGCAGCCGAAACGATGGGTGAACTGAGATCTTATGCAGGAGTAAAGAGACATTCCGGCAATCCCATACTGACGAGAAAAGATGTGCCGTACCTTCAACGCTGGTCTTTAACCTTGGCGCGTGCAAATACGGTGGAAGATATGTCATGGTGTTTCGCAACGACTGTGGATCTTTCCAGGAACAGAGAATCGAAGGTACCAACTTGGGACTTGCGTTCAGTGAAGATGGAATCGAATGGGAGGTCTCGCCCGAACTTTTGCCCATGTTCGCTGATGAACCGGACGCGATCAGAATCTACGATCCCAGGTTGGTAATCTTAGAAGGAAAACTTCTCATGATCTTCGCACTCAGCACATTTCACAGCATCAGGGCGGGCATCGCAAGCACGGAAGATTTCAAGAACTTCGAATTGATGCATCTTTCCACACCGGACAGCAGAAACATCGTACTCTTTCCAAGGAAAGTAAACGGTTACCACGTGAGACTCGAAAAACCGTTCCCCGTGTACGGAAAGCTGGGAATGGAGAGGTTCGATATCTGGATCAGCTTTTCGCCAGATCTTCGGTTCTGGAGAGAGAGATCAAACTGCTTTTGGCTGTGGAAGATGTACCTTTTGCGAACTGCAAGGTGGGACCCGGGGCGCCACCTATCGAAACGGATGAAGGCTGGCTGGTGATATTCCACGCGGTCGATGTCGATCCGTCAAGGGGCAAGAACGGCCGGGAAGAAAAATGGACCAAGCGCTATAGTGTGGGTGTCATGCTTCTGGATCTGGAAGATCCGACGAAGGTGCTGGACGTACATGAACAGTCCATCCTGGCACCTGAAACAGAATACGAAATCAGTGGAGGTTTCAGGAACAACGTCGTTTTTCCAATAAGAGCCGTCCTGGAAAATGAAGAAGTGAAGATCTATCACGACGCGGTGGACACGGCGATCTGCCTCGCGACGGCGAATGTGAACGAGCTGGTCGGGCTCTGTCTGAAAAATTCCCGAAAAACATACTTGACCTGGGAGCCAACGCACCAGCGATCCTGGTTGAAGGACTCCCGTGTCCAGCAGGATCGATCGTGAACCGAGACGAACGCCGTTGTACAACCTTATCGTTCCCCGAGCAAGAGCTTTTTCAAATGTTCTTCTTCCTTCACCATCTCCTGCGGTAATTCCTCTCCTTTTCTCTTCATCTCCAGGATCGTTTTCAGCTTCTCGTGCACGGATTTCGTCAAAGGATACTTAATAGCTGCGAACAGACTCAGCAACAACAATCCCATCGGGAGCAACGCGAAGAAGAATCTCAAAGCCATAATGAACGATTCACTCTGCGGTTGCTGAACCAACCTTTTCACTCCATCGACGATCTCTTCCTTCGGTGGTATGTAACCCGCCAGGGCGATGATGTTAGATATCAAGAACAGTCCCACCGCGGAGCTGAGTTTCCTCATGAAGGTGAACAGTCCCGAGTAGATTCCTTCTCGGCGCTGACTACTCCTGAGCTCGTCCGTATCCGGTATGTCAGCGAACATCGAGTAGATCATGACCACCACGGAGCTGGTTCCAGCACCCACCACCGCCGCAAACAGATAGATGACGAACGTGGGGCTCGTCGGTAGTATCGCGAAGCTGAAGAGCATCGCAACGATCCATACCGTCAGGCCGAGTATGAAGGCGGTCTTCTTTCCAAACCTTTTCCCCAGCGCTGACCAGAATGGAATGAAGATAATCTCAGAGATGATTAGTGCCCCGAGGGCGAGGTTCGTGATCTGTCCCCTGTTCAGATAGTAGGTCATGTAGTACACTAAGATGCTTATGATAACGTCCATACTCAAAAAAGAGAACAGATACATCAAAAGGACTTGGACAAAGCTGCGGTTTTTGAACGGTTCGATGAAGTTCTCTCTGAAACTGAACTTTGTCTCCTTCCAGAATTCTGGCCTTTCTCTCGTGGCGGTGAAGACCAGTATGAAAGGCAGTGCAAAAAAGACTCCAAAGAAGGTGCCCATCACCGCGAAACCGGTTCTGGGGGATGGGAAGCGTTTGACGATCTCCATCGGTAGTATGGCACACAGAACTGAAGAAAGCATCGAAAAGAACATCCTGAAAGAATTCAAAGAGATTCTCTCACTGTAATCCATGGTCAGCTCGGGTGCGAGTGCGTTGTATGGAATCATGACCATCGTGATGATCGTGGCGAAGAACATGTAGCTGAAGAGCGCGTAAGAAAAACGTGGTAACTCGCTCTCGAAAATTGGTGCGTACCACATCAGTAAGAAGGAAAGAAATATTAGTGGAATTCCCAAAAAGAAATAAGGTCTGCGCCTGCCGAATTTGGTTCTGGTCTTGTCAGAGATGATGCCCATGATGGGGTCCGTGATGGCGTCCCAGATCTTGCTCACCATGATCACAGTTCCTGCCAAGGCCGGATTGATGCGCATCACATCTGTGAGGAAGTAGAGATAGTAGGTACCGATGATTATGAAGGCTCCTCCTCCGTAGAGATCCCCAATGCCGTAACCGATCTTGGTTTTCAGACTCAGCCTTTCTTTCTCCACAAAACGCACCCCCCACGAAGGAACGATCGTATCTGCGCTTTCACCTCACGTTGTTTGGATCGTACACCAGCACCGCAGAGCGGTGGGTGACGTAGAGCCCTTCGAAGTTGCCAAAGCTGTAAGGTTGACCCACCAGCTTTCCTTCGGTGACCAGCCGAACCGCCTCGATCAGGTCTTTGAGGTGCTGAACATCGAAAACCTTCGACTCGGCAAGATGGCCGTGGTATATCTTCTCAAAGCCATCGATCTGCAAAAGCCTCTCGAGACTCTCAAGATAAACTGCGAGTGGCAGGCAGCCTGGAAGGTGCATCCACGTGTGTCCCGCGCCGATCGCATCCCCACTGAACAAAAGCTTGCTTTGTCTGTCTATCAGCACTATGGAGCCGGGTGTGTGACCGGGAACCTCGACGACCTCCAGAAACCTCCCACCGAGATTGAAGACACAGCCTTCGCTCACGTCCATGAACCTTTGCACTGGCACTTTCAACTTGAACAATTCTATTATGGGAAGGTCTCTGTGGTTGAGGTAAACCTTCTCGAACTGATCCGCTTGCATGATGTGGTCCCAGTGCGCGTGGGTGATCACTACAGAAGTGGGTTTCTTCGTGATCGAGTTCACGAGAGCCTTCAAGTCCCCTTCACCCATGCCGGTATCGATCAGGAGCGCTTCACGTTCTCCTTCGACTAAGTACATACTGTCTTTCCTGTAATCGACGATGTGCCAAACACCTGGTTCAACTTGTGTGAAGGAATATTCGTCTTTCTTCATGTTGCGTCCTCCCGGCGAACGGGAATCAGGTTCGAGCATCAACCGATGTGCTTCACACTGTTGCGTACAATCAGCTCAACATCAACGATCGTTTCTTCCCGGTCTAGCTTGCCGAGAACACCCTGGAACGCGGTTCTACCGAGCTGAAACCTGTCTATCCTCACGGTGGTCAACGGGGGTGAAACGATCGACGAAAAGACCAGATCGTCCACCCCAACAACGCTCATATCTTCTGGAACTCGGAGCCCTCGATCGTTCAGACACTTTATGACCGCGTAGGCGAAGATGTCATTGTAGCAGAACACCGCCGTTTCTCCATTCCACAGGTTTTTCAGGAAATCTTCGAACGCTCGATAGGCGTTCTCGAAACCCTCCGCGGAGTTTATCACGCGGACCTGTGCCTCATCGCCCACGCCGTTCAAAAAACCTTTCAACCTCATCTGCGATGTGAACTTGTGCGGCAGGGAGTTCAGCATCACGATCTTTCTGTGACCCATCTGCACCAGATGTTCTGCAGCCAGATAACCTGCCTTGATGTCGTCCGGCCGGACGGAGAGCAAGCCTTCATGGTGTGAACCAACCAGGACCACGTTTATTCCTGTGTTTCGAACCCAGAGCAGAAAGTCCCAGTTCTGCTGCGTCGAGGTGATTATCAAACCATCGACACGCCGTTCGATCAACCTTATGAGCGCAGCTTTCTCCCTCTCCGGATCGCGGTAGCTGTTGACCAGGATCGTTTCGTAACTTTCCGCGTACGCGACTTCCTCTATGCCTCTCAACACGTCTGCGTAGAACGGGTTCGAATTGTCGACTATCACGACACCTATGATCTTGGTCTGACGGTTCCTCAAAGAGAGCGCCGTCTTGTCCTTGTAATAACCTATCTTCTCGGCGATCTGCAAAATCTTCTGCTTCGCCTCCGCACTCACGTAGCCTCTTCCTCGCAGTGCCCTCGACACGGTGTTTATGGAATAACCACTGAGCGATGCGATATCCTTGATCGTGGGTCTCTTCGCTTTTCTCATTTTTTCACCCGCTCAACACACGCTGTTTTCCGAATATGGAACCGTCTCAAGTAATTCTACACCGAGCCACTGGAACATCTCCACCAAGTGCTTCGCCCAGTGGCCTCGCACGACCGCGAAGTGGTGTTCCAGCCTGTGACACATCAGCGTGTTCACGAGGTCAAGAACTTGAAGTTTCCTGCCCGTATGATCCTTCAGGCTCGAGAACCAGCCCCTGCTGCCGTCAAAGGAAGGTTTCACATCGCCGAGGAATTCGCCTTCGAAGACGAACGCTTTTGTTCCGTTCTCAGTTAACCTCAAAACGGTCGCTGGCATCGGATCAACCACCATCTCCGAAACCGGTGCCATCTCCAGCCAGCCTTTCTCAGGATCGTAAGGACCCGGATTGAAATGTTTTTTCATGAACAAACGGTTCGAATAAGACTTCATACCGACACCGCAGTGCCAGAAAAGCAGGTTCTCGTCTTTCAGATCCAGGCTCACAACGTCGAAGAGCATCGCTGGATGATTGCTGATGAGTTTCAGAACGAGCATGCTCAGAGCTCCCAGCACATCTCCTTCGCACGCCACAACGAAGCCTTCATCGTTGAGGTAACCCATTGACGCGCACGGCACCATGGAAAGTTCGCTCCTGAATTTGGGCCAGCAAAGCAGTGCGATCGCTCCACACTTCTCAGTTTCACAGATTTCTCTGAGCGTTCTTATCAAAGATGCGGCCGGAACGAGCGTTCTTTCGGAAAGCGGATCGATGCTTTCATGCCTCCGTTTGAGGTCTGCGACGATGTCTTCAACGTCTTTTTGTTTTTGCATGAGATCTTTCAGTGTCTCGAACGGTACTTCTTTGATGTGCACACCGAAGATCTCTCTGATCTTTTCTGCATCGTACGCCAGACTATCGAATCCTGGTGCGTGACCTCCGATCTGAACGATCCTTTTATCTTTCAGATTCTTCAAGGCATTCAGAGCCCTGATCGTTGTGGAAAACCTCTCACGGAAAAGTTTTTCCTCCGCGTAACCGTAGAACCATTTGAATTTTTTGTGCGTGGTCATGAGCTTCATCAAACTCGCGTTGAGATTCATCGCGCAGAAAGAGTTCTGCGGCAGAGGGCCTGAATCCGATTGCTCCGGGACGGACCACAGACCTATGAATGCATCCGTCTGAGCCAGAGTTTGCACCAGATAACCAGATGCGAACGAAACGTTCAGAATCAGAAGAAAGTCCACAGCCTGGTTTTCGATCTCTTCTTTAGCTTTCTTCGCCTCGTTCACATCGCTCAGCAGTTTCGAGTAAGAAAACAGTTCGAAGCCGAGCTCTTCTGAAAGCTCTTTCAAACCTTCCACGCACCTTCTGTAGACACTTTCCTTGTCGCCTCGAAAGTTCGGTTGCATCAGGCCAACAAGTCCGACCTTTACTTTCACCACTTCATCTCACTCCCTGCCCTAATGAAGAACGGTGGTCGACCGATCGGCGCTTCGACTTCGTGCACGCCACCGCGCAGCAGCTTACCGCTCCAGTAATGTATCCATTCGTCCTGCGGGAGATAGACCTGCCATCTATCCACGTTCGGTTTGAGCACGGGCGCCACAAGGATGTCCCTGCCGAACAAAAATTCGTACTGTTCCGTCCAGCACCTCTCTTCGTGTGGATAGTGGAGAAACAGAGGCCTGAAGAGTGGCAATCCTTTTTGCTGGTATTCCTTCAAGCACGCGAGGAAATAATTTTTCAATTTCACATGAAGATCCGTCATCTCGACGAAATGTTTTATCGTTTCTTCGTCGGAATCGAACTGCCAGTTCTCGTCCGGCCAGTTACCTTCATGCGTCCTCATGACGGGTTCGAACACGCTCAGCTCGGTCCACCTCATGAACAGTTCTTTCGTTCTGACCGTCCTGATCATTTCTGGAACGTTCTTTGCGAGCGTGGTGTAACCGCCTATGTCGGAATGTATCTGAGAAACTGCGCACATGGAAAGCGACAGCTTTGCAGGTATCACGGAAGCTATACCATCGTCCACGGACCAATTGACCAGCTGATCTCCGTGCCAGTAGAGTGGGGTGAACCTGGAGCTGTTCAAATAACCTGAGCGCATGAAGAAGACCAGATCGGATCTTTCGCTCTCTTTCACAGCCTCATAATTCAACCTCGCCCATTCCACGGGGAACCTATTGTGGAACGTCTCCGCCGGCTCACCGCTGGACAGGACGGCGTCGGTGGGGAGGTATTCTCCATAGTCTGCCATCCAGCCGGACAGACCTATTCCGATCATATTCGATTTGATGATACCTTTGAGCCACTCGAACGCTTCAGGCTTCGTCACATCGACGATCGCCGCCGGGAAGGTCGTCACAACGATGTGATATTCCTGTCCGTTCGATCTTTTCACCAGATAGTTCTTCTCTGAAGCTTCCCTGTAAAGTGATCCTTCGAGTGCAAGAAAGGGATTGATGTAGCCCAGCACCCTGATTCTTTGTGAGTGCAGATCCTCTATGGTTTTCGACAGGTTCGGATACAGCTCTTCAGAGTAAACCCAGTTCCACATCAATTGTTTTCCAAAGCTCGTCACACGTTTTCCTTCCCAGTCCTGGATCCACACGCCGGCTATCTTCAAACCGTTCTTTGACATCTTCTCGATCTTTTCGAGCATCGTTTTCGTTCCGCCCTGAATGCCGAGTATCGCGCCATCCAGGACCCATTCTGGCAGGACGGGCTGTGTTCCCAAAAGCTCGCTCAATTTTCCAAAGAGGCCCGACCAGTCATCGCTTCTGTAAAGGATGATCTCGATCGGCATCTGCCAGACGCATACTTCAAAAACGTCCGGTTTTCTGAAATCGAACTCCATGTACGAAGAACCGTTCACGATGCAGAAATAGCCCTTTGAACTGACGAACACTGGCTGTGGATAATAGGTCGTGTACCAATCTCCCCCAGCATCGTAAGCCCAGTCCACAAACAGTGTGATCAGGTCCTTTTTGTTGCGTCCCACTCCCTGTTCCGAAACCCAGATGGGTAGTTTCCTGCCCCTGAGGTTGAAGTGAGAATACTGCTCCCCACAACCGTAAACGAACTCGTTCTCCGACGCGGGCAATCTGAACCAGAGCCTGTTGAAATCGTTCCGGAGTGGTTCGAATCTCACGTGTAATTTTCCGTCTTTCTCTGTGAGACTCATTTTTATCGTTTCATCAAACAATACAACGTTTTCGTTCACACTGAAACGTTTTGCAGGGTACTTGCAGAACAGTTCGTCTTCTATTCTGAAGTTCCCGTGCGACATGTGGTAAGTTGCTATTCCGCGTCCGTAATGGATTAGGGGCCTTTCGAAAGTGTGTTCAAGCATCAGGTCTTTGTATTTTGCGCGAAAGCCGGCGCTCGAAGTCTCGATGTTCATCGCGTCACCTCCTGGTTTCGAACACGACCGTTTTTATTTCTGTGAGCTCTTCTATTGCGAACCTCACGCCCTCTCTTCCTATGCCGCTGTCTTTGTAACCGCCATAGGGCATGAAGTCCGCCCTGTACCTGGTGCCCTCGTTGATCAGTACACCTCCGAACTGCAACTTTTTGATAGCCTCGAACGCTTCGAGCAGATCGGAGGTGAATATCGAAGCCTGAAGACCGTAACGGGTCGAGTTCGCTTCGTCTATGGCCTCCTGCAACGTTTCGAAGCTGTTCACGGCGACGCCAGGTCCAAAGAGCTCCTCGTTCATGATCTTTGTTTTTTTCGGAACTTCGAGCAGGACCGTTGGCTCGACGAGCGTGTAGTTTCTTCGGCCACCCGTTGCGAGTTTCGCGCCGGCTTGGATCGCTTCGTCGAACCACTCTGCGATCCTCTGTGCGTTCTGTTCGTCTATCACAGGTCCCATATCCGTCGTCTTGAGCCTCGGATCACCGACCTTCAATTCTTTCACAGCCTCCAACAGGAGCTCTACGAACTCTGAAAAGACTTCCCTCTGAACGTAAACCCTTTGGACGGATATGCACACCTGACCTGCGATGGAGTAACCTCCGGAAACCACGGCCTTAACGGCCTTCTGAAGGTCTGCACTCTTCGTGACTATGACGGGAGAGTTAGAACCAAGTTCCATCAGGATCTTCTTCAGTCCAGCGTTCTTCGCTATTTCCTCTCCAACGCCGACGCTCCCCGTGAAGCTCACAACACGGACCCTTCTGTCTCTGACCAGTTTCATTCCCACTCCACCACCCGGTCCGGTGAGAACACTCAGCGCCTGCGGCGGTAGCCCAGCTTCGAGCAACGTCTCACCCAAAAGGAGTGTGCTCAAAGGGGTTTTGGAAGCCGGCTTGACGATCACGGCGTTGCCTGCAGCGATGGCCGGACTGATCTTGTGAGCACACAGTGCCAGCGGTACGTTGAACGGTGTTATCGCCACGACGACGCCGGCCGGTTCTCTCACGAAGTAACCAGTTTTGTGTTCTGAACCCTTTAGCGAGTCGAAGGGGATGGTTTCTCCGTGTATCCTCTTCGCCTCTTCACTGCACAGTTCGAACAGTTCGGCCGTCCTCACCACTTCGGCTCGTGCTTCCTTAACTGTCTTTCCAACCTCCATAACGATCGTGTCAGTGAACTTTGCCTCGTTCTGACGGATCAAATCTGCCGTGCGCTTCAGAATCGTGGACCTTTCATAGGCGGAGAGATTGCGCATCAACTGTGCACCTTCTACGGCACTTTCCAGGGCTCGCTCGACGTCTTCCTCTTCGGTCACGGGTACCGTATCGACCACACTACCGTCGTAGGGAAAAAGGACCTCTATCTTTCTGTCCCTGTCGATCCACTTTCCTGCCACAAGCATCTTCATGCGCTTCACCCCGCTACGCGCTTGGATAGAGCTTGGTCGGCACGAACTCTCTGTGGTTCAGGATTTCAGCCTTCACGAATCTGCCACACGCGGTTTCAACGACCCTGCTGAACAATCTTTCCGTAGCTTCGTCCAGGGAGATCTTAAGCCGAAGCAGATCGGAGACGTCCACATCGATGTGTTCGAACATGCACTGCGCTGTCTTCGGATTGGCGGTGATCTTTATGACGGGCACGATCGGATTGCCTATGGGGTTGCCCTGGCCGGTCGGGAACAGATGGATCGCGGCCCCTGCGGCTGCGAAGAGCGTCACCGCCTCGGCTGCAGCTGAGGAAGTGTTCATGAAGTAGAGGCCTTTCGCTGGTGGTCTTTCTGCCGGCTCGAGCACGCCGTCCACCATCGTGTTCCCTATCTTCTGCAAGTTACCGAGAGCTTTTTCTTCTATCGTGCTCAACCCTCCAGCTATGTTTCCCTGCGTCGGCTGTGAACCGAGCAGGTCCACGCCCTGAGATTTCACAAGCTGCTGGTACTCGTCGAACATCCGGATGAATTTCTGTCTCTCCTGTTCGGACTTTATCCTCTGGATCAAGATGTGCTCTGCACCGGTAAGTTCCGTCGTTTCACCGAACAGCACCGTGCCACTCATCTCCAGAAACCTTTCCGTGAACCTGCCCACAACCCTGTTGGCACCCAGACCGGACGTCGTGTCGGACTCTCCACACTTCAAACTCACGATCAAATCTGACAGATCCACCGTTTCCCTCTTCAGGTTCGTTGCATCTTCCACGAACTTCACCGCCGTGCGCGCGGCTCTTTCGATCGTTCTGAGCTGTCCAAAACCTTCCACCCAAAAGGCTTCAACCCATTTTCCGCTCTTCGCGATTTCCTCCGCCACCTTGCAAGTCCATTTCGGTTCTACCCCTATCACGACCACGGCTGCCACGTTCGGATTCAAGCCCGTCCCGATCAGAGTTTTGAAGAACAGTTCCAGATCTTTTCCGAACTGCAATCTACCGTAAGGATGTGGGATCGCGAGAGTGCCGTTCACAATCTTTTCAACCGCCTCGGCCACCGCGTTTGATATGTCATCTATGGGAAGTATCAGAACGTAGTTTCTCACACCAACTGATCCGTCGGGCCGTCTGTAGGCCAGTATCTCTCTCTTCATTTCGATCACCCCCATCTCAAACTTCGAATGTTGTGTACGTGAACGTGCGCGCCCTTAGCGATGTTGTCAGTCGCCACGCCGATGATCTCGCCGTACTCGACGATTTTCTCACCCTTCTGGATGTCTCTCAGCGCAATCTTGTGGCCCAGGGGTATGTCCTGAACCGCGTCGAGCTCGTAACTGAACTGCCCATCGACGGTCTTTCCGGAAACGTGTTCATTCTTCTTGATGTCTCTGACCGCCACACCCACATGATCGCCGTCTCTGTGTACCAGGAAATCCACCATTCAGGACCCTCCCTTCCTGTAAAGTTCGTTCCAGGCATTACAGAAGATGTCCAGACCCATCTGCGTGTATGGATTTTCGAAACATCTCTTGTAGACTTCCCAGGATGCCGTGATGATGTCCGCACCGGCGAGGGCGGCGTCAACGATGTGCTTCGCAGATCTGATCGCAGCGACCAGGATTTTGGATGAAAAGTTGTAGTTTTTGATTATCTTCACGATCTTCGACACCAGCTCAGCGTCGAAATCGCCCCTCTCCTCTTTCCAGCCCACAAAAACGCTTATGTAATGGGCTCCGAGTCTCGCCGCCTGAAGTGCCTGGAACGGAGTGAAGATCAGCGTCATGTTCACCTTCACACCCTGTTTCGCCAAACGCGCGAGCGCCTCGAAGCCGACTTCGGTGGCCGGCACCTTGATGACGAAGTTTGGACTGAGATATGCCAGGCGTCTGGCTTCTTCGACTATCTCGTCGGCGGTTTTGAGGTGGGGGTTCACCTCAAGGCTGACGCTTATATCGGTACCTTCAACGATCCTCTTGATTTCCTCTGCAAACCGTTCCACAGTCATGTTCGCCGCGAACAGATGTCTCGGATTCGTGGTGATCCCATCGATGTGCCATTTTTCGATGGCGTACTTTATCTCTTCCAGCTTCGCACTGTCCAGGAACAGTTTCATCCGCTCACCTCCATCAACCTTTCAGCCCTCCGCTCGATAGACCTTTTATGATGTATTTCTGAAATCCCAGCGTGATGGCGAACACAGGAATGAGCATGATCGTCGCACCTGCGGAAAGCTGTCCCCACAATGGTGCGTATTGGCCCAGAAAGGCGTTCACAACGATAGGGGCGGTTTTTGATCTTGGCCCGCTCAAAACCAGAGCGTAGAGGAACTCGTTCCAGGACATCAGAAACGCGAAAACTGCTGCCACCACGATGCCGGGTGCTGCGAGCGGGAAGAATATCCTCCAGTAGATCGAAAAAGGTTTGCAACCGTCCACCCTTGCGGCTTCTTCGTACTCTTTCGGTATGCTCGCGAAGAAAGGCAAAAGGAGCGCTATCACGTAGGGTAGATTGAAGCTTGTGTGTGCCACTGCAAGTCCCATCACCGTGTCTTTCAGCCCAAGGTTTCTGAAAAGGATGTAGAAAGGAAGGGCAAGGGTGATCTGAGGAATCATTCTCAGCATCAGGATCAGAAATATCAAGAACGTGTTTATTCTGAAACGGAACCTTACCAGTCCAAAGGAGGCCATCGAACCGAAGAACACCGACACAGCCATGGAACTGGTCGCGACGATCAGCGAGTTCTTCAGCGCGAGACGAAAGTCTGAATTCTCAAGCACTGCGCTGTAGCTTTTCGGTGTCGGTTTGAAGTAAAAAGGTCCCCTGGCCCAGATGTCTATGTCCCTTTTGAAGCTGTTCGTTATCACGACTCCTATCGGCACCAGTTCGATGGCCACCAGGATCAGGCACAGAATCAGCCTCAGGGACTTTGCTTTTTTCACGACACTTCACCCCTGAAACTCGCTCTGACCAGGTAGAACGAGAGTGCGAGAGAAACTGCCAGGAGGAAGACCGAAGCGGCCGAGGCGTAGGCCACCTTTCCGAATTCGAAGGCCTGCTTGTGGATGTACAGAGGAAGCAAAAGCGTCGCGTTCGCAGGTCCCCCGTAGGTCATCACATACACTTCAGAGAAGACCCTCAGAGCGTCGATCATCCTCAAGAGCACCGCCATCGTCATCACCGATCTCAAGAGCGGAAAGATGATGTGAAAGATTTGCTGCCAGAACTTCGCACCGTCGATCTGTGCTGCTTCCAGATATTCGCTCGGAAGTGAAGACAAACCGGCGTAGATGATCATGAACATGAACGGCCACATGCGCCAGATATCCTGCAGCACGACGGTCACGAAGGCGTATTTCGTATCGGCGAGCCAGGATTTCGGACCGAGAGAAATGGAGTTGAAAAAGCTCCCCAGAAGACCGTATCCAGGCTGCAGCATCAATCTCCAGGTCAGTCCAGACACGACAGGCAGAATGAAGACAGGAAGCATGAGCAACGATCTGAGCAATCTGCACAGCGGAAAATCTTTCAGGAAGAGAAGGGCCACCAGAAAACCAACAAACAGTTCAAGAGGGATCGCGAACAGCATGAAGCTCAGCTGAAGCTTCAGAGAATGCCAGAAGAGCTTGTCCGATACGACGTTAGAGTAGTTCGAGAAACCGACGAATTTCGGTGCGCGCAGATAGAGGAGTGTCCTGTCGGTGAAAGAGAGATACAGCGAGAAGATGACAGGATAGATCGAGATGGCGAAGATGACGATTAGGGCCGGAAAAACAAACAAGAAGAGAGGGCTGAGCCCCCTCTTCTTAATAGCCGTACTTCTTGAGAAGCTCATTGACCTCTTTCACCATCCTGTCCACGGCTTCCTCGGGAGTCACCCGGTTGGAGATGGCGTTCAGCCAGTGCGTCCTTATGATGCTCGAAACCTCAGGATAGTGTTCGAATCTGGGCCTTTCCACCGCGTACTGTAACGATCTGTAAATGCCGGCGAACCACGGTCTGTCTTTGAGAAATTCTGGATCCTTGAGCAAGGATTCGCGTGCGGGTGTGAGACCCTTCGGTATGAGCTTCTTTCCCGTTTCGATGGACATCCACCAGTACGCGAACTCCGCAGCTGCCTGCTTCTCCTTTGCGGCTTTCGGTATTGCGACGATCCAGGCACCCCTGATCGCAGCCTTCCCTGCAGGACCAGCCGGTGGCTCTGTGTATTCTATCTTGCCGTACACCAGGGACTTTTCAGGGTTTTCGAGATCTGGTATGAGTGCAGGCCAGTTGAACATGGAAAAGACCTTTCCGCTGGAGAAGGCAGCCATCCTCTCCGCATGTCCCATATCGAGGGCGCCTTCCGGGGCATACTTGAGCAACTCTTTGTAGAAGTTGATCGCCTGTATGGCCTTGTCTTTGTCGAGGACGACTTTGTAACCGGTCTCGTCGACCTGCAGGACCTTGGTGCCGAAACTTTCGAACATCCAAATGGCTTCGCAGGTCGCACCCTCGGTCGGTTTCGTGAACGGTGCCCAGCCGTATATGTCTTTCTTCGCCAGGAACTTCGACATGTCAAGCAGTTCGTTCAGCGTCTGAGGAACACGCATCTCGTAACCGTACTCTGCTTTGAACTCATCTTTTTTGTACTTTTCGATGATGTCTCTCCTCGTCAGCCAGACGTAAATGTTCGCATTCACCGGTAGGCCGAGGAACGCACCTTTCCACTGACCTGCAGCGAAGGCCAAAGGCATGATGTCGTTCATGTCTGGCCTGGGGTAGACCCTTGTTTCGGGCCATTGATCGAACGGCAACAGTAGCGGTCCGACCATCGGGATGTTGGGTTCATCCACGGCCACCAGATCGTAATCTGCGCTCTGTGCCGTGATGCTCATCAGGGTTTTTTGAAGCAACGTTCCGCTCGGAACCAGTTCGAGGTTCACTTTGATGCCAGTTTGCTTTTCAAAATCGGGAAGTCCAGCCTTCAGAGCTTGGGTCAGAGCATCGTCCCACAGAAGCACGTTGATCGTGGTCTTGTACACTGCCGAGAGTGAGAGAACACTTACTAGCGCGAGGCAGAATACCAGCAACCTCTTCATACAAACACCCCCCTGATGTGGTAACGTTACCACACATATTAGAACGCAGTTTCCATTTTTTGTCAAGAGTGCAACACCAAAAACAAAGGGCCCCATCACGGGGCCCTTCATCCTGCGTGGAACACCTTATTTATTTTTTACTTCAGAACCTTCCCGCACATGTTCGCCGACTTGGTACAACTGTTCTGCGATCTTCAAAGACTGTTACAGACCAATGTTTGTTTTCTCTCTTCACCGATGAGGTGAACGTTCTTGAGTCCACCGGTTCATCCTATGACTTCCAACTTTGATCCACTCACGGTCTGGCTGTGGTAACATCGTTGAGTATTTCCAATCGCTGAACAATAACTCAAGCAAAGCACAAGCCTAACCACCACTTGTTCCTGTGGTTTTCTGGGAACGTTCCTCACTTATTAGATACGAAGGATTTCTTTGAGAGTGTGTAACGGTACGCTGAATCGACTGTGTCAATAAGCATCATGCTTTCTCCGAGCGGTGGATCACCAGCGCGCCCACCATATCACCCGTGACGTTCAAACATGTTCTTCCCATATCCAGGATCCTGTCGATACCCGCAATCAAGGCGATACCTTCCATGGGAAGACCGACAGACGTGAGCACCATCGTGAGCATGATCAAACCTGCGCCCGGCACACCAGCCGTACCTATGGATGCCAGTGTGGCTGTGAGCACGATCGAAAGTTGCTGAGAAAAGTTAAGCGATATTCCAAAGATCTGTGCAACAAACAGGGCACATATACCCTGATACAGCGCCGTGCCATCCATGTTTATCGTTGCGCCCAGGGGCAAAACGAAACTGCTTATTGATTTTGGAACGTTCAGTTCTTTCTCACTCACTTCCATAGTCACCGGTAGTGTTGCGGAACTGCTGCAGGTTGTGAAGGCGACCAGCATCGCAGGTGCAACCTTTCTGAAGAATTCACCCGGACTCATCTTACCCAGACCCTTCACCAGCAGTGAATAGACCAGACCGGCATGGATCGCAAGTCCTATGTAGAGCGCGATTATGAGTTTCAGCATCGGAAGGAGCGCTTTTGCACCGTGCGTTGCCACAACCGGAACGATCAGCGCGAACACGCCGATCGGCGCATACCACATGATGATGCGAACGATCTTGTAACTCACTTCAGCCAGGCCGTCGAAGAAATTGAGCAAAACTTTCGCTTTTTCTCCCACCAGCGTGATGCCGATACCCACGAAGATCGCGAACACGATTATCTGGAGCATGTTCGCATCGACCATCGCCTTGATGGGGTTGGTAGGCACTAGGTTCAAAAGAACGTCCACAAGTGAGGGTGGTTTGGCAGCAGTCGCTTTCGCGTCGGGCGGAAGCGTCAGACCTGAGCCGGGATGCATCAGATTTCCCATGATCAATCCTATAGTGACAGCCAGTGCTGTGGTCAGAAGATAGTACGCGATGGTCTTGGCTCCCAATCTACCAAGCTTTCTGACGTTTTCGACGCTCGCCGTACCAACCACGAGAGAGGCAAGCACCAAAGGTACGATGATCATTCTGATGAGGTTCAAAAACAGATCTCCAAACGGTTTGATGTAAGTCTTAGCAACGTTCGGAAAAGGTTGAAGGATTAACCCGACGACCACACCGATCAACAAACCCACCAAAATCCTTGAGGTTATACCTAACTTCATGCTGTGCATCCCTCCTTGCTGAATAAAAAGTGGAGGAGGTGATCTCCCCCTCCATCAGAAGAGAAATCAGGTATGCGGAATCAGAATTCGAAGATTTCGACGAACGTGTTATCTCCGTTGTAGACTGTTATCTTCTTGTGTTTGACCTTCTGCATGGACACAGGCATTCCTAAATAAGCTGCATCTCCAAAGCCCATGTACACATCGTAAGTGCCGGGCTCGATCCCAATGAATGGCAGGAAGCCGTAATCGTCCGATTTTCCGTAATACACAGGCACAGTTTCGTTTTCTGGATACATCGTCACGTAAACTTGAGAGGCCGGTTCAGTAACAGTTTCACCGGTTTCACTGTCGACGAGATAAGAGTAGTAGAACTGGAAGTACACGTTCGCACCTTCATCGGCTGGTAAAGGCTGTGTCAGTGCTTTGTAGGCGTTTATTCTTCCCCATCCGCTGTCGTGGTCGAACCCTGGAGCCATGATGTCGTCCGCCGTCGCGGCGACGTGTTTTCTGATCTGATAAACCGTGTAATTCACCCCTTCTTCCTCCAGTTTCTCAAGCAGCAGAGCCACCAAACCGGAAACGTGCGGCGTCGCCATGCTCGTACCACCGTAGAAGGCGTACGGATTTTCACCGTCGAAGAATTCTGAAGTGTCCCATAATGGCACAGTGGAAAGGATTGTGTAATCACCAGGTGCGGCGACCGTGACCCACCTACCGCGTGTGGAGAAGTAGGTGATACCATCGACCGCGGTGCTCGCAGCAACGTTTATGACCCCTGGATAGCACGAAGGATAGTGAATTTCGTCAGTGTGGCTGTTACCAGCAGAAGCTATGACAACACCACCGTTGCTAATTACCCTCGCGATGGTGTGAGCAAGCGTGATCGAATAGCCTTTTCCACCCCAGCTGTTCGAGAACACCCTTGCACCGTTTTCTAACGCCCACAAAAACCCTTCTGCAACGTAATCATCACCTATGTATCCGCCGTCCTCACCGGTAGGTGTGGGAGCACCCGTGTCAAATATCACTATCGGCATGATCTTGGCGTTTGGAGCCACACCGACAACACCAATTCCATCCTTCTTTGCGGCTATTGTTCCAGCGACGTGAGTTCCATGAGCGCCACCGAAAGAACTGTCTGAAGCTGGTGGCAAAGTTTCATCTGTCAGAGGTCTGTAGCCCTCGACAAGCTGGCCCTGTAAATCCGGATGAGTACCATCCACACCCGTATCGATCACCGCAACTATGATTCCTTCACCTGTGTAACCGAGTTCCCACGCTTCAGGCGCTTTCACTTTTCTTATACCCCAGAGCCATTCCCAGAACTCTTCTTCCTCTTCGACAGTGATCGTCCTTGTCTTCAAGGTAGATTCGAGTAAGTCCTTGGCGTTGTCGTTCTTGACAGGTTCTATCAGGTATCTTCTGTAGCTTGGTTCGACGTAGCTTATCTTTTCTCTCAGATCAGCGTTCTTTTTGAGCTCCTCCATGATCTCTGTTCTGATCTGTGAGTAAGGCAGGGACGTTCTGAAACTTATCGCGTTGATCTTTTCAAGATCTGCCCTAACCGTTGCCGTGGGATCTATCTTCGTGACAAGGTCTATGGCGTCCTGCTTACTGGTTTTGTATCCAACTATGACGATGTCTTCCATGATCTCTGCGCCTTTATCGATGGGAACCACGATGTTTTCAATGTTCGAATTCGGCGACGTGTTCTGATTGATCATACAACTCGAAAGTGCAAGAAGAAGGGCAGCTAACACAAACATCAATATCTTTTTCATCTTCTTCCCCCCTTTCACTCACCAGTGGTGAACCTGTTGAAGTAGTCTGCTTCGTTAATCCATCTATCCCACCCACTGTATCCATAATCTATCGTGGCTGAGATCCACCACCCATCTTCGGTTTGATAGTATGCAGCTGCTATGTCCAGACCCCACTCGTAGGTCTTGAACTTTTCGAGCGGTTCTGTCTGCACATCTTCGTTCCCATCGGGATATATTCTCATCCAGTAACCAGTGGTGGGATCGAACGGCAGGCTCACCTGTTGCGGTCCCTCGGTGTAAATGAAAGCATCGTAGTAGTAGATATGTTGTTCGCTTACGGCCGTATCGTAAATCCAAGGACCGTAATAGGCGAAGGTTATTTCTTCATCTGGTATTTCGTTTCCACCGATGTGCGGGGTTGATGTCCAGTCTCTCCAGTCGACCGGTTTCCAGACGAACGTTGGTGTGCGGGACACGTTGGTCTCGTTGTCCGCGGGTGATATCAATTTGACCTTGAACAGATCAAGCGGTACGACTTCAACCATGTTGCTGTTTTCTGATTCGGAGCCATCTACGTACACCGTTCTCACCGTGTAGTAGTACTTCTGACCCGGTATCAGATCGACAGCTTTGTCGAAGGTGTAAGGGTTCGTTGTGAACGCAATCTTTTCCCAGTTCTCACCGTCACAAGATCTGTAGACGTTGTAGCCGGCTCTGTTCTCGCTCGAGGCATGGGTCCATGCGAGTTGAACAAGTATGTTCGTATCTGTTATGCTGTGTTCGGGTTTGTAATTTTCGAGTTCTTTCAGCATCTCTTTTGGCAGGTGTTTTGACAATAGATCCTTCATCGGTCTTGGCAGATTGTAGTACTGAATGTTCGCATCGCTGGTCCAGCCGTAGAACCACAAACCTGTCGGTGGGGTCCTCGTGGTGACTTCTGGAACAGTTCTGTTGATTGTTAGGTATATCAGCTTGTTTATACGTGTAT
This sequence comes from Thermotoga sp. Ku-13t, assembly GCF_011057685.1. NCBI lineage: Bacteria > Thermotogati > Thermotogota > Thermotogae > Thermotogales > Thermotogaceae > Thermotoga > Thermotoga sp. Ku-13t. The sequence goes on along the minus strand of NZ_LNFY01000011.1, from coordinate 210,946 downwards.
CGTTCGGCGTGTACACAACCACGTACACGGGGACGGTAACGTTCTGGAAACGTCTTAGATCGAGCAATCCCGTCGTGAAGTTGTGGGTGTTAAGAGCTCTATAGTCGCGGGCCACGGCACTCGGCACATAACCAACACCAACGTATGCAACGTACATAACTACATCACTTTGCACAGACACTTTGATGTAATCAAAAGTGATCGTTGTTGCTTCCGGATCGGGAATGACGTTGTCATAAGGATCCAATATCTGAACTTCCAAGTTTGGTATCACATCGTTGTCTGTCATCGCTCTTCTGCTGAGCGCTTCGATCTCTGGAACTATCTTTGGATCGTAGTTCAGTATCAGGCTGGTTGCTCTGTTTTCACCACTGATTCTGACATCGTAGCGACCGTCTGGCAGATAGAACGCCGCGTGTCCGTTTCCATCGGTGAAATCCGAGATGACCAGTTCATCTTCCCGGAGCACTTCCACCTTCACTCCGACGCTGGCAGGTCCCGTGGTGAAATCAACCACTTTGATGACTGAGAGGTTTCCACCCACCGTAAAGCTCCAGACAGGGCTTTCCACAGAGTTTGTTCCATCAGAGACGACGACCTTCCAGTAGTAAGTTTGTCCAGGTGTCAGATCATTGACGGTGTACTCCGGCTGGCTGGTTTCTCCAACTTTGCTTAGATTATCTGGACTCGTTCCAAGGTAAAGCGCGAAGCTCAGGGGTTTACCCTCTGGGTCTTCGGCGCTGGCTTTGAAAGTGACAGCCTTGGTGGAAGCAAGAACAGCAACATAAGAACCGTCTTCGGGCTGGATCAGGGAGACTTGCGGCGCTTGGTTGATCTGAGCGATACATCCGTAGAGTGCTGCGAGCAACAGAACTGCGAAGATGAGGAACAGATAAACGCTCTTCCGTCTCATCAACACACCCCCCGTGAAAGGTTGAGTTCAGTACTTATTATACTACGACGATTTGTCAAATTACAAAGGCTCGATTCTGCTCAATTCATCCAGATCGTGAAGCGTTGCATCCCGTGAAGTATTCCTGTGCCAGCATGCTCATCACGATAACGTCGTGGTATTCACCCTTCAGATACCTCGCCTTTCTCAAGACGCCTTCTTTCACAAAGCCACACTTTTCATAGACGTGGATCGCGCGTGGATTGTAATCGTACACACTCAGCTGAACGCGGTTCAGATTGAGATATTCGAACGCGTACCTCAATGTGAGATGTGTCGCTTCTGTTCCGAGACCCTGGTTCCAGAAATTTTTGTCGGTTATCGCGATGCCGAACTCGGCGCATCTGTTCACCCAGTCGATGCCGTGCAAACCCGTTGTTCCAACGAGCTGGTTCGTCTCCAGCAGGGCGACGGCGAAGACAACGTCTCTCTGGTTCGAATAGAGATTCCTGACCCATTCCTCTTCCCTGATCCTGTTCAAAGGAAAAACACTCAAAAGGTACTGTCTCACCTCTTCATCGTTGATGTTCAAAAGTCTGTCGAGGTCAGAGAGCTCGACTGGTCTCAGCATGATTTTTTCACCTTTCAGTATCACCATTCACACCTCCCCTGGCGTAGTTTTATGTACATTTTACCTTGGTTCTTGAAAACTTTAAAGGTATCTGGTAATATTGTCTCGGCTGGAAGGGAAAGGGGTATGCGACATGGCGAAGAGGTGTGAGATCTGCGGAAAAGGCCCGGTGGCTGGTAAGAACGTGAGCCATTCGAACAGGCACACACCGAGGATGTTCAGACCGAACATCCAGAGGGTGAAGGTAGTGCTTGAGGATGGCACGATCAGGACGATGAAGGTGTGTGCCAAGTGCCTGAAGGCAGGAAAAGTCAAGAAAGCAGCAATAGTCTGATCGCGCGGTTCCTCCGCGCGATCTTGTTTTTTGCTAAAATGTAGTTGTGAGACTTGTAAAAGGACGGTGGGTGCTGTGGAGCTGAAGGATTTCATCAGGGATATTCCCGACTTCCCCACGAAAGGGATCATCTTCAGGGACGTCACCCCGCTGTTGAGAAACCCTGCAGCCTTTCAGAAAGCGATCGACGAGATGACCAAGACCATCCAGGATATGAACTTCGATCTCATCGTTTCACCCGAAGCGCGTGGTTTCATCTTCGGCGCGGCTCTCGCTTACAAACTGGGTAAAGGTTTCGTGCCGGTGAGAAAGCCAGGAAAGCTTCCGTACCAGACTGTTTCTATCGAGTACAGCCTGGAGTACGGAACCGCGCAGCTTCACATGCACTCGGACGCCGTACAGAAGAACCAGCGCGTGGTCATTGTTGACGATGTTCTGGCGACCGGTGGGACGGCTGCGGCGATAGCGAACCTGGTGAAAAGCGTCGGTGGTGAAGTGGCGGGAATGTGTTTTCTCATAGAGCTGAGTTATCTCAGTCCACGTGAAAGGCTCAAAGGTTATGATGTACGTTCAGTCCTGGTCTACTGAGGAGTGATGTTCGTGCTCAAATTCGATTTTAGCTTCATGTTCGAGCCCAACGTGAAGGACGGTATAAGCGAGGAGGAATTCTCGAAGTTCGAGCCGACGATGAGACAGCTCGTTGAAGAAGTCGCGAGGGAAAAGCCTGCGTTCGTGAAGGTTCTCTTCGACAGATACCTTTTAGACAGCGTCGAAGATCTCAGAGAATGGATCTTGAATTTCGACAACTTCGTTGTGATAGGCATAGGTGGTTCCAGCCTCGGTGCGGCCGCTCTGGCTAATGCTTTGAAGCCTTTCGACTGGAACTATCTTTCAAAATCCGAAAGAGGAGGTTATCTGAGGATCTTCTTCTTAGAGAACGTCGATCCAGACTACACGGCGAGCGTTCTCGATAGAATAGATCTAAAAGCGACGATCTTCAACGTCGTTTCCAAATCCGGTTCGACCACAGAATGTTTAGCACACTACCAGATTGTTCGGGGCCTGCTCGAAGTCCGTGGACTGAAGGTCTCGGAGCACGTGGTGTTCACAACAGATCCGAAGAAGGGTTTGCTCAGAAGAATAGCTGAAAGAGAAAAGATCGTCGCGCTGGACATACCACCGGAGCTCGGAGGCAGATTCAGCGTGCTCTCACCGGTGGGGCTTCTTCCCGCAATGGCCATAGGCGTGGACATAAAGGCTCTGATCGACGGAGCAAAGGATGCATACACAAAATGCGTCGTGCTTGATGTGTGGAAGAATCCTGCGGCGATGATGGCAGCGTGTCACTATCTTCACAAGGTCAAGGGTAGGCGCATCAGCGTCATGATGCCTTATTCGAACAGACTCTACACGCTCGCGGACTGGTTCAGACAACTCTGGGCAGAGAGCCTCGGCAAGAAATATTCGCTCAATGGAGAAGTGGTTCACGAAGGACTGACTCCGATAAAGGCGCTCGGCGTGGTGGACCAGCATTCTCAGCTGCAGCTCTACAACGAAGGACCTGACGATAAGACCATAACGTTTCTGGAAGTTGAGAAGTTCGACAGGAACGTTCTGATACCTTCCATCCACGACGATGAGGAGATCTCTTACCTTGGTGGAAAGAGGCTCTCCGATCTGCTCAGGAGCGAACTTTTCGGAACGGAAAGGTCGCTCGCCTTCAACGGTAGGCCGAGCATGCGCGTGATCTTTCCAACGATCGATGCCTACAACCTCGGCCAGTTCTTCATGTACTACGAGTTCACAACGACGTTGATGGGAAAGCTTTTGAAGATCAACCCGTTCGATCAGCCTGGAGTTGAGCTCGGTAAGCAGATCACTTACTCTCTGATGGGCAGAAAAGGTTTCGAGAAGATGGAATTTCCAGAGCCGGCGAGGAAGGTTGTGATCGAATGACGCAGAAGATCGTTGAAATATTCAAGCCAAAGAGTCTGTACCACGTGGACGAAGGTCCCCTGGGTGAGAACGTTTACGTTGTCGTCGTGAGCGATGGGATCGATCTGGAAAAGAAGTTCGTCGAGTTCTACAAACAGGTTGGTGTGGAACCTGCGCTGATCGTCGTGACCGAAGAAGAGTTCGAGCAGATCAGCTCGCTCCTCGCTAAAGGGGAGAAGATCCTCTGAGACTGGTTATTGGCTTGACTGGAAAGATGGGCTGTGGGAAGAGCACCGTAGCGGGCATGTTTGAAGAACTCGGAGCCAGGGTGATAGACGTTGACAGAATCGGTCACGAAGTTCTGAAAGATCACTCGGTCAAAGAAGAACTGAAAAAGTTGTTCGGTGAGTTCATCTTCGATGAAGACGAAATCGACAGGAAAAAACTAGCAAAGATCGTTTTTGAAGACGCCGAAAAGCTGAGAGCGCTGGAAAGGATAGTTCATCCCATCATCAGAGAAAAGGTTCGAAAATTGATCGAAGATTCAACCGGCGTGGTGGTTCTGGACGCGGCACTCCTGAAAAGAATAGGGCTGGACGAGCTGTGCGATGTGATCGTAACGGTGAAATGCGACGAAGAAAAGATCGTCGAGAGGTTGAGGAAGAAAGGTTTCACAGAGAAAGAGATCAAAAAAAGGCTCGCTGTGCAAAGAGACATCGTCGAAGAAGGTATAGTGATCGAAAACAACTGTGATCTTGTTTCTTTGAAAGGAAAAGTGATCGATATCTACAACCGTTTGCTTGGAGGAGGTGTTGGTGAATGAGGAAGTTTCTTGTGTTTCTGATGGCGTTGCTGGCCGTCCTTGCGATGGCAAAGGTCAAGGTCACGTTCTGGCACGCGATGGGTGGAGGACACGGTCAAACTTTGCAGGAGATAGTGAACTTCTTCAATCAACAACATCCGGACATCGAAGTGGAAGCGATCTACATTGGAAACTACTCCGCACTGCAGCAGAAACTGCTCGCCGCGGCACAGGCTGGGCAACTTCCCACGATATCACAGGCTTACTCCAACTGGACCGCGAAGCTCATCTATTCTGGTATCGTGGAACCTCTGAACGCCTACATCAACGATCCAAAGATAGGCCTCTCCAAAGCGGAGTGGGAAGACATCTGGGAACCGATGAGACTGAACTGCACGTGGGGCGATAAGATCTACGCCGTGCCGTTCAACAAGAGCATCTACGTCCTGTACGTGAACACCGACGCGCTCGCGCTGGCTGGTTTGAAGATACCGGAAACGATCGGTGAATTGAAGAAAGCTGCGATACTCTTGACCGAAGACTTTGACAACGATGGTACCATCGATCAGTACGGTTTTGGTTTCAGGTCCACCGTCGACCATTTCCAGGTGTTCTTAGCGCTCAACGGTGGCTCGATACTCAAGAAAGGCCCGGATGGCAAATGGATGGTGACCATCAACAGTCCAGAAGCGAAGGAAGTGCTGGAATTTCTGCTCAGTTTGAAGGACAAGTATGCGCTCGTGCAGGGTGGTTATCTGGACGGCCCGTTCGGTGAAGGTAAAATAGCTATGTTCATCGAGACTGTGGCGAGCAAACCTTACGTGGATTCCGCCTCGAAGGGTAAACATGGCTGGACTTGGGCACCGGTGCCGGTATGGAAGACGAGAAACGTTCAGTTCGCTGGAACGGACGTGATCATGTTCAGCACCGCGAAACCTGAAGAGAAGAGAGCCGCGTGGGAATTCATGAAGTTCCTGATCTCACCAGAGATCACCGCGTACTGGGCGGTGAAGACCGGGTATCTGCCTGTGAGAAAGAGCGCGACCGAAACGGCGATCTGGAAAAAGTTCGTCGCGGAAGATCCTGCAGCGGCGGTGCCACTAGTCCAGCTTCCGTACGGTGTTTTCGATCCGCAGATCGGTGTTTGGGCTGAGATAAGAAACATCGTCGGCACCATGGTGAGCGACGTTCTCTACGGTAAGAAGACCGTGGAAGAGGGACTGGCCTGGGCCGAAGCAGAAATCAAGAGAGAACTCGAAAGAGAAGGCATGTGAGAGAATAGTTCAAACGGGGGCTTCAGCCCCCGCTTTCTTCCCGGGGGGATGAACGTGAGAGGAGACCCATTCGGCAGACATAGGGTGATCGAACCAGCAGGGAAACTTCCACAGCCAGCCTGGAAACTGGACAACGACACGAGCAAGCTTTACGACAACGAGATGCTGATCGATGCGATCAAGCTCAACGTGGATGCAGCGTCCTTCGCACAGATAAAGAGCGAAGTGGGAGCGGACGAGCAGAAGGTCGCAGAAAAGATCATGCAGATCGTTCAGCAACGTGGCAAACTGCACAACCCCGTTACCGGTTCTGGGGGCATGCTCGTCGGCAGGGTGAAAGCGATCGGTAAGGATCTGAACGTCGATGTGAAGGTTGGAGACAAGATTGCCACTCTCGTTTCGCTCAGCCTTACACCTCTGAATTTGAAAAAGATAAAGAAGGTGCATTTAGATAAAGACCAGGTGGACGTCGAAGCCGAAGCCATACTGTTCGAAACCGGTGTTTTTGCGCGCTTGCCGGAAGATATGCCTGAGTCCGTGGCGCTCGCGGTGCTCGACGTTGCAGGTGCTCCGATTCAAACCGCGAGGCTTGTCTCGCCTTCCGACCTCGTGCTCATCGTAGGCGCGGGTGGCAAATCCGGAGTGCTGTGCAGCTATGTAGCGAAGAAATACGCAGGTCCCACAGGTAGAGTCGTCGCACTGGTCCATTCTGAAAGATCCGTCGAACAGCTCAAAAGGCTCGGTTTCGTTGACGATGTCTTCGTGTCGGATGCGCAGGATGCGGTTGCATCTTACGAAAAGTTCATCCAGATCACGAACGGAAGGCTCGCGGATGTCGTCATCAACGTGGTGAACGTGCCAGACACCGAGATGACCTCGATACTGTGCGCAAGAGAGAGGGGAAAGATCTACTTCTTCTCGATGGCGACGAGCTTCACCAAGGCGGCACTCGGTGCGGAAGGTATTGGGAAGGATGTAGACATGATTATCGGCAACGGCTATGCGAAGCACCACGCCGAGTTCGCCCTCCAGATTTTGAGAGAGAACGAAAGGCTGTATCAGCACTTCCTCGAAAGGTACGGTGAAAAATGACGCTTTTGGACAACTTCACGGTGCGTTACGTGAACCAAGGTGTTGAGAACGAAACGGTGAAACAGTTGATGTCCCTTCAGGGACCTTCCTTCAACTCTCCGCACCTCGGCACCTTCAACGTGTGTCTCTACACCTATCAAGATTCATCACCAAAAATTTTGATCTCTCTCGTGATGTTCAATGACGAGAGTTTGGAACGTTTCACGAGCGAGGGAATAGAATTTGGAAAGATCAAACGATTGACCCAGTTCAAACTGTTCGATGGAAACAGCGAAGCTGCGGTGATCGATGCGGCCTTAGTTGATGATGAGTTCGTGATCCTTCAAAGCGGTCCGCGCGATCTGATCTGTCTTGCACCGTACGAGAAGATAAAATCTTTCAGCAGGGAGCAGCTGGCGAAGTTGCTGGTCGAAGAATACTTCAAAAGGTTCTACGATTACGAAGCGGAGTACAGGGTACAGGTTCAGGACAGCTCGATCCTTGAACCTTAGTGAAGGCTCGTATATAATTTGTCTTGAGTTGTGAGGTGGTTCACATGGAAAACTTCGTTTTTCACAACGAAACAAAGCTGATCTTCGGTAAGGGTACGATAGACAGAATCGGTGGGGAGATCAAATCCGCAGGGTTCAAAAAGGTGCTGATGCTCTGTGGCGGTGGATCTATAAAGAAGAACGGTGTGTACGATCAGGTCATTGCTTCGCTCAAAAACAGCGGTGTCGAATGGGTTGAGGTCTGGGGTGTGAAACCGAACCCGGTGCTTTCAAAAGTTCACGAGGCCATAGAGGTTGCAAAGAAAGAGAAAGTCGAGGCGATCTTAGGTGTTGGTGGTGGGAGCGTCATAGATTCTTCCAAAGCTGTCGCGGCTGGTGTCCTCTACGATGGAGACATCTGGGACGCTTTCATCGGCAAATACACAGTTCAGAAGGCACTTCCCATCTTCGCTGTGCTGACGATCTCAGCCACTGGCACAGAGATGAACGGAAACGCAGTGGTGACGAACGAAAAGACCCTGGAAAAATTTGCGGTCAGATCCAAGGCTCTCTATCCGAAGGTTTCGATAATCGATCCTTTGATCCAGGCGAGCCTACCAAGGGAACAGACGGTGTATGGAGCGGTGGACGCAATTGCGCACATCCTCGAATACTATTTCGATGGGTCCGATTCTCTCGCACAGAACGAACTGAGTGAAGGACTCATCAGAACGGTCATGACTTGCACGGAAAGGTTACTGGAAGATCCGAACGATTACGAATCGCGCGCGAACTTTGCCTGGAGCGCCACACTCGCGCTCAACGGTTTGACGGCCGCGGGAAGGCGCGGCGGGGACTGGTCGTGCCACAGAATCGAGCATTCTCTCAGCGCCATCTACGACATAGCCCACGGAGCCGGACTCGCGATCGTTTTCCCGGCCTGGATGAGATACGTCTGGAGGGAAAAGCCCGAACAGTTCGTCAGGTTTTTGAAAAAGATCTTCTCGATCGAAGGTGACGGTGAACAGGCTGTTTTGAAAGGTATCGAAGCGTTCAAAGGCTGGCTCAAAAAGGTTGGAGCTCCCGTATCGCTGAAGGATGTGAACATTCCGGCGCAAGATCTGGACAAAATAGTGGACAACGTTTTCAGAAGGAACGAACCACTCGGGAATCTGAAAAAACTGGACAGGTCAGATGTGAGAAAGATCCTAGAACTTGCGTTAGAATGAAATGCGGAGGCGTGTCCGAACTGGCTAAGGAGCCGGTCTCGAAAACCGGTGGGCCGCGAGGCCCTTGTGGGTTCGAGTCCCACCGCCTCCGCCAGAAGAAGGTGGTCCTGTGATCGTTGTAGATACAGTTTCCAGAATGAAGCAGATCTGTGAGTCGGAACGGGCCGCGGGCAAGAAAATCGGTTTCGTTCCAACGATGGGCTATCTTCACGAAGGTCACCTTTCGCTGGTTCGACGCTGCCGCCAGGAGAACGACGTGGTTGTTGTGAGCATATTCGTGAACCCAACGCAGTTTGGGCCGAACGAGGATTATGCGAGTTATCCGAGAGATCTGAACAGAGATCTTTCCATGCTTCAGATCGAAAACGTCGATTACGTGTTCGTGCCGAGCGTGGAGGAGATGTACCCGACGCGCTACTCAACCTACGTGGTGGAGGAGAGTTTGTCGAAGTATCTGTGCGGCAAGTCCCGCCCGACACATTTCAGGGGCGTTTGCACGGTCGTGACAAAGTTGTTCAACATCGTCAAGCCACACCGGGCTTACTTCGGCCAGAAAGACGCGCAGCAGTTCAGGATCATACGCAGAATGGTGAGAGATCTGAACATGGACGTGGAAGTCATAGAGTGTCCCATCGTCAGGGAATCCGATGGGCTTGCGATGAGCTCAAGAAACGTTTACCTCGTCGGTGAAGAGAGAAAACAGGCGCTGGCCCTGTACCAATCTTTAAAGATCGCAGAACAGCTGTATCAAGCTGGCGAACGCAGTGCGGAAAGGATCAAGGAAAAGATGCTGGAGCATCTCGCAAAGTTCAACCTCGTCAGAGTAGATTACGTCGAGATCGTGGACGAAGAAACGCTGCAACCTGTGGAGCGTATCGAAGGAAAAGTGCTCGTCGCCGTGGCGGCCTGGGTCGGAAAGGCCAGGCTGATCGACAACACGATACTGGGATGATCCTGGACGTTTTTGTCGTCTCACTGGTTCTTTCCTTGATCTTCAGAAAGAGGATCTTCTATCTCCACCAGACGGACATCAAGTTTGTCTATCTTTTCCCGTTACCTTTCGTTCTGCAGTTTTTGCCCATCGAAAACAGGGTTTTGATGATGGTCATTTCTTATTCTCTCTTACTGTTTCTTCTCGCGTTCAACTGGAACGTTTCTGGTTTCAGGTTCATCGTGATCGGTTCGATCCTGAACTTCATCGCTATCCTGCTCGGTGGAGGGCGGATGCCCGTCTACGCTCCATTCGCAACCGCGATGGGATTGAGAGCCAGCATCAAACACGTGCTGCTGGAAAATTTCAGACCGATCCTGTTGATCGGCGATATCATACCCACCTACACACCCTGGGGCAGGAAGTTTTTGATAAGCGTCGGTGACGTTCTGGTCTACATCGGCCTTTTGATCTTCATGCTCACCAAACCGAAAGGTTCATCTTTCGAACGCGCCTTCTGACCTGAGCTCCATCTTGAACCTGTATTTGTCCCCGCGATAGATCGAGCGGACGAACTCCACACATTTCCCGTTCGTCGTGTACGTGTAGCGTTTTCTCAGAAGCACACACACACCTGGCTGCAAACCGAGATGTTTTGCATCCGAAGATGAAACGTGTGTCAGTTCCAGTTCTTCAAGCGCCCTGATAAGGGGTATCTTCAACTCGCTTCTGAGAAACTCGTACAGCGATTCCTTCGACATGTCCTTTTTCAAGATGCTCAGAATCCTGACGTCCACCGCGGGATTGAGGTATGCAGCTTCAATGGCCACGGGCTCGTCGTTGAGAAAGCGCACGCGTCTGAGCAGCACGACCATAGCACCCTGTTCCAGGCCGAAGACCTGGCAGAGTTCGGGAGGTATTTCGATGAGCCTGTTTTCCAGAACGTGCGATCTGACGCTCAGGCCTTCTTCCTTCGCTTTATCTGTGAAACCCTTGAGCACGTTCATGGATTCCTCTTCTTTCTTGCCGACGATGAACGTTCCTTTGCCTTTGTGACGCGTGATGAGTCCTTCGGATTTCAACTCTTCCAGTGCGCGTCTTATGGTGAGCCTGCTCACCCCGAACGACTTCACCAACTCAATCTCTGGTGGGATCCTGTCGCCCGGCTTGTATTCACCTTCCGAAATCCTGCGCTTCAACTCCTTGTAGACGCGATAATAGAGAGGAACAGGATATTCCTCCACGTTCATCCCCCCAGCATTACGATCGCCTTTCTCAAACTCGGCTCGACACTCAGTATTTTCTGGCATTCCTTCAGATCTTTCTTCGAGATCAGATGCAACACCGCAAGTTTGACGTTGTGATTGGTTTTCTCAAGAACGATTTTAGCAGTTTCCTCGTCCACACCGGTCAGTTCTGTCACGATGTTTATGGCCCTTTTTCTGAGTTTATCGTTGAGTACCAAGACGTCGACCATGAGATTGTCGTACACCTTGCCGAGTTTTATCATCACCGTTGTGCTGAGCATGTTCAAAACCATCTTCTGCGCCGTGCCGGCCTTCATGCGCGTGCTGCCCGCGATCACTTCCGGTCCCGTGACGACGCTCACAACGACGTCTGCAAACTGTGCAAGGGGAGGGTTGTCCACGTTGCAGATCAGCGCTGTTTTACAGCCGAGCTGTCTTGCATACATCAGTGCTCCTCTCACGTACGGTGTGCTGCCACTCGCGGCTATGCCTATGACGAGGTCCTTCGCTTGCAAATTGTGGTTCATGAGATCTTTTTGTGCTTCATCCGCGAGATCTTCAACGCCTTCGATGGATCTGCGCAGCGCCTCGAAACCACCCGCGATGATGGGCACAAAGATGCCTTCTGAAAGGCCATAAGTCGGTACGAGTTCCACGGCGTCCATGAACGCTATGCGGCCACTGGTGCCCGCACCGACGTAAAAGACCCTTCCGCCAGAATTCAGCGTCTCAACGCACACTTCAACGAGCTTTTCTATCTGTGGCAGCGCTTCGCGGACCGCCAGGGCGACTAAAGCGTCTTCTTCGTTTATGATCCTCAAAATTTCACCCACGTTCTTTTCGTCTATATTCTTGGATTTTGGATTCCTCATCTCCGTGATCGTTCTGTTCTCGCTCATCTGAACACCTCCACGGGCAGTGTGCCAACGGGTTTCAACTCACCGAGCAGGACCTTCAGCAACGCTTCTTGTGAAACCATTTCGTAGCCGTAGGTGCACAGGCTCGAAGATTCTATCAAGCTGCAATCGTATGGGTTTCTGAGCGCGACGAGCAGAACCTTTTTGAAGTTTTTGCGCACCTGGATCAAGAGCTCCTTCTGCCAGCTCGAAAGGTGCGCGTTCTCGGTGAACACGACGCATCTTTCAGCCTTCGGAATTTCAATCCCTTCTTCGAGGATGAAAAGCTTACAAGCGAACCTCTTCGAGATTTCTTTCGCCACCCCGGGAACACCGATATCGGTTTCCTGAACCTGCACCGATCTGCTCAGTCTCACGGTGAAGACGTAATCGTCTTTGTCCAGTTTGAGCGGCAACATGCCGTCGCTGTCGCGTACGAGCGTGATCGAGCGTTCTGCGATCTGTCGCATGATCTGTTCATGCTCTGGATCAAAACGGATCACTTTGGGCAGCTGTTTCACCACGAACTTTTCCTTGAGCCGTTTGATTCTTCTGAGTGATTCTTCCAGCCTATTCTGCAAGAATGGATCCTGTTCGATCTTTTTTAAGAGCGCCTTCTTCGCCGCCATCTGCGCATCGGGTTCGTGGCAGACGGTCAGAACGTCCATGCCCGCGGTGAAGGATCTCACGACGGCTTCTTCCACCGTCATGTTCTTGACGATACCCCCCATCAAGAGATCGTCCGCAACCAGAACACCGTCGTAACCGAGCTTCTTCCTCAAAACCTCGCTCAACACTTCGTACGAAACGGTGGCAGGTTCTTTTCTGGATTGAACCTTTGGAAGGTACACGTGTGAAGGCATGATGCTGTCTATACCTTTTTCGATCAGCGTTTTAAAGGGCACGAATTCCCAGCTTTCGAGCTTTTCGAGGCTTTTCTCAAGCGTCGGCATTTCAAGGTGCGCGTCCAGCGACACACTCCCTTTTCCAGGGAAATGCTTCGCACACGCCGCAACGCCCTCTTCCTTCAAACCTTCGTAGAAGCGTGTCGCAAACTTTGAGACAACTTTGGCTTTGTCGGAAAAGCTCCGCACACCTATACCGGGATTGTTAGGATTGTCGTTGATGTCCACAACAGGTGCGAGGTTCCAGGTCACACCGACTGCTTTCATCTCCCGCGCCAGCACTTTCGCGGCGTGGTAGGCGTTCTCTTCATCGTTTGTGGCCGCTATCGCCATCGCGCCGGGTGAAACGGCGAAGCCATCCCTGAAGCGTGTCACGATGCCACCCTCCTGGTCCACCGCGAAGATCACGTCCTCACCGACGATCGATCTGATCTGACTGACGAGATCGAGCACCTGCGCTGGTGTCTCCACATTCCGTGCGAAGAAGATCACGAAACCCGGTTTGACAAACCTCAGCGTGTTGAGCGTTTTCTTGTCGATCTCTTTGCCCTTGATGCCTATCAAAAACAATTGGCCAACCAAACGATCAAGGTTCATCGGTTCCACCTCACCTTTTCATTATACACCCGCCGAACCTTTTGTCCTTACATTGACCTTTTAAATGGTATAAAATAAAGACAAGAAAGGGGGAGCCCCGCGTGAACGTTCTCGTACTCGTCAAGCAAGTTCCCGACACCGAAAAGGTGAAGATAGATCTAGATACGGGCACACTGATTCGCGAAGGACTGGACATCACGATGAACCCTCTCGATGCGCACGCGCTGGAACTTGCCGTCTCGCTGAAAGAAAAGCACGGTGGGAGTGTGACAGTTCTGAGCATGGGACCGATGAATACCGTGGACGTTTTGAGGAGCGCGATCGCTCTGGGTGCGGACCGCGCGATTCTGTTGAGCGATGCTGCTCTGGCTGGTTCGGACACGTGGGCTACGAGTCTCGCACTCGCCAGAACGATACAAAAACTGTCCATCCAGTACGATCTGCTGGTCTGCGGTGAAAAATCGACAGACGGGGAAACGGGACAGGTGGGTATAGAACTCGCCACGCTTTTGAACCTGCCCGTGATCAGCTACGTGTCCGAACTGATCGAAATCACGGAAGGTTTCGTCCTCGTGCGACGTTCGGTCGAAGACGCCTACGAGATCTGGAAAGCACCGCTTCCTGTATGTCTTTGCGTGCTCAAGAGTGTCGCCGAACCGAGGCTGCCCACACTGAGCGGAAAGAAGAAGGCGATGGATGCCAGGATAGAAATCTACAACGCGAAAGACATCGGGATAGATCCTGAAGAGGTCGGCTTGAAAGGTTCTCCCACGCGCGTTGTGAAGGTGTTCAACACGAAAGTTTCTCGAAACTGCACGATCTATGAAGATAAAGATGTTCCTGAAGGGATCAACAGGCTCGTTGAACTGATCAGACGCGCGCTGGAAGGTGAGCCGGTATGATAATGGTTTTGAACAACAGAGTGGATCGAAGCAGCCTGGAGTTGCTTTCGAAGGCGAGAAAACTTGCAGATAAAGCTTCCATGAAGCTCTCATTCTTGCTGATATCAAATTCAAAGAAAAACGTCGAAGAACTCGCACGTTTTGGCCCTGATGTTGTCATTCTGGCCCTGCATGAAAGATTCGAAAGGTTCTCGCTCGATCCCTTCCTCTCGACTTCGAAGAAGATCCTTGAAAAGTATTCTCCATCCATAGTCCTGGCACCAGCCACGACCTTCGGAAGAACCCTGATGCCTGCCCTCGCGGCGACTTTTCGCACGGGACTCACGGCGGACTGCACCGAACTGGACGTGGACGAAAAAGGAAGCCTTCTTCAAACCAGGCCCGCCATCGGGGGCAACGTCATGGCGACCATCGTCACTCCTTTCCATCGACCCCAGATGGCGACGGTTAGACCAGGTGTGTTCGAGATCGAAGAACACAAAAAGAGGGACACGATCTTCATTGAAGAGCCAGTTGAAAATCCTGAAGATAGATGCCAGCTCGTCCGTGTCGAACCGAAACAGGCCGGCGCGAAACTTGAAGAGGCGAAGATCATCGTTTCTGTGGGTAAGGGACTGCGGAAGAAGGAGAACGTGGAGCTGGCGTTCAGATTTGCGAGCCTGGTGAAAGGTGCCGTGGGTGCTTCGCGCGCCGTCGTGGATGCCAGGTGGCTCTCACACGATCATCAGGTAGGTTTGAGCGGAAAAACAGTGAAGCCGAAGATCTACATAGCGGCGGGCATATCCGGCGCGGTACAACATCTGGCGGGCATGCAGACTTCTGAGATCGTAGTCGCGATAAACAAAGACAGGCACGCCCCCATATTCAGAGTTGCCGACATTGGAATAGTCGCCGATGCGAGCTGGGCGCTGAGCGAGCTCATAAGAAGGCTGGAGCGTGATGATGATGGATCTCGTCAATGAACTAATGCGGCTTTTTGGAACCGAGAACGTGAAGTTCGACCCCGAGGAGATCGAAAAATACTCTCGCGACGAAACGAGCGGTGTGGAAGGCGAAATACCCCTGGCGGTGGTGTTTCCCACCAGCACTGAGCAGGTGTCGGAGTTGATGAGATGGGCGAACGAGAGAAGAGTGGTCGTTGTACCGCGCGGGGCGGGAACGGGCCTCTCCGGCGGTGCGATACCGACGAAGAATTCCGTGGTAGTTTCCTTAGAAAGGATGAACAGGATCATCGAGCTCGACGAAAAGAACTTGACGATCACCGTCGAGCCGGGGGTCATCACGGGAGAGATCCAGAAGATCGCCGAGGAGCATGGCCTGTACTACGCGGGTGATCCTGCGAGCAGTGAGAGCTCTTCCATAGGTGGAAACGTCGCCGAGAATGCAGGGGGAGTGAAGGTCATAAAATACGGTCCGACGGCTTTCCACGTTCTTGGCCTTGAGGTCGTTCTTCCCACGGGTGAAGTCGTTCACTTCGGTGGAAAGACGCTCAAGAACGTTACGGGCTACGACATGGTCAGACTGTTCGTTGGCAGTGAGGGCACGCTCGGTATCGTGACGAAGATCGTCCTCAGACTCGTACCCAGGCCGAAGTACGCCGCGGTTCTTTTAGTTCCATTCAGCAACATCGAGGATGCCCTGCTGTGTGTTCCGAAGCTGCTTTCTCAATCCGGTTTGCTCCCTGCCTCGATCGAGTTCATGGACAGATATTCCAGCGAGATGGCTTCGAGGTTCCTGAACGAGAGCGTGCCCAATCCTGAAGCTGGATGTCATCTCATCTTCGAACTCGAATCGAGCAACAAACAAAATCTGGTGAAGGAATACATCGAGCTTGGAGAAAAACTGATGCAGATGAACGCCACAGAGGTCTACATCGCCGATGACAGAACTCAGAGAATGAAGATCTGGCGTTTCAGGAAGGCCATAGCCGAGGGTATCATCGCCTTCAGACCCGTACACTGCATGGAAGATGTTGTGGTTCCCACCGCGAACATGCCAAAGCTCATCCCATCAACCTACCAGATAGCACAAAAACATGGTTTGGAAGTTCTCAACTTCGGACACGTTGGAGATGGGAACGTCCACGTGACGTTCCTGAAACCAGAAGAAATGCAGAACGCCATGTGGGAGCAAGCCCTGGAGGGAGCGCTCGAAGAACTCTACAGGACCACCGTGCAGCTTGAAGGAAGCCTCACGGGCGAACACGGGGTGGGATTGAAACGGAAGAAGTATTTGAAGATGTTCCTCGGTGAGAAAGAGATAGAATTAATGAAACGTCTCAAGAGGCTCTTCGATCCGAACAACATCCTCAACCCCGGAAAGATCTTCCCAGATTGAAAAAAGAAAAAATACAGAGTCTACGTGAGAGAGATGAAGAATAAAAAGCTTCGGCGCAGATTTTGACCAGATTTTACTGAAAACGCTGGCCAGATGGGTTTGACCAGCTTAAGTGTTTGCTGTTAGTCTCATTCTTGGTACTGAATCTGGTATTAAAAAGGTATACCAGAGGAAGGGGATACCGTGCGGAGAGATCTGGGCGATCTGAAAGAAAAGATCTATCTCGATCTTCGCGAGAAGATCCTCAACGAAGAGATCAAACCTGGCGAATGGATCGTCGAGAGAAAACTCACCGAGGTGTACGGTGTGAGCAGAACTCCCATAAGGGAAGTTCTGCGCATGCTCATGGAAGACGGCCTGATAGAGCTGAATGGCAAAAAAGGCTACACCGTTCGAAAGCTCACACTCGAAGACTTCGTGGAGATATACACAGCAAGGGAGGCGATCGAGGGCGCCGCGGCGCGTCTGGCCTGCAGAAACCGGAATGAGGAACTGATCCAGAAACTCCAGAAGCTCAAACAGGAGCTCGAGCTCGTCGATATCGACAGCGATCCAGCTGAGGGTGTTGCGCTCGGAAGACAGCTTCACGATCTGCTCATAGAGTACAGCGGTAACAGGATCTTGAAGAAGTTCTACGAAAAACTCAGGCTGCTCACCAACATGACGCGAAACATCACCAAGAGGTCTGTGGACATAGAGAAGAAATCCAGAGACGAACACATCCAGATCATCGAAGCTGTTCTAAAAGGTGACGAGACTGAGGCGGAAGATTTGTTGAGAAAACATCTGCGTCGCACGCTCTCGTCCGTGATCGAGACTTACTATTCCTCGATCATGAAACACGCCCGCGCGTGAGGGGGTCAGAGCATGGAAGTTCTGGTTCAAACTGTGACCGTGGGTTTTTCGCAGATCTTTCAGCCGATCAATCTGCTTTTACTGTTCGTCGGCGTTCTGTGGGGCATGATCTTCGGTGCGATCCCTGGGCTCACCGCAACCATGGGTGTGGCGCTGGCGATCCCGTTCACGTTCAACATGAAATCCATCTCTGGTCTGGTCCTGCTCACCGGCATTTACATAGGCGGAGTGTCTGGGGGTTTCATTTCTGCCACGCTTTTGAACATGCCGGGTACCCCGTCCTCGATCACGACCTGTTTCGATGCTCATCCGATGAGCAAGCAAGGAAAATCGGGTCTGGCCCTCGCGCTCGGATTGTTTTCTTCCTTTTTCGGTGGCATCCTCGGTGTGATTTTTCTGATATCGCTTGCCTCCATGATCGCCCGGGCGGCACTGAAATTTGGACCTTTCGAGTACTTCTCACTCGCCGTGATGGCCTTCGTTGCGGTGAGCAGCATGCTCGGTGGAAACATTCTGAAGAATCTCATAGGCATCGCTCTGGGTTTGATTCTGAGTTGTATTGGTGCCGATCCGATCACGAGCATTCCAAGACTGACCTTCAGATTCACGGAGCTTCAAAGTGGCATAGCCCTGCTACCACTGTTGGTTGGATTGTTCTGTATTCCTGAGATCATCGCTGATATCGAATCTGAAGCAGAGCGTATCGTTCCAGAAGAATCACGGGGCATGAAATTGTCTGAAGTCTTTCAAGCGGCGAAGATACTCTTCAAACAGATCGGGAACGCGTTGAGATCTTTCGCGGTAGGTTTCGTTATCGGTGTTTTTCCAGGTATCGGTGGTGCAACCTCGAACATCATCTCCTACGGACTCGCAAGGTCGAGTTCTAAACATCCTGAAAAGTTCGGCACCGGTATACCGAATGGAATCATCGCGAGCGAGGTTTCGAACAACGCCTCAATCGGTGGTGCGATGGTGCCACTGCTCGCGCTGGGCATACCTGGAGATGCGGTCACGGCTATCCTGCTTGGGGGCTTCATGATTCACGGAATAAACCCAGGGCCACTGATGTTCAAATACAACCCCGATCTGGTCTTCGGTGTCTATGCAGCGCAATTCTGGGGCAACGTAGTTATGCTCCTGCTTGGCATTTTGCTCATGAAGTTTTATATCTACTCGTTGAGTTTCCCAAAGCAGTACCTACTGCCGTTGATCACGGTGTGCGCGGCTGTGGGAGCCTTCGGGCTGAACAACAGGATCTTCGACATCTGGGTGATGTTGATCTTTGGTGTGGTGGGTTATGTGCTCAAAAAGCTCGATTTTCCAGTGCTTCCAATCATAATCGCCTTCGTACTCGGTCCCATAGCCGAATCCAACCTGAGACAGGGCTTAACAGCGAGTGCAGGATCCTTCGCACCCATTTTCACAAGGCCCCTGTCGCTCACACTGCTGATCCTCGCAGCCTTCCTGTTCGTTTTGGGAAGGGTACTCGTCAAGAAGGGTGAATCTTCAAAATGTTGAGGAGGTGTTTGCATGGGTAAGAGGTTCTTCGTGATGCTGTTAACGCTCTTTGTGATCGTCAGCTTCGCGGCCTATCCGACTGGTCCCATCAAAGTGGTTGTTCCTTACGCCGCGGGCGGAGCGAGCGACGTGCAGGTGAGGATCATCGCAAAGTACGTCAAGCAGTTGTTCGGCTGGGACTTCGCCGTGGTGAACATCACTGGTGGTGGAGGCAGTACAGGTGCGAGGGAAGTTCTCAAGGCCAAACCGGATGGTTACACGGTTCTGTGGTACCATCAATCCATCTTCTCTAACTTTCACGTTGGAACGGCCGAGTTCAACTACTACGACTTCACACCCGTATGCATCGCCACCAGGGGAAACCGTGTGGTGGTCACGAGACCAGATACACCCTGGAAGAATTTGAAGGATGCGATCGAGGATGCCAAGAAGAACCCAGGTAAGATCAGGCTCGGAGCTGAAATCGGTGCGACCAGCCACTTCCAGGTGATACCGATGCAGATGGCTGCGAACAATGGGTTCATTCTGACTGCGAGTTCCGGTGGAGACATGGACAGGATCACGAAGATCATGGGTGGCCACATGGATCTCAGCCCGATCGCGCTCTCTGCGGCGGTACCGTTCCTCAAATCCGGTGAACTGAAGGCGCTCGCGGTTCTCTCGCCCGAGAGAGATCCGTTCTTGCCGGATGTACCGACTGCCAAGGAGCTCGGCTTGGAAGAACTCGTCTTCACCCAGGACCAGATGTTCTTCATGCCAAAAGGGACACCGGAGGAAATAGTGAGAACTTTCGCCAGCGCGATCAAACAGGTTCTCCAGCTCAAAGAGTGCGCGGATGAACTGGCGGAGAAGGCTTTCGCTATTCCGATGTACATGGACGGCGAGGAAATGTTGAACTTCTTAAAGTGGGAAGATGAAAGGTTCGATCGGTTTGCGAGGGCTGCTGGCCTGAAGAAGTGAGATCATTTGCTGGGGGCTCGGCCCCCAGCTTTGTGGGGGTAATCGAGATGCGCTTTGGCAAGGATTTCTACTCTGGTCTGGCCTTCGCTGTGATCGCTGGGTGGATGATCTCGGAGAGTCAAAAGATAAGAAGACTGAGGTTCGACGTTCTGGACAACGCCTTCTTCCCAACGATGGCTGCGGTCCTGTTGCTGATCTTTTCGGCCGGGCTGATCGTGCAAGCATTGCTCAGCAGAGAGAAATCCTCTCCGGTCAAATTCAGGAAACCAATCAGGATCGTTCTGTTCCTTGCCAGCTGCATAGCTTACGTCCTTTTGATGGAACCTGCAGGCTTTTTGCTATCGAGTATTCTATTCATTTTCGCCACTTGTTTGATCATATCCTGGCCGTTCAAGACTAAAACGATCGTTTATTCCGCGATCTTCTCTATTGCGACGAGCTACGTGATCTGGTACGTTTTTGAAAAACTGCTTCGA
Organism: Thermotoga sp. Ku-13t; assembly: GCF_011057685.1. Classification (NCBI taxonomy): domain Bacteria; kingdom Thermotogati; phylum Thermotogota; class Thermotogae; order Thermotogales; family Thermotogaceae; genus Thermotoga; species Thermotoga sp. Ku-13t. Next base: position 190,663 of record NZ_LNFY01000011.1, on the reverse strand, counting down.
TTGGTGCTTCCCTGAGGTGAGAAAATGACGATAAAGCTCGCTTACGACAAAGGTAAACACCTCGAGATCGAAATACCAAATCGAAACCTTTCGTCCACTGCTCAGGCGTGTTTCCCCCGTGCCGTTGTCGATCCTACAGCCGAATTGAAGAGATCTCTGCTCAATCCGATCGGTTCGGCGAGGCTGAGCGAGATCGTCGATAGTCGAAGCAGGGTCGCCATCGTCGTGACGGACATGACGCGGTACGCCATGGATGAAATCGTGAGCGAACTGTTACTGGAAGAGCTCCACAGATCCGGTGTGAAAAAGGAGAACGTTTTCTTCTTGATCGCCCTCGGTACGCATAGACCCATGAGCCGTGAGGAGATCGAGCAAAAGCTCGGGAAAAGGATCGTCAGTGAATACGCCGTGTACAACCACGATTGTCGAAACGATCTGGTCGACCTCGGAGAAAGTTCAGCGGGCTTTCCGATGAAGATCAACAGAAGGCTGATGGAAGCGGATGTGAAGATCACCGTCGGTGTGATCGAGCCACATTTGTTCGCCGGTTATAGTGGTGGTGTGAAGACCATCTGCGTTGGCCTTGCCGGGATGGAGACCATAGGTGCCACGCACAGTTTGAGGGTGCTGTCAGACCCGAGGACCAGGCTCGGTGTCATAGAAAACAACATCTTCAGAGAGTTTTTGAACGAGATGGCCGAGAAGGTGAGGATCGATTTCACGGTCAACCTTGTGTTGAACGAGGAAAAGCAGCTCGTCGCAGCGTTCTCGGGCCATCCCATAAAATCCTTCGAGACCGCCGTGAAATTCACAAGATCGTGCGTAGAGGTAAAGGTGCCGGCGGTTGCGGACGTCGTGATCTCCTGCCCGGGTTATCCAAAGAGTGTGAATCTGTATCAAGCCACGCGCGCTGCGAACTCCGTGGTCCTTGGTCCCAAGCCAGTTGTGAAAAAGGGTGGGATCATTCTCATACCTGCACGGTGCGAAGACGGTCTTGGGGACGACAGTTACTACAGGTTCATGTCCAGTTTCAACAATTTCGACAGTTTCAGAGAGCACGTATTCACACACGGCTTTGGCGTCGGGGAACACAAATCTTACGTTCTTGCGAGGATTTTGTCTCACGCTTCGATCGTTATGAGCGATTGTGAGATAGAAGACGATGTTTTGAGAAGGATTTTCCTTTCGAAGGTTTCCACGCTTCAGCAGGCTGTGAATCAGATTTTGAATGAGAACCCCAACGCGAAGTTCCTCGTGATGCCGAACGGCGTGCACACGATACCCGTACTGGAGGGATAAGGGATGAAGGTGATGATCGTTCAGCCAATCCACGAGAACGGTGTGAAAATGCTCCTGAACGCAGGTTTTGAGGTGATTCACGCGTCGAGTCCCGAACCGTCCGTCGTGGCGAGGGAGATCGCCGATTGCGACGGGGTCATCGTTAGAACAGCCCCTTTCACGGCCGAGATCATAAGAAGCGCCCCGAAACTCAAAGTCATCGCGAGACACGGCGTGGGAGTGGACAACATCGATGTTGAGGAAGCTTCCAGACACGGAATTTACGTCGTCAACACGCCGAACGCGAACGCACTCTCCGTGGCCGAGGCAACGGTCGCTTTCATACTCGCTCTGGCGAAGAAGCTCAAGGAGATGGATGCAGCCACGCGAAAAGGAGAATTCAAAATAAGGGACCTGTTCTCGACTATGGACGTTGATGGCAAGATTCTTGGAATAATCGGGCTCGGCAGGATAGGTTCGCTCGTCGCGAAGAAATGCCAGGCGGCTTTCTCCATGAAGGTTCTCGCTTTCGATCCTTACATCGACCCAGCCAGGGCGTCCGAGCTCGGCGTCGAGCTTGTTTCACTCGAGCGATTGCTGAAGGAATCTGATTTCGTCACGATTCATGTTCCTCTGACTCCAGAAACGAAAGCCATGATAGGTGAGGCACAGCTGCGTTTGATGAAACCGACAGCCTACATCATCAACATGGCGAGGGGCCCGATATGGGACGAGCTCGCTGTGTTGAAGGCCATTGAGGAAGGATGGATCGCTGGGGCAGCCACGGACGTGTTCGTTGAAGAGCCTCCAAAGCCCGATCATCCTTTCTTCAAATGCGAAAAGATCCTGCTCACTTCACACAACGCCGCGCTGACGAAAGAATGTGTCATTCGTATGGCCGAAGGTGCCGCCCAGGGTGTGATAGAGGTTCTGACGGGTAAAAGGCCGAGCTTTCCGGTGAATCTGGACCTGTTAAAGAAGTACGGAAAGATATGAAGGAGGGATATAAAGATGTCGTTCGTTCCGAAAGGAGTCATTCCGGCAGTCGTTACACCGATGAACAAAGACGAGAGCATCAACGAATCGGCGTTCAGAAGGCTTTTGAACTACCTTGTTGACAACGGCGTCCACGGGGTTTTCATCATAGGAAGCCAAGGAGAATTCTATGCACTGACGAAAGAAGAAAAGATCAGGCTCATGGAAATAGCTGTGGAAGAAGTGAACGGTCGAGTCCCCGTCTATGCGGGTACAGGTGGCATAACCACGCGTGAGGTCATCGAACTCAACAATGCCGCAGAAAAGATCGGAGTCGATGCGGTTTCGATCATCACGCCATACTACATCAGCCCATCTCAGGAAGAACTGTACGAACACTATGTGAAGATCGCCAGGGCCACGAAGCTTCCTGTGTTGCTGTACAACAATCCTGGAAGAACGGGCGGTGTGAAGCTTGAACCAAGGACGGTGGAAAGGCTCGCGGAGATAGACAACATCGTCGGTATAAAGGACAGCAGCGGCGATTTGACCAACACCAGCGATTACATAAGAAGGACCAGAGGCAAGAACTTCCACGTGCTCGCAGGCAGAGACACGCTCATACTTGCAACCCTTTTGTACGGCGGAACCGGTTCGATCGCGGCCACAGCGAACGTCGCACCGAGACTGGTTGCGAGCATATACGATTATTTTGTGAAGGGAGATCTCGAGAATGCAAAGCGTGCCCAGGAAGAACTCACACCGCTGAGGCTCGCCTTCGAACTTGGAACGTTCCCCGTGGTCATCAAGGAGGCGTTGAACATGATCGGTATCGAGGCGGGTCCAGCGCGTGGACCGATAAAGGCATTGAGCGAGGAGAAAAAAGCGGAGCTGAGGAAAGTTCTTCAGAACATGAAACTCCTGTGAGGTGAAAAGGATGCTTCGGGAGAACAGAACGAAAAAGCTATTGAAAGAAGGAAAACACGCGATAGGCATCATGGTGAGCGAGATAAGGACTCCCGGAATAGCTCAGATGCTGGCGACGGCGGGGTTCGATTTCTTCGTGATCGACACGGAACATTCCCCATTCAGTCTCGAAACCGTTCAGGACATGGTGTGGGCCGCGAGGGCCGGGGGCATAACTCCCATCGTGAGGGTGCCCACCAGGTACGGCCATCACAACCTCTCAAGGCCTCTTGACAGTGGCGCGGAGGGTTTGCTCATACCACAGGTTCAAACGCGCGAAGAAGTCGAACAGATAATCAGGGCGACCAAGTATTATCCTCTTGGTGAAAGGGGTATGGCGCTCAGGAGGACCCCCACAGGATTCGCTTCCCACAAGGGTGAGGAAGTGACTCGGTGGGCGAACGAGAACACGCTGATCATACTGCAGATAGAAAGCAAGGAAGCCATAGATCATCTTGAGGAACTCATCATTCCTGGGGTCGACGCGTGCCTCATAGGGCCAAACGATCTTTCTCAGAGTCTTGGTGTGCCTGGCGATACGAAACATCCACTCGTACAGGAGTACATAGAAAAGTTCGTTGAAAAGTGCTTGAAACTGGACGTTCCGTGTGGTATACATCTTCCTAGTCCGGAAGCTCTGCAGCCCTGGATCGAAAAGGGCATGAAGCTTCTGATGTGTTCGAGCGATATCAACCTGATCGTCGATAATGGCAAAAGGATCGTCGACGCGCTGAAACAGATGATTCAAAGGAGGTGAACGAATGTATCCCTGGCACGACACGTTCCACATGGGGCTGATACATTTCATGGCCTATCCTAACGCGAAGAACGAGGAAGAGATACTTTCAACGGTGAACATGGTGCTCGTCGATGAGTTTTTCCAGGCTATAGAGGTGAGTGCTCTCGTTGAGGAAGATACTTTGAAAAAGATCGGAAAGATGTGTGAGGTTGCCAGAGTAGAACTGCTCATCGCGGCACAGCCCCTCGTTCTCTCTAAGAAATTGAATTTGAATTCTCTCGACGAGGAAGAAAGAAAAGTCGCCGTACAGGAAATCAAAAAGGCGATCGACAAAGCCTACACGGCGAACGCTAAAGCGATAGCTTTTCTGAGTGGCAGGATGCCTGAAAGAGACAGGCTCGAGATGGCCAAAGAAAGGTTGATCGATTCTCTGTGTGAAATATGCACCTACGCGAAAGAAAGATCGGCGCAGTACGGCTACACGCTGGCTGTGAACCTCGAAGTGTTCGATTACTCGATCGAGAAGAACGCACTCGTAGGTCCCGCACCGATCGCCTTCGAGATAGCATCGAAGGTCAGAGCTTTCCATGACAACTTCGGTTTAACGATCGATCTTTCGCACCAGCCACTCGTGTTCGAAGATTCGTTCTACACGCTCGGATTGCTTTCACCTTTCGTGACGCACATCCACGTGGGCAACGCCGTACTCGAACCGGGCCATCCAGCTTACGGAGACCAGCATCCAAGATTCGGAATAAAAGGTGGAAAGAACGATGTGGATGAACTTACCTATTTCTTGAAAGCACTGCACAAAATCGGTTACTTCGATAAAAAGGTTGCCACAGAGAAGCCGGTGATATCCTTCGAGGTTAAACCTCTGGCAGATGAAGATTCCGATCTTGTGGTTGCGAACGCGAAGAGGACTTTCTTGACAGCCTATGCGAAATTTCTGAAGGAGGTTTGAGGAATGAAGAGGTTCAAGGTCTTTGTAACCCGCCAGATTCTTCCAGAAGGTCTGAACATGCTCAAAGAAAGGTTCGATGTCGAAGTCAGTGACTACGACGGGGTCATTCCCAGGGACGTGCTCTTGAAGAAGGTTAAAGACGTCGATGCGTTGCTCTGCCTCCTCACCGACAACATAGACGCGGAAGTTATGGATGCAGCCGGGCCGAATCTGAAGATCATAGCGAATTACGCCGTCGGTTACAACAACATCGACGTCGAAGAGGCTACCAGGAGAGGCATCATGGTGACGAACACACCTGGAGTGTTGACCGAAACAACGGCGGACTTCGCCTGGGCACTTTTGATGGCCATAGCGCGCAGGATTGTCGAAGCGGACAGGTTCGTGAGGGCTGGAAAATTCCGCGGCTGGGAACCCATGCTCCTTCTCGGTAACGATGTCTATGGTGCAACGCTCGGTGTCGTTGGTTTCGGACGCATAGGTCAGGCAGTGGCGCGCAGGGCACTCGGCTTCAACATGAAAGTTCTCTACTACGACAGCAAGAGGGCACCAGAAGAGGTTGAAAAAGAATTGAAGGCAACTTTCGTCGATCTTCCAACGCTACTGAGAGAATCGGATTTCGTCACACTCCACGTTCCGCTTACCAAGGAGACACGCTATCTGATAGGCGAAAAAGAGCTCAAGATGATGAAAAAAGAAGCCTATCTCATCAACACCGCAAGAGGACCCGTCGTGGACGAAAAGGCGCTCGTGAAGGCTCTGAAAGAAGGCTGGATCAAAGGAGCCGCGCTGGATGTGTTTGAGAACGAACCTGAGATCGAACCTGAACTGCTCACTCTAAACAACGTTGTGCTCGCACCGCACATCGCGTCTGGTTCTTATGCAACCAGATCGAAGATGTCGATCATGGTTGCTGAAAACATCATCAAAGCTCTAAGTGGAGAAGTACCACCCAACTTGGTCAATCCAGAAGTGCTTCAGAAGAGAAAGTGAGGGCTTTCGCCCTCACTTTTTTTACAGTGCGAGTTTTTTCATGGAACTCACATGAAGCATCCTTGCCAGAGCTATGAGGACAACTATTCCGATGGGCAGCAGAACGAACGGGCTGACTTTGAAAATCCCGTACAGCAGATACATCACCAGCGCCACCAACGCGCAAGTTACGGCGTACGGAAGCTGTGTGTTCACATGATCCATATGGTCACAACCTGCGAAGATCGAAGACAGAACAGTTGTGTCGGAGATCGGAGAGCAGTGGTCACCGAAGATGGCACCTGCGAACACTGTTCCCGCCATCACCGTCGCCGAAAGCCAGGGATCTTTCGTGATGTTGTACGCTACAGGTATTGCGATGGGCGTGAGAATGGCCATCGTGCCCCAGGAAGTTCCCGTCGAGAAAGAGATGAACATGCCTATCAAGAAAACGATCGCGGGCACCAGAGCGAACGAAACGTTCTCACCAACCAGAGAAACGACATAGTCTGCAAGCTTCATATCCTTCGTCACGGTCCCGATCGACCACGCCATCACCAGTATCGCGCAGGCCAGAAGCATGAGTTTGAAACCTTCAAGAAGCGTTCTCATCGCTTCAGCAACGTTCATCAACCTGAATCCGAGTGCTATCACGATTCCGACCAGGGACATCGCGAAAGCGCCCCAGAGCAGCGCAGTCGCCGCATCGGCGTTCCCAAGTTTTTCTATGAGCGTTTCACCACCCGCCGATGCACCTGTGTAGTAAAAGCCAAATATGGTAACCCCCACGAGCGCCACTATGGGAAGAACGAAGGTCATTATCATAGGTTTCTTCTCGATAGGTTTTCCGAGCTCGAAATCTATGTTCAACATTGGCACGGCACCGTCTCTGGAAGTTTTCCCCTCTCTTTCTGCCCTGATTTCTGCCTTCAGCATGGGACCGAAGTCCCAACCGCTCAGAGCGATTATCCCGACGAAGAGGACGGTGAAGAAGCAGTAGAAGTTGAACGGAATGCTCGCTATGAAAGCGGCCATGGGAGCGACGGTCGTTATTCCAGCCACTGTCAAACCGTTCTGGATCATCGCGAGCTGGTACGCTATCCAGTCGGAGATGAAGAACGTGGCCACCGGCGCAGATGTGGAGTCGAGGATGTAAGAAAGCTTCTCCTTAGAGATCTTTCGCTGTTCAAATATGTCCCTCATCACGTTTCCGACGATCGCCGAGTTGATGTAGTCGTTGAAGAACACGATCACGCCCAGAAGCCACGCCCACACGCTGGCCGACCTTCTGGACTTTATCTTGACGCGTGCCCAGTCTGCCAGCGCCTTGCTGCCACCCAGTCGCCAGATGAAAGCGATACCCGAACCCATGAGCAGGTTGAACAATAAGAGCTTCGCGTTCCATTCATCCGCCATGGAGCCGATGATCTTCTCGAGTGAGTAAACTACGCCTGCGATGGGGTTGAAATTGTTCAAAAGTAATCCACCAATGAAGATACCGAGGAACAGAGAGAGCACGACGTTCTTTGTTATGAAGCACAGGACAATGGCCACAAGCGGAGGAAGGATGGACCACGCAGTACCTTCCACGTTCATACCTCCCAACAAAGTTTGTAGTTGCTATTATTATAGCGCTGTGCTTTCAGGCTCGTGGGTTGCAGTATTCTAAAGGGAAAAGAACAATTTTTTGACCTTCTCCCGTTCCAGAGGGTGCGAAATTTTTTCCGTGGCGCGCAGCTTTTTCAGAAGTAAATGCGTTGTGTTTGATCTATAGTCCCACTTTCTGCGCGAAATACCACTATGATGACTTTCTGTATTTGTGGGTTGAGTTTGAAGGAGAATCCGTGAAACGTTCAGCTCTTTTCGTACAGATGGCACGCCACGGTGTGGCCGGGCGCCACTTCCATTAAGATCGGTTCCACTTCGCTGCAGACAGACGTCGCGTAAGGACATCTGGTGACGAACCTGCATCCCTGTGGGGGATTCAGCGGGCTCGGCACGTCTCCCTTGAGGATTATCTTCTTGCGTTTGAGCTTCGGATCAGGGACGGGAACAGCAGAGATGAGGGCTTTCGTGTAAGGATGGAGCGGGTTCAGATAGAGTTCTTCACTGTCGGCAACTTCCACGAGCTTTCCAAGGTACATCACGCCGATCCTGTGCGAGATGTATTTGACCACGTTCAAAGCATGCGAGATGAAGAGGTAAGCCACGCCGAGTTTGACCTGCAGGTTTTCCAGAAGTTTGAGTATCTGACTCTGTATGGAAACATCCAGCGCAGAAACAGCTTCATCACAAACGATCAAATCGGGCTGCGTCGCGAGCGCCCGGGCGATGCAGATCCTCTGCCTCTGGCCGCCGGAAAACTCGTGTGGATATCTGCTCATGTGTTCCGCGGAAAGTCCCACCATCTCGAGGAGTTCTTTCACTCTCAGTTCCACTTCTTTTCCCTTCGCGAGTTTGTGGTAAGCGATGGCTTCACCCACGATCTCTTTCACAGGAAGTCTGGGATTTAGAGAACTGAACGGGTCTTGAAAGACTATCTGCATCTTCGGTCGGAGAGATCTGAGCTGTTTCTGAGTTAGTTTCGTTATGTCGACACCATTGAACAGGATCTCACCGCTCGTCGGTGTTTCGAGCATGAGGACGCATCTTCCGGTGGTTGTTTTTCCACAACCGCTCTCACCGACCAGACCGAAGGTTTCCCCGCGCTTTATGTGAAAGCTCACCCCGTCGACCGCCTTCACCACGGCAACCGTTCTTTGAAGTATGCCTGCCTTGACTGGAAAGTGCTTCACCAAGTTTCTCACTTCCAGCAATACTTCGTTCATGCTTTCACTTCCTCCGGTACGGATCCCCTCAGAAAGCATCTGACTCTCCTGTGTTCGTTCACATTTATCAATGCTGGAACCTTCTCTCTGCACAGATTGAACGCGTAAACGCAGCGTGGATGGAACCTGCAACCGGCTGGTAGGTCCATGGCGTTGGGAACGTTCCCCTCTATGGTGTACAGCGGCTTCTTACCGGGTTCGAGTTTGGGTATCGACCTCAAAAGTCCCTCGGTGTACGGATGGAGCGGCGATTCGAACAGATCGACGCAGGGAGCTTCTTCTACTATCTGGCCCGCGTACATGACGATGACTCTGTCGCACATCTCGGCGATGACACCAAGATCGTGCGTTATCAACAGCACGCTCATGCCGAAAGTTTTCTTCAGCTGAGCGATGAGGTCGAGTATCTGAGCCTGAACCGTCACATCCAGCGCCGTGGTCGGTTCATCCGCGATCAAAAGTCTTGGATTGCACGCCAGCGCCATGGCTATCATGGCGCGCTGTCTCATGCCACCGGACATCTGGTGTGGATAATCGTTGTAGCGTTTCTCGGGATTTGGAATGCCCACGAGCCTGAGCAGCTGGATCGCTTTCTTTTTAGCCTCTTCTAAGCTCACGTTCTGGTGTGCCGTGATGGCTTCCGCGATCTGCTTTCCCACGGTGATGACAGGATTAAGCGACGTCATGGGTTCTTGAAAGATCATCGAGATCGCGTTCCCCCTGATCTTTCTCATCTCAGTCTCGGAAAGCTCGCGCAGGTTTTTCCCGTCGAAGAACACCTTTCCAGAAACGATTCTGGCAGGAGGAACTGGCAGGAGCCTCATTATCGCCAAGGAAGTCACAGACTTCCCACAGCCCGATTCACCGACCATTCCCAGCACTTCTTCCGTTCCGACGGAAAAACTCACCCCGTCCACGGCATGGACGATCCCGTCGCTGGTGAAGAACTTTACGGTGAGATCTTCCACGCGGAGCAGTTCTGCCATAGGCATCACCTTTGAGGTATTATCCTTCTCGCGCCTATGTACTTTCTATCCAGATCCGCCGAATAGTCTGGATCGTTAGGATCGAAGCTGTTTATAGCAACACCCCTGCTACCCGAGTGTATGTACTTCATGTTTCCCATGTAGATACCGACGTGCGACGGTCCAGCCTTGTAGGTCTGGAAGAACACGAGATCACCTGGTCTCAGTTTCTTCCTATCCAGTACGGGTTCGCCCTGCTGGAACTGCATGTCCGCGTCGCGTCTCAGAAAATAACCTGCCATTTTGAAGCAAAACTGTGTGAAGCCAGAGCAATCGAACCCGTAAGACGTGGTGCCCGCCCAGAGATAGGGTAAGCCCAAATGTTGTTTCGCCAGCTCGATGATGTATTGGGCATCTTTCTTCGTGGCGAACACTCGGTCTCGGCTTCCGAACAGTTCCGCATCCTTCGAAGGCACGAAGAATTCTCTCCCGTCGGGCAACCTCAGGATCAACCAGTCATCCTCGGCTTTGACGCATGGCAGAGTCGTTCCCTGCACGAGGTTTTCCTGCGTTCTGGCCTGTGGTTCCGGCGCCGTGTAAAGCTGCGCGAACCTGGCAACGATCAGTGCGAAGGGACCCGAAAGGTAATTTTTGAGTTCCTCATCGTTCATCGTCACGATCTTCGATCCATCGATCCATCCCAAGTACGAATCTTCCATCTGCACAAGGTACCAGTCTCCATCTTTCTTCAAAAGCTTCAGTATCTCTCCCATTCGAGCCTGCGTCACGGCGTTCTTCTGAAGGGTTCTTCCTGGTGCGTCCATCAGGTTCGCAACAACCACGTTCACCACCGCGAGTTTCTTTTCACCGACAGATTCGTCCGGAAGGAGTTTTATTCTGTCTTCGAACGTGACGTTGAGCTCCTTCAATCTTTCAACCAGGAGGGTTTTCAACTCTGCGTTCGAAACTTCTCCGAACAGGCTCAGTTTTCCATCTTCTGCTGCAACTTTGACATCGAACATCGTCTCCCTCGGTTCGATGCTGAGTTCTCTTTTAAACAATTCGATCCGTTGCTTCACCATCTCCAGCCCTTCCACGCCAACACCACTCCCAAAGAGCGATATGACGATCAGGATAGAGCAGATCAAAATCAATCTTCTCATCTTCATCTCATCCCTTCATTGTTTCAGTCTCGGATCAAAGGCATCCCTGAGCCCATCTCCGAGAAGGTTGAAGGCGAAAGTGGCCATCATGAGCACCAGACCGGGCCAGACCGCGTACCAGGGTTGGATTCGCAAATACGCGCTCGCGGACCTTATCATGTTGCCCCAGCTCGGTGTTGGTGGGAGGATACCCAGTCCGAGGAACGAAAGACCGGCCTCTGCAAGAATCGCTCCAGGTATGCCGAGCGACACCGAGACAATGATCGGACCCATGCAGTTCGGAAGTATGTGCTTGACGATGATACGAAAGTCCGAAAGTCCCTGAGCCCTTGCGGCTTCGACGAATTCAGTTTCCTTCAGGTATATGACCTGGCTCCTGACCAGCCGTGCCTTGCCCGCCCAGCCGATCACCGAGAGCGCTATGAACATGTTCGTCAAACCCGGACCGAGTGCGAACATCATGCCTATGTAAAAGAGAAGCTCCGGAAACGCGAAGAGCATGTCCGCAACTCTCATCATCACCATGTCGATGATCCCGCCGTAGTATCCTGCCAGAGATCCGACGATGATCCCTATGGCCGTGGTGATGAGCTGGGTCATGACACCAACGGTCAGTGAAATCCTCGCACTGTAGATCAGCCTTGACAGGATGTCCCTGCCGTACTCGTCAGAACCGAGCAGGTACACACCGTTCTTGCAGATCCGCGAAGGTGAACCCATGGGTTTCAAACGGTTTTGAAGATCGATTTTGTTCGGATCTGCGGGTGCGAGTAAGGGGGCGAATATGGCGACGAACGTGACTAAGATGACGAAGATCAGTCCGAACATTGCAGCCTTGTTCTTTCTCAACCTTCTGAAGGCGTCTGCATACAATGAAGCGGACTTTCTCTCAGCCACGAAAGATTACCTCCTACTTCAACCTGACCCTCGGGTTCAAAAAGGCGTAGGATATGTCCACGATCAGGTTGCCCAGGATGTAAACGATCGCTGTGAAAACCACCGTTCCCTGCACGAGTGGGAAATCCCGTTGAGACAGTGCCCAGACGGACAACCTTCCGAGTCCCGGTATTGCGAAAACGGTTTCGGTCAGGATCGAACCTGTCAGGAGCCCGCTCAGCTGCATTCCGAGGATCGTGACGACTGGTATCATCGCGTTCTTGAGTGCATGTACGAAAATCACCCTCCTCTCCGTCAGACCCTTGGCCCGGGCGGTTCTTATGTAATCCTGTCTTATCACATCCAGCAGGGCGCTTCTCGTGTAACGCGCGATCAAAGCGGCAAACCTCGTGCCCAGAACGATCGCCGGCAAGATCATGTGTTTGAGACTGTAATAACCAGATATCGGGAACCAGCCGAGCTTCAAACCGAAGATCAGTTGGGCCACGACGGCCACCCAGAACACCGGCGCGCTTATTCCGGCGAGCGCCAGGATCATCATGAACCGATCCAGGAAAGAGTACTGTTTCACGGCGGAGATGATGCCGGTAGTTACTCCGAGCGCTATCGCCACCAGATACGAACTGAGGGCCAGCTTGAGCGTGGTCGGGAACGTGTCGGCGATCATCTTCGAAACGGGCAGATTAGTTTTGAACGATCTGCCAAGATCTCCCCTCAGGAGGTTGAACAGGAATCTGAGATACTGTACCACGAGCGGATCGTTCAACCCAAGCTGTTCTCTGATCTGCTGGATCGTTTCTGGATCCGCATACTTTCCAACCATTTCCAGAACCGGATCTCCAGGCACGACGTTGAGCAAGATGAAGGTTATCAGCGTTACACCCAGGACTACTGGTATGGAAAAGAGCAATCGACGGACGATGTATTGAACCACTATCGTTTTCCCCCTGAAAGGGCGGGCGAGGGCCCGCCCGAAGGTTCATTCTTTGTAAGCGTACAGGTATACCGTTATTCCTGTTGGGTGCGCGATTATGCCGTGCACGTTCTTCTGAGTTGCGAGCAGGTACTTCAGGTGGAACAGCGGTATGACCGCCACGTCTTCTCTGATGAGTTTGTATTCTATCTCTCTGTACATCTGCGCTCTCTTCTCAGGATCGACTTCAACGCGCGCTTTTTTGATCATTTCCTGGACCTCTTTGTTGTTGTAGCCTGAGGACATCTGATTGTTCTCACCAAAGAACACACCGATGTAGTTGTCTGGATCTGGGATATCCGCCCACCAGTTGCCGTAATTCGCCGGTATTTTACCTTCGCGTCTCGCCTGCCGGAACGCCGCACTTTCAACAGGTATGATTTCCAGATCTATACCGACTTCCTTCGCCATCGCCTGGATTATAATGTTGGGTTGTGAGAGTGTATCTCCACCCCATTGCCAGGCCGTGACCTTTCCAATGTTTCCAAGCTGTGCGACCAGCTTTTTCGCTTCCTCAGGGTTGTAATCGTACGCGGGTCCTTGACCGAGCGGGTAGGAACCTGGAATACCGGGTGTGACGAAACTGGTGGCGACCGTCGCCCTGGGACCAAAGACGGCCTCCGCGAGTTCCTTCTTGTTGATCGCCATCGCCATGGTTTTCCTCAAAATTGGGTTGGACCATTTTGGATCGCTCATGTTCATGAGGAAGTAGTAAGTATTCAGCGCTTCTTTTTCGATGATGTTATACTTGCCGGAGGCCTTCAACCTCTCGTACTCGAGCACGGGTATCGTCACCACATCGAGCGTTCCCGCTTCGAACTCCATCAACGCCGTGGTGGAGTCTGGGACTATTCTGAAAACTATCCCGTCTAGGTACGGAAGGCCCTGCTCGAAATAGTAGGGGTTTCTTTCGAAAACGATCTCGGTGTTGGGAACGTGTCTCTTCAGCCTGAACGGACCAGTACCAACCGGGTTGAGCCTCCAGTTGTCACCCGCAGCCTTGACGAGTTTTTCCGAATAGATGGACGCACCGGGCACCGCCAGGTGGTATAAAAACGGCGCGTAGGGTTCTTTCAGGATGATCTGGAATCTGTAGTCATCGATCTTCTTGAAGCCTTCCAGGCTCGTCGATTGACCTTTCATGAATTCTTCCGCGCCGAGTATCGGCTCGAACAGCCACTTGCTCGCCCCGCGACCCTTGGGGCTGAGCATCCTCTCAATCGTGAATTTCACATCGTCGCTGGTGAGTTCCGTCTTCCCATCGTGGAACTTGATACCCTTCTTCAGCTCGAACGTGTACACTTTGCCGTCTTCGGATATTTCCGGCATTTTCGCGAGCAACTCTGGTTCGAGTTCGAGCGTCTCACCCTTGTACCTCACCAGGGTGCTGAACAAAAGCCTTGCCATCGCGTAGGTCTGCAGCGTGGTATCTTCCTGCGGGTCGAATGTCATTCTGTCGGTCGTGAAGTAGTCGTGCAGCACGCCACCTCTCTTCGGAGTCTGTGCGAAGAACGTTGCCACTGCGAAGATCAGCACCGCTACCAGAAGGACCTTTCTCATACGAACACCCTCTAAACTGAGTTGTGGAAAAAACTCACAGCAGTTTGCAAATCAAATCCTCTTTCTCTCCGAACAGAAGATCGATCAAGGGTATCTCGAGCAACGTGTAACAACCGGGTTTTTGTTTGATACTCGCCCTGGCTGCGGCCACCATGACCTGTGCCGTTGCGGCGGGGTTGTTCACAGACATGTGGTACCCCATTCTCTGGTTATAGGCACCTGCGGATGTCCCCTTCTTTTCAATTTTCACACAGTGGCCCATGTCGATCAAGTCCTTCACGCTGTTCACCTGGTTAATGTAGACCTCATCGTGACAGAAGTAGGGATCTTCGGTGATTTTCTTCGCCACGTCTGTGAAATCGCAGCCTTCTTCTAGCTCGACGTAAACGAGCCTCACGTGCATACCCATACCCTTCGGGCAGGTGATGGAAACGGCGTCCCTCATCTTTTCGATCCTCTTCACAGCCATCGTGTGACCCAAGCTCATGCCAGGCCCAAAGTTCGTCCAGGTGATACCCCTTGGTGCGATGATCTGCATGATCGCCCTCACAAGCGAATCGGTCCCGGGGGCCCATCCCGCAGAAACGATCGCCACGCAGTTGTTTTCTTTGGCTATCTCATTTAATTGCTTCTTCAACCTCAGAGCACCTTCTGAACCGTGTATGTCGTACGCATCCACCGTGTTGATGCCTTTAAAAAGGAATTTCGACGCAACGTTCGGCACCGCTCGGTTTGTCGATCGCCAGGATCGCGACGTCTGGTTTTTCAAGCTGGTCGATGTCGCTGGTCACTGGCAGATCGTTGAACTGACTCGCGATCTGAGTCACTCGTTCTGGCAACTCGACGATCCCCACGACTTGCACATCTTCTGATTCTCTCACCGCTTGAAGAACATACCTTCCGACGTTCCCCATACCAACGATGACCACCTTGATCTTTTGCATTTTCTGCAAAACACAGCGATGAGCCTTCATAGGTTACCACAATTGTCTTATTATGTATGACTCTCACAGATCGGCAATTCTCGGATACGGATCACCAACTTTTATAAGTTTTGGGGAACCCTTTGTGTTTCTTTTCCAGATGGTGAGAATCCTTAATGCGATCGTTACCTGTGAAAGCAAAGGACAACTTTGAATGGTGGTAAAATAAAAAATAAGGAAAAATGAAAAATAGAAACGTGTTTGAACTCTTGGCGAAGTCGTAAAGGATGAAATGTAGAGCCGAAAATCTGAATAATTCTTTTAAAGGGGAGGTAGAAACATGGCAGTTTGGATGGTTGTTCTGTTGTTCCTGGCGATTGTTTTTATCATTTATTCCACCGTTCGCTGGAGGCTACATCCATTTCTCGCGCTGATTTTTGCCGCATTTTTATATGGGTTGCTGTCTGGGATGAAGTTGGGCGACATAGTAAAATCCATCACTGATGGTTTTGGTGCAACTGTAAGTTCCATAGGTATAGTGATTACTGCAGGAACGATCATTGGTATTTTTCTTGAAAGATCCGGTGGAGCATTTACAATGGCAGAGTCTGTATTAAAACTGACAGGTAAGAAAAATGTACCATTAGCTATGAGTATTATAGGATACATAGTTTCTATTCCTGTCTTCTGCGATTCTGGTTTCGTTATTCTAACTCCCCTCAACAAAGCTTTGACAAAACGTGCAAACCTTTCACTTGCAACAACCGGAATAGCTCTGAGTCTGGGACTTTACGCAACGCACACTATGGTTCCACCGACCCCAGGCCCAGTTGCCGCTGCAGGTGCCTTAGGTGCGGATTTGGGTCTCACAATATTGATGGGTTTGATAGTATCTGTTCCAGCGATAATCGTAGGGTGGTTGTTCTCAATAAAACTCGCTTCAAAGGTATATATAGACCCCGAGCCAGAATTGACGGAGGAAGAGATCCATAAGAAAATGAAGGAAGCACCGTCGGCAGCAAGTGCGTTTCTCCCAATAGTTCTTCCAATAATTCTGATTGTCTTAAAATCGATTTCTGACTTTCCGACGAAACCGTTTGGTCAGGGCCTGTTCCGCGATTTTGTTGGCTTCGTTGGTCATCCAGTAACAGCACTTATGATAGGGGTACTCGTTGCGTTTTTGTTGCCGAAAAAGATCGACAGTGAAATATTCTCAATGACTGGCTGGGTTGGTCAAGCTGTACAACAGGCTGGATTTATAATTCTTATTACTGCAGCTGGTGGCTCATTTGGTAGAGTTCTACAGAATTCTGGTATAGCAAATGTCCTAGGTCAGTATCTTTCGACTGCGAACCTTGGAATGTGGCTACCGTTCATAATAGCTGCAGCAATCAAAACAGCTCAGGGTTCATCCACAGTGGCTATAATAACTACTTCATCCCTGTTGGCTCCTCTCATGGATTCTTTAGGGTTCACCTCAGCAATGGCAAAAGCTCTCGTCGTCGTAGCGATAGGAGCAGGCTCTATGGTCATATCACACGCTAACGATAGCTATTTTTGGGTAGTCTCACAGCTTTCAAAGATGGATGTTAAAACAGGTTACAGACTCCAAACTCTCGGCACACTAATCGAAGGTATTACAGCTGCGGTTGTAGTATGGGGTTTGAGTCTTTTCTTGATATGATCAATCGTTTGGCAAACAGACCTCGAGGCACTGGCCTCGAGGTTTTTGCAAAATTTAAGGATATTGTTTTCCAGCGCAAGAGCAACTCTACAGAGTGTATTCGACTGGCAAGGAAAGAAGCTATGGGCGAATAACCTTGGTACCATACCATCTGTGGGCAAACAGGGAAGCAGGATCCATGGTGGTCTGGCTGAACGTTGTATGTTGAACTGCGTTCACAAGCGATGGCAACACGACCATCGAGGAAGAGAAATTAACGTTGCATGGCACTCGTTGACCTTATCGTTGCTTCATGGTAAACTAAAAGTGTCGGAGCGGGTGCAGGAGAGCTGGAGAGCACCAACCTGTTATGGGTTGGTGTTTTTGATTCTTCAAAGTCTTTTATACTCGCTTTACACATTTCTTTGAAAATTCCATCCGGGGAGGTGTAGGTATGAAGAAGTTTTTCGTGATCGTTCTGGTGCTCGCCACAGTTCTGTCGCTCGCAAAGATCAAGATTCAGTTCTGGCACGCGATGGGTGGCTGGCGTATCGAGGTCATCCAGAACATGGTCAACGAGTTCATGAAATTGAATCCGGACATCGAAGTTGAGGTACAGTACGTTGGCAGTTACGAAGAGATCCTGGCCAAGACTGTCGCTGCGATCCAAGCCGGTACACCACCACATGTGGTTCAACTGAATGAGATCAGCACTCAGAAGATGATCGACAGCGGTGTCATCGTACCTGTTCAGGATCTGATCGACAAAGATCCGACTTTTGACGTGGGCCTCTTCCTGCCACAGGTACTCAACTACTACCGTGTGGGTGGAAAGCTCTATTCGATGCCCTGGAACAGTTCAGCTCCTCTGCTCTACTACAACAAAACGCTTTTCAGGGAAGTGGGACTCGATCCAGACAATCCACCCAGAACGTTCAGTGAGTTGATCGAAGCCTGCCGGAAGCTGGTCAAGAAGGACGAGAAAGGCAACATAATCAGAACCGGCATCACGTGGCCTCTATATTCGTGGTTCTTCGAAGAGTACATGGCCTTGCAGAATCAACCGCTGGTGGACAACAACAACGGTCGAACAGGAAAAGCTACAAAGGTTGTCTTCAACAACAAAGCGGCGCTCAATTTCCTTGAGCTCTGGAACACGCTCACGAAAGAGGGTTTGATGATCAACACCAAGCGTGCAGACTGGACGGCGGCAAGACAACTGTTCATATCTCAGACGGTTGGCATGCTGATCTCTTCAACGTCTGACGTTGCGCTATTGATGAATGAGTCGGCCAAGCAGGGCTTTGAACTTGGTACCGCGTTCCTCCCGCTGCCGGACGGCGCACCGAGGGGCGGTGTGATCATAGGCGGTGGAAGTCTGTGGATAATCAAGCAGAAGAACCAGGCAGAGGTCGACGCAGCCTGGAAACTGGTCAAGTACCTTGCAGAACCTGGCCCACAGATCGTGTGGCACCAGGCCACCGGTTACTTTCCAATTCGAGTCGATGCGATCCAGCAGCTGCTCGTGCAAGGTTATTATGCGAAGAACCCGCACCATTTGACCGCGATCCTGCAGTTGCTCACGAGCGTTCAGAACTACAACACTAACGGTGCGATCATCGGTGCGTTCCCGGAAGTCAGGGACGCCATAGAGACGGCGATCGAGAAGATGATCTCTGGTGCCCTCACACCGAAGCAGGCGCTCGACGAGGCGGAAAAGAACGCGAACAAAGCCATCAAGGAATATCTATGATGAGTGGGCGGCTGGTTTTCCAGCCGCTCTTTCTGGGGGTGTACACGTGAGCAGAAAGCTTCTGCCTTACTTGCTCCTGGTTCCAACCTTCGTGATCATAGTCCTCTTCATCTACGTCCCCGCGGTGGATTCTTTCTATTCGAGTTTCTTCAAAGTTTCGGCCTTCGGAACCAGAAAAGTCTTCGTTGGCTGGCAGAATTTCGTCAATCTGTTCCAAGATTCAGATTATCTTTACGCTGTACGCTTCACACTCATCTACACGGCTGTGACGGTGCTTGTGTCCATCTTTTTATCCTTCTTTCTGGCCCTGTTACTCGATCAGAAAGTGCCAGGTTCGAGGATCTATCGAACCTTGATATTCGCACCGTATGCCGTGTCCCATGCGGTGGCTGGAGCTCTCTGGGGGTTCATGCTCAATCCTGTAGTTGGTCATGTGAACTATCTTTCGAGGATCCTGTTCGGGGTCCAGGCGCAGTGGCTCACCAGCAGGCCTTTCGCAGCGTATTCGGTGATCTTTGCTACGGTATGGAAGACACTCCCATTCAACGTTATCTTCTATCTTGCGGCACTTCAGAGCATCTCTCCTGAACTGATAGAAGCCAGCATCGTGGACGGTGCGAATGCCTGGAAGCGTGTATGGAAGATCATTTTTCCGCTCGTCTCGCCCATAACTTTCTACCTTGTGATAATGAGCATCATCTCGTGTATGTTCCAATCCTTCGCAATCATCGATGTGATGACGAAAGGTGGTCCCGGTGGCTACACCACGAACATGATCTACAAACTGTTCATGGATGGTTTCAGATTCAGAAAGGTAGGCTTGGCAGCGGCCGAGAACGTGATACTGTTCCTGATCATGCTAATCGTGACGATCATTTACTTCGTTTACGGTCAGAGGCGCGTGCATTATCAATAGAGGTGGTTGGGATGAAGAAGAGAACCAGGAGAATCGTCAGAACACTCATCGTTGAAATTCTCTTGATCGGAGCGAGTATCTTCATGTTCGCTCCTGTATTTCTGGCGCTCGTTATGAGCATTCAACCTTCGGAGTTCGTGTTTTCCTATCCGCCGAAGTTCTTGCCCAGGGGTTTCTATGTGAAAAACTACGCGGACGTGTTCAAGATCGTTCCGTTCGCGAGGATGATGCTGAACAGTGCGATCATAGCTGTGATCATAACGCTCGGAAAGCTGGTGACCGGATCGCTCGCAGGTTATGCGTATTCGAACTTCAAATTCAAAGGTTCCGACCTGAGCTTCTATATCCTCTTTGCCACACTGTTCATCCCCGCCGAGATCGTGCTGATAGTTCCCCTTTTCAGGATCGTGGGCCGGTTTGGCTGGGTGAACACTTACTGGGCGATGACTGTCCCTTTCCTGGCGAGTGCCACGAACACATTTCTGATGCAACAGCATTTCAAAACTATTCCCAAAGAATTCGAAGATGCGGCTCGCATAGACGGTGCGACTGCCATGCAGTACTTTTTGAAGATCATACTTCCACTTTCAAGGCCTATAATCGCCGGCGCTGCGATCATAAACTTCACCTACGCGTGGAACATGTACCTCTGGCCCATGATCGTGGCCATGGATGATAGGATGAAGACCGTGCAGGTGGCCATCAACATGATCATAAACGCGGAATCCTCGAACAACTGGGGTATCATAATGGCAGGAACAATGATCGCGCTCGCCCCGACGCTGCTCCTGTTCTTCTTCCTGCAAGATCTCTTCGTTAAATCGCTCACGAGCAGTGGAATAAAAGGTTGAACCTTTCGAAGCTTCTCACCCGGCTGGTAATATCCTGACCGATCGATTCTTGGAACGAACGATTCCGCCTTTCGATCGTCTTTATTCTTTCTAATTTGGACAAAAGGGCAAATGATAGAATAACCAAAAAGAAAAGATGAGTCAGGGGGCGATTCTTTGCAAAAGTCTGCCTTCTCAATCAATAGAAATGTTTTCATTTCTTCTTTCCTGATACTGTTCGTTCTGCTCATCGTTGCTGGTTTTCTGACACGCGTGCTTCCGACAGGAATCTTCGAGAGGCATACCATAGATGGGAAAACATTTGTCGACTTCAATTCCTATAGACCTCTTGAGACAAAGAGGTTGCCCATCTACAGGTGGTTCACGGCACCGATCGAGGTCCTGCTGAGCCCGGATGGACCGAGGATCGTGGCCCTCCTGTTGTTCTTACTCGTGGTCGGCGGTTCTTTCTCCATCCTCCACGAAACGTCCGTTCTGAACTACGCCGTTTTCTCTCTGATCGTTCGCTTCAAAAACAGGAAGAATCTTCTCATCGCGATGGTCACCTTGGTTTTCATGTTGTTCGGTTCCATGCTGGGTCTATTCGAGGAAGTTGTTCCATTCGTACCCATCGTGGTTCAGCTTTCTTTGCAGATGGGCTGGGACGAATTTCTGGGCCTTGGAATGAGCATTCTGGCGGCAGGCTTTGGATTTTCTGCTGCCACGTTCAATCCTTTCACGGTACTGCTGGCGCAGAGCCTCGCAGGACTTCCCGCATTTTCGGGTTTGCTGTTCAGAATCTTGATTTTCGTAGCGATCTATTTGCTTTTGATTTGCTTCCTTCTGAGATATTCGAAGAGGTTCGACAGAAACGCGAGTATGAACGAAGAGAACATCGAGGCTGTCGACAGTGCTACCAGAATGGCTTTCAGGAGTTTCGTGTTTTTCGTGATTTTGATGATCACGGTCATCCTCATATCGTTCTTCTTCAGAGCGTTGCAGACTTATCTGGTCCCTGTGATCACCCTGATCTATCTCTTGATGGGTTTCTTCTGTGGACTGTCTGCGAATGTTGGTTTTTTGAACGTTCTCAAAATTTTCTCCAGAGGCCTTCTGACCATCTTGCCATCGACGCTGTTGATAATGCTCGCGGCGAGCATCAAGCACGTCGTTGAACAGGGCATGGTTATGGACACGATCCTCTATCGGGCTGTCAGCCTGCTTGGAAGTGGACAGCTCAGAGTCGCTTTGATGGTGTACCTCATCGTACTGGCTCTGAATTTCTTCATCCCTTCCGCTTCGGCGAAAGCATTTTTGTTGATGCCCCTGCTCGTTCCAATCGCCCAGCTCACCAAGTTGTCCAGACAAACTCTGGTGCTGTCCTTCACCTTCGGGGATGGTTTTTCTAACATGATCTTTCCAACGAATCCCGTGCTTTTGATATCTCTATCGCTGGCGAACTTCAGTTACTTCAGATGGTTCAAAAAGACGGTGTTGCTGCAGATTTTCGTTTTTCTTGTGACTGTCATCTTTCTCATCGTGGCGGTCCTGATCGAGTACGGGCCTTTCTGAGGTGGTGGGTATGGACAGGATCGAAAGACTCTCGGAATCGATACGTTTTCGAACCGTTGTAAGGAAATGGGAGGAATTTCTGAAGTTCCACGAATTTCTTGAAAGATCGTTCCCGCTGATCCATTCGAAACTGAAGGTTCACAGAATCAACCAGTACGCGTTGCTCTACGAGTGGAACGTGGGTGCCGAGGAGTCACTGCTGTTTCTGGCGCATATGGATGTGGTACCTGCGGAGGAAGAAGGCTGGATCCATCCTCCTTTTTCCGGGGAAATTTCAGACGGTTATGTGTGGGGTCGCGGCGCTCTGGACGACAAGTCCAGTTTGATGGCACTCATGGAAGCCGTGGAGGGCTTGCTGGAAAGGAATTTCACGCCGAAGCACAATCTTCTGCTTGCGTTCGGCTTCGACGAAGAAACGAAGGGTTACATGGGCGCGAAGAAACTGGCGGAACACCTTGAAAACAGAAGGATCAGAATCAAGGCCATTCTCGACGAAGGTTCCGCCATCGTTGAGAGCGTTTTTCCCGGCGTGGACAAACCCCTGGCGCTGATTGGCATAGCGGAGAAAGGGTTTGCGAGTTTCGATCTGGTGGCGAAAGGCCCTGGCGGTCATTCTTCCACTCCCTACAGAAACGCTCCCATTGAACGGATGGCCAAATCAATAACGTGCATCTCGAAATACAGATCAAAGCCTACCCTGATCGGTGCCGTGGAGGATTTTCTGAAAACGCTGGGCCACTTCACTGCCTTCCCGTTGAACGTTGTTCTGAAACATCCAAGATTTTTCCTGCCTCTGATCGACCTTTTCTTCTCAAAGTTGCCAACGGCCAGCGCGATGCTCAGAACGACCATGTGCGTGACGATGCTGAACGCTGGTGTCGCTGACAACGTCATACCCGAACAGGTCACGGCAACGGTGAACTGCAGGATCATACCAGGTGAAACTGCGAAAGAAGTTTTCGAAAGAATAAGGAAGATCGTTGAGGATCTAGATGTAGAGGTTGTGAGAAGTGAAAAGTGGGAAGTTTCAGATCCTGTGGAAGAATCAAACACCAAGACGGACTTTTACCAGAAACTCGTCGAAACGATCGAGGAAGTCTTTCCAAATGCTGCTGTCTCGACTTTTCTTACCATAGGTGGGACCGATTCGAGGCATTACAAACGTCTGTGCAGAGACATATACAGATTTTCTCCAATAAAGATGACGAAAAATGACCTCGAGACCGTACACGGAAGGAACGAGAGGATATCCACTCAGGCTTATGAACGCATGTGCGATTTCTACACGAATCTGATGCAGAAACTTTGATTTACGCAGATTCTCTCACGACCAGTTCGATGTCCATGACCATACGCTTCGGCTTTTTTCGCCTTCCGGTTATTCTCTGAAAAAGCATTTTGAACGCTTCGAAGCCCAGGCCGAACTTGTTTATCCTGATCGTTGTGAGGGAAGGTCTGTAGTACGAAGAGAGGGCCACATCGTCGTAACCCACCACGGCAACATCCTGTGGCACTCTTTTGCCGAGTTCTTCGAGCGCCCTGATGGCTCCGAACGCGAACATGTCGTTGTAGCAGAAGATGCCATCGAAAGGAAGTTTCTTTTCCACAGCTTTGAAAACGGCACGATAACCAGCTTCCATGTTGGGATCGGCAGTCACGATGATGTAATCTTCGGGAAGGAAAACCTTGGCTTCACGCAGTGCTTTCCGGTAACCTTCCTCTCGCATCCTCGCGGCGGAATTTTCGGGTATGGAGTTTATGAGCAAGATGTTCTTTCTGCCCTTTGAAAGCAGATGTTTCGTCGCCAAGTATCCTCCCTTCACCTCATCGCTGTGTATCTCATCGAGCTGCAAGCCTTTAAAATGTCTTCCAACGATGACAACAGGCACGTTGATCGACGCCAGCTTTTCCAGATCGCTGAAACCGTCCTCTGTGGGTGTTATCAGAATGCCTTCCACTCTTCTCTCGAGAAGCGTTTGTATAGCTTCTCTCTGCTTTTTCGGGTCGGTCCCAGTGTTCATGAGCAGCAACTGGTAATTTTGCTTCCTCGCCGCTGCTTCGATACCTTTCATCACTTCGGCGAAGAACAGGTTCGTGATGTCTTCGAGTATGACTCCGACGATCCTGGTCTGGCGGCTGCGCAATGCCGAGGCGGTCACGTTCTTTATGTAACCCAGTTCCTTTGCGATCTTCAATATCTTTTCGCGTGTCTCCTTGCTGATGTCTGGTTTGTTGTTCAGCACCCTCGAGACCGTGTTCACAGAGACGCCGGCTCGCTCGGCGATATCTCTCATGGTGACATATTTTCTCACGGGCATCACCTGAACAATAATATAGCAAAATCAGATCATCTTGCTGATCAGAGAGTTTTCCGTATTCATGGTGGATGGATCCTTCGAAAACAGCAATTTGTCTGTCGCCAGCTCTCCAAGTCCCCAGAGCAACGCAGCGAGGTTGATGTGTCTTTTTGTGTTGAATACCGTTATCGCGCTCAGCCAGTCTCCAGAAAAGTCGAGCACCCCGTAGATCTTATCGTTTTCGTTGATGCAGAAAAGTTCATCATCGTTGAAGTTTTCTGCATCCACCCAGACTATGTCTATGTCGTCTCCCTTCTTTTTTCCAAGCACCATCACCGGATAGAAGTTTCGACTTAGAAGTTCTTCACCTTCGAAGAGCTCCAGAAAAACGTACTGCGCATTAGGCTCGATCTGAGCCTGTACGTTTGCAACTTTCTGTGCCGACCAAGGTTCCAGTTTCACACAAACCTTCTTCAGAATGTTCCTCTCTGTTCGAACCAAAAGTTCAGCCTCCAGGCGTTTCTGTGTGCTGTTCACAGCGTAGACGTGAGCCTGGTACTCCTCACTTTCGAGCAGTATCGATTTGTGATCTGGCACGATGCACACCACGGGTTGATTGATCGTTTTCATCAGATGGTGGAAGAACTTGGGTGATCTGTTGTAATCCAGCAGGCCGTTCGCTTCCCAGGCGATGTCGGAGAGTTCGGTTATCACGTAGCCACTTATCGTGGATTGCAAGCGTATCACTTCGGCCTGGTATTTCAATCCGAGGAACTGATGAGGCTGTGCTTGATAGATCAGATCGTCCAGGTTGTGAAACTGTGCCATCTTCTCTATCGCCCTGGCAGGTTCAGAACCTTCAAAGCTTTTACCCATCACGGTGATGGGAAACTTCGACCAATCTTTTGTCCAGCCCTTCGGATCCGAAAGTCCCCAGACACCGAATTCCGAAACGAGCTTTGGAAGCTTGCGGGTTGGACTTTCAAGGAAAGTTTCGTAGCTATTGGTGGCGAAATCTTCGATTCTCTTTTTCCACTGCTCGTTGTGGTACGGAAAAGCGTTGTAGAAGTGATAGTCATCGATGTCGGACACAACATGATAGTTCCATGGACAGGCGGAGTTGTCCACGTAGAGACGCGTTGGGTCTATGGATTTCGCTCTTTCGTAGAGACTCCTTATCCAGTTCTTCGTTTCTTCGGAGGCGTTCTTCGAAAGGTCTATCCCCCAGCTTTCGTTAATCAGGCTCAGCATCACGAAAGATGGATGGTTCACGTGGCGTTTCAACACGTTTTCCAGAAGGTTCTCCAGATACCTTCTGCCATCTTTATCCAGTTCTATTGCGTATGGAAGATCGATCCATACTAAGATCCCAAGCTCATCCGCGACTTCAAGGTAATCCTGGTCGGGCACCTTTACGTGATATCTGAGCAGGTTGAGACCCATCTCTTTAGCTTTAAGCATCTCGTGGAGGAGCTTTTCCCGCTCTGGAAGGGTGTAGTGCGTGTCGGGGTAGAAGTTTTGATCGAGCGCTCCGAAGATGTAGACAGGTTCCCCGTTGAGCAGTATTTTCCCATCTTCTGCTTCGACGTATCTGAGGCCAAACCTCACCTCCAGCTTTTCATTTGCAAATTCCACGATCAGCCTGTAGAGTCTCGGGTTGGATAGATCCCAGAGCATGGGATTTTCGACTTCGAACGTGAATCTGTCGTGGTTGTATTTTCTTTGCCAGACTTCGCGCCCCAGAGGATCTATGAGAACAGCTTTGAATTCGTGTGGCTTTCCGTCTGAAAAATAAACTTCGCAGTCGACGGTCCTCAGATCTTTTCTCGGAAGCACCCTGATCGAATCTACATACGTTTCTTCAACGATCCAGAGCTCAACTTTCTGGATCATTCCACACGTGTTACCGTACCAGTCCTGCTTGCCCGCAACGATGTTGGATTTCTCTGAAAGATCAACGTCCGAAACGAATATCTTCAGACTGTCTTTCCCGTCGAACCTCAATTGGTCGGTGATGTCCACCTTGAACGCATCGTAGTCGCCCACGTGGTGTAACAGTTCAGAATCGTTCACGAAGATCACAGAATCGTAGTCGATCCCATGGAAATAGAGGAGTATTCTCTTCTTTTCGAATCCTCTCAGATCGAGCATTTTTTTGTAGATGACATGATTGCATCGATCTTTCACCTTCTCCCAGAGCACCTCGTGTGGCAAGTTCACTTCGCTGTAGTGGATCCCATCCAGAGAGAAGCTCCAGCCCTCGTTCAAGCTCAACCTCAACTTCACCACCCCTCACCTGAGACTCAGCACGGTACAGATACTCTGCACACGTCGGAGAACCTTGTCGTTCCTGCAAATTGTTGTAGAGCTTCATTATAACGATACCGTGAACGTTCACATAAGTCAAAAGGCAAAAATCAATGGAAAAAGTGCCTATAACAAGCGCACCGAAGATTCAAGTAAAAAAGTAACGCTAATGTGTCACGGTACTGAATTTTCTCCAGCAGGGCCCGTTCCTTAGATTTTTTGATCATTCAACCGTGAAGCCCTCCAGCCACACTTTCAATAGGCGCCCGATCAGCGTGTGACGAAGAACTCATTGTGGGAAAATTCGATCTGTGCCACTCTTTAAGGCTTCGGACTGAGAAATCTTTCAACCTCGATTCTCTGATAGCGGACACCATAGCTCTGAAAGCTTCAACTGTCGTTATGTAGGGTATTCTATTCTTGATTGCGGCGTTTCTGATTTTGTATCCAACGCTTCTTCGACTCTCGAACCTCAACGGCGCTTTGGCTTCTGGATCGAGCTGGGTATCTTCCCTGTGTTCAGGCGATTGAGTGATGATCACCAGATCAACTTTATGTTGTTCTATCAAATCCACGACGTCCGGTCTGGTCTCACCAAACTTTGGCACAGCCGTGGCGGGAACGCCCACAGCGTTCAGGATTCTTGCCGTACCGTTGGTGGCGTAGATTTCGAATCCCAAATCGTAGAGGTAGGATACGAGTGGAACGATCTCTCGTTTGTCCTGGTCCCTGACAGTTACGAGGATTGCTTTTTTTGGAAACGAGCCATTGGCAGCTATTTGAGCCTTAGCAAACGCCTCGGCGAAAGTCCGACCGATCCCCATCACTTCGCCAGTGGATTTCATCTCCGGTCCGAGCAGAGCGTCCACGTTTGAAAACTTGTGGAACGGTATGACAACCTCTTTCACGGAATGGTACGCAGGCCACGGTGTTGGCAGCAGTTTTCCACGGAAATCTTCCAGGTTCTCCGAAACTTTCTTCCTCGTTTTGTATGGAAAGTAAGGTTTTAGAAGCTCGACGAGTTTCTTTCCCACGAGCACCTTCGCGGCGATCTTGGCCACCGGTATTCCGATCGCCTTGCTCACGAATGGAAACGTTCTCGAAACTCTGGGATTCAGTTCGATCACGTAGATCTCTTCGTTTTTGATGGCGAGCTGGACGTTGGCTGGCCCGACGATCTTCATGCCACTGACCAGCTCAAAAACGAGACTCTCGATACGGTCTATCAGTTCGTCGGAAAGACTCGTGGGAGGCAAAACACACGCAGAGTCACCTGAATGTATGCCAGCCTCTTCGATTTGCTCCATCAACCCTGCAATCCACACAGTTTCACCGTCGCTCACGACGTCGACGTCCATTTCAATGGCGTCCTCCAGGAATTTATCGAGGACGAGTGGATGACCCTGTGAAATTAGAGCCGCTTGCGAAACATACTCGATCAACTCCTTCTTCGAATCCACGATCGTCATCGCCCTACCACCCAGCACGTAACTGGGCCGGACGAGCACGGGAAATCCCAGTTCATCGACCGCCTTCAGGGCATCTTCGATGCTCGTCACGATCCTGAAATCTGGCATCTTCAGGCCGAGATCTTTCAAGAACATTGCGAACCTTGCCCTGTCTTCTGCAAGATCGATTTGCTGGAAATCTGTGCCGAGTATTCTCAAACCCTCGTCTGCCAATTCTTTTGCGAGTTTCAGAGGTGTTTGACCTCCAAAAGAGACCACCACAGTTTCTGCTTTCTCGTTCTGAGCCACCTCCACTACGTCCTCAACAGTGAGAGGCTCAAAGTACAGCCTGTCCGAAGTGTCGTAGTCCGTAGAAACAGTTTCGGGGTTGGAGTTGATCATGATGGCTTCATAGCCTTCCTCTTGAAATGCCCAGACGGCGTGAACGTTCGCATAGTCGAATTCTATGCCTTGACCAATCCTGTTTGGCCCAGAGCCAAGCACCGCGATCTTTCTTCTCTCGGATGGAAGCGCTTCGTTCTCGATACCGTTGTAGGTCGAATAGAAGTACGGTGTGGCAGCTTCGAATTCTGCGGCGCACGTGTCCACCATTTTGAAGACAGGTCTTATTCCATAAGATTTTCTGATACTTCGGACCTCCTTTTCTGGAATCTCAAATATCTCAGCAAGTTCCCTGTCTGAAAAACCCCATTCCTTTGCCTTCCTCAAGATATTCGGATCGTTCGGGCCGATCTGTTTGAGCTGCTTCTCTAAGTCCATGATCTCCTTGATCTCTTGGAGAAACCATGTGTCTATCTTGGTCAATCTGTGAACTTCTTCAACGGAAAAATCTTGCCTGAAGGCGGCGTTTATGTAGGAAATTCTTTCCGGTGTTGGGTTGGCGAGGTATTCTTTGATGTGGTTTAAATCGAGCTTGGGAGTTTTGTCCAGCTCAAGTGACCTAAGGGCTTTTCCCAAAGCTTCTTTGAAGGTTCGACCAATCGCCATTATCTCCCCGACGGACTTCATCTGCGCCCCCAATCTCGGATCAGAACCGGGAAATTTCTCCATCTGGAACCTCGGTATCTTCACCACAACGTAGTCGATCGACGGTTCGAAGGCGGCGGAAGTTTTTTGGGTGATGAAATTCGCTATTTCATCCAGTCTGAGACCAACCGCCAGCATCGCCGCAACCTTGGCTATGGGATAACCTGTCGCTTTCGATGCGAGTGCGGATGATCTGGAAACCCGAGGATTTATCTCGATGACGACCATTCGACCGTCTTGTGGATTGACGGCGAACTGTATGTTGCATCCTCCGGTTTCCATTCCGATGGCATCCATAGCTTTCATCGCCGCGTTTCTCATCGCTTGGTACTCTCTGTCTGTCAGAGTTTGCGCGGGTGCCACAGTGATGGAATCCCCTGTGTGCACACCCATCGGATCGAAGTTTTCAATCGAACATACGACCACGAAATTCTTGGCGCAGTCTCTCATCACTTCGAGTTCATACTCTTTCCATCCCACAACGGATTCTTCGATGAGTACGGACCTTTCTGGGCTTTCGATCAATCCTCTCGACACAATTGAAACGAGTTCTTCGTCGTTGTAAGCGATGCCTCCTCCACTGCCGCCGAGCGTGAAACTGGGTCTTACGACTACAGGATAGCCGATCTCGTGCGCGACCCTCAGGGCGTCGATCGGACTCGAAACTGTCTCACTCCTCAAGACCTCCAAACCTGCTTCCTTCATGGCTTTTTTGAACAGCTCTCGGTCTTCAGCCTTTTTTATGGTATCCAGCTTCGCTCCAATGAGTTGAACGTTGTACTTTTCGAGTATTCCTCTGTTGTGCAGTTCAACCGCTAGGTTTAGAGCCGTTTGGCCCCCCATCGTGCACAGGATGGCATCGGGTCTTTCACGCTCGATTATCTTTTCTAAGTAGTCAGGCTCGAGCGGTTCTATGTACACAGCGTCTGAGAACTCTGGATCAGTCATTATCGTTGCTGAGTTCGAATTGACAACGATCACGTGGTAACCAAGTGATTTGAGAGCTTTCAGAGCTTGTGTGCCAGAGTAATCGAACTCCGCCGCTTGACCGATCGTTATCGGGCCTGAACCGATGAGGAGAATCTTTTTTATGTCCTGCCTCTTCGGCATTTTCTCAGCCTCCTTGAATCATGTGAGCAAAATCGTCGAAGAAAGAATTCGCGTCGTGTGGCCCTGGGGACGCCTCAGGGTGGAACTGAACGGACATGACGGGGCGACCCACCAACTTGATTCCCTCGATGGTGCCGTCGTTCAAGGAAACGTGCGTGATTTTCACTTTGCCGAATCCAGCAGGGCTTTCACCAACCATCTCTTCAACATTGGACAACTTCTCAAGGAGAACTTCTTTCTGTTCAACGTTTGGGATCCACGTTATGCCGAGGCTGGTAGGATCGACGGCAAAGCCGTGGTTGTGGGTCGTGATGAGGATCTTGTTTTTTTCAAGATCCTTCACCGGATGGTTGACGCCCCTGTGCCCAAACTTCATTTTGTACGTCTTCGCACCAATGGCCAGAGCAAGTAACTGGTGTCCCAGACAGATCCCTGCTAGGGGTAAACCGTACGACAGAATCCGTCTGATCAGCTCGATGGTTCTACCCAGCGCAGATGGATCTCCCGGACCGTTCGAAACGAGCACTGCGCAAACTCCAAGTTTCTTCAAATCTTCAAAATCGATCGTGTATGGTAATCTCACAACACTGAACCCGCGTTTACGCAATTCTCTCAGGATGCCAAACTTCACGCCACAATCGATCAAAGCTATTCGTGGTCCAGAACCTTCGTCAAAGATCGTCCGTTTTGGAGACACCTCTTTGACCAGATCTATGTCTATCAAAGGTTTAGTTTGTCTCACTTTTGTGAGGAGAGAATCTACGTTTATATCGATCGTGGATATGGCACCCCTCATGGTACCACAATTCCTTATCCTGCGCGTGAGCGCTCTGGTGTCGACACCCTCAACAGCTACAATGCCGTTTTTTATCAGATAATTGATCAGAGTTCCCGTGGCCCTGTGATTGTGCTTTCCTTCGACCGCTCTGAACACAACGAAACCTTTCACCCGAATCTGGGAAGATTCGACGTCTTCTGCGTTGACACCGTAGATACCTATTTCTGGATAAGTCATCACCACTATCTGGTTCGTGTAAGAAGGATCGGTTAACACTTCTTGGTATCCCGTCATCGAGGTGTTGAAGACTATCTCGCCGTAAACTTCGCCTTCTGCACCAAAACTTTTCCCAAAGTAGCACGCACCATCTTCCAGCACCAGCAGGGCTTTCTTCATACCTTTTCCCCAACCTTTTGCAAGGTTTGCCTCAAGATCTCGACAGCTTGTTTTATGTGTTTCTTCTGCACTATCAACGGTGGGAGCAATCTGATGGTGTTCTTACCTGCGGGTGCGAGCAAAAGACCGTTCTCTAAACATGCTCTTGCGAAATTGTTCGCTGAAATCTCCTTCTTCAGCTGAATACCCCACATCAAACCTATACCTCTAACCTGCTCGATTTTGCTTGGAAACTCTTTCTGCAAATTCATAAGTGATCTTTCGAGAAACTGCCCCATTCGGGTCACTCTCATCAGGAAACCATCGTTCAGCAACTGTTTCATGACCGTCGTAGCAACGGCGCATGCAAGGGGATTACCTCCAAAGGTTGAACCGTGATCGCCCGGCTCGAAGACGTCCGCCCTGCTTTTTGCAACCACGGCACCTATGGGAAATCCTCCCCCAAGTCCCTTCGCAACGATAAGCACGTCGGGTTCAACATCGAAATGTTGATAGGCAAACAGTTTGCCCGTCCTACCCATTCCGCACTGGACCTCGTCGAAGATCAAAAGAGCGCCGTGTTCATCGCAGAGTTTCCTCAAAGTCTTCAAGAATTCTTTGTTCGCCAGGAAGATCCCACCCTCACCTTGCACTGGTTCCAGAATGACCCCACACACCTGCTTCGAAAACTTCGCTTTGAGCGATTCCACGCTGTTCAACTCAAAATATTCGAAACCTTCGAGCAGAGGTTTGAATTTCTCCTGGTACTTGATCTGTCCGGTTGCCGTGAGTGCACCCATGGTTCTACCGTGAAAAGAATTGAATGCGGAGAGAATCTTGTACTTGTCTTCGGATTTCAACCTTCCATACTTTCTCGCAAGCTTTATGGCCGTTTCGATTGCTTCTGCACCGCTGTTGACGAAGAAAACCCGACCGCCTATAGAATTTTTTGACAGCAGCTCAGCCAGTTCGATCTGAGGTTGTGTCCAGTACAAGTTCGAGCAGTGCCACAATTTTTCAGCCTGCCTCTTGATCGTTCTGACCAGTGCGGGATGACAGTGTCCAAGTGCGTTCACAGCGATGCCGGAACTGAAATCTAAAAACACTCTTCCATCTCTGCTCCAGACGTAGACGCCTTTTCCACTGTCGAACAGAACGTCGAACCTGTCGTAAGTGTTCATCAAGTACTCCTTTCCAATGAACAAGGAAGCCTCCCTCCTTCAATCTCTTGTTATGGTCGTACCGATTCTTTCGGAAACGAACAGCTTGATCAGCAAAGAGTGCGGATCTTTACCGTTTATTATGTGGGCACTCTTGACGCATCCTTTCACTGCTTCTATCGCGTATTGAAGTTTTGGTACCATGCCAGATTTGACGGTCCCATCTTTAATCAACTTCAAGGCTTCATCAACGTTGAGTTGAGGAATCACATGTCCGTCTTTCACCACTCCTTCGATGTCAGTCATGAAAATGACCATCTCTGCGCTCAGAGCGATGGCCACCTGTGCTGCTGCCACATCGGCGTTCAAGTTGTAAGCTGTTCCGTCCTCTCCGACGCCGATCGGTGCGATTACAGGAACGTAATCTGATTCGAAAAGCAGCTGGATTATCTTATCGTTCACTCTTTTCACTTTTCCCACGTAACCTATGTCCCCGTACGTGGTATCCTTTTCGGCGATCATGAAATTGGCATCTTTGCCGCAGAGGCCCACTGCCATGACCCCGGCGATGTTCAGAGCAGAGACGAGGTCTTTGTTCGTTTTGTTGAGCACCATCTCGACGATCTTCAACGTCTCTTCGTCCGTTACCCTGTAGCCTTGTTTGAAGATCGGTTTCATACCGAGTTTTTCCATCATCGCAGTGATCTCGGGTCCTCCGCCGTGCACGATCAGTGGTCTAATCCCCAGCTGGGTGAGAAAAGCGATGTCTTTTACGAAAGCGCTTTTTGAGACATCGTTGCTGAGGACGTTTCCCCCGACCTTGACAACCAGTACCTTGCCGGAGAGACGAGCTGAGACATCGATCGTCTTCATCAACATGTTCAAAATTTTTTCGTCCATACCCTGTACCTCCCGTTCTTCCTGATGTATTCTTCGCTCAGATCGCACCCCCAGGCCGTTGCGCTGTGAACACCTTCGTTCAGGTCGATGGTCGCGACAATCTCGTTCGCAGAAAGAACCTTTGCAGACAGCTTCTTCGTCGAAATCGCATGGGTTCCCATGCTCCAGAACCAAAATCGTGTTCTTTCCGTCACCGATGTACAGATTCATCCTGTTTGGATCAAAGCTTGCTCCCGAATAACCTGCGGCTGCCACAATCCTTCCCCAGTTCGGATCACCTGCATGGATTGCCGTCTTGACCAGGTTTGATGAGACGATGGATCTTGCGATCCTCCTTGCTGACATCTCGTCCGATGCGTTGATCACCCTTACTTCCAAGAGCTTTGTCGCTCCTTCTCCGTCCTTGACGATCATTTTTGCGAGTTCCACGTTGATGAGATGCAAACTTTTGGAGAAATTGAAAAAGTCTGGACCTTCTTCCGTGATCGTGTCGTTCTCAGCTTCACCGTTGGCCAGCGCGAGGACTATGTCGTTGGTGCTCGTATCACCATCCACGTCGATCATGTTGTAAGTTCTATCAACAGAATCTTTGAGTGCCTTCCTCAGTGCTTTTGGCGTGATGCGTGCGTCGGTTAAGATAAATACCAGTATTGTGGCCATGTTTGGGTGCACCATGCCTGAGCCTTTGGCGATCCCAAGGATGTTCACTTTTTTTCCCCCGATCTGCGCAGTCGTTGAGGCCAGTTTGACGTACGTGTCGGTCGTCATGATCGCTTCCGCGAAGGGTAAAGGATCTTCACCTAAGAATCTTGAGGCGACTTCCAGGCCAGCCTCGATCTTGTCCATCGGTAACTGAACGCCTATGATGCCTGTGGAGGCAAGCAAGATGGATTTTGGATCTATCTGCAAGACTTCGGCGGCCTTTTGTGCGGTACGATAAGCGTTCTCCAAACCTTGCTGACCTGTGCAACTGTTAGCGATCTTGCTGTTTGCCACGATTGCCCTGATCGCTGTACAGTTCTCTTCAAGCAGTCTCATGTTGTAGAGGATTGGAGCGGCTCTGACCATGTTCGTCGTGAAAAGACCAGCTGCAACACAATTGGAGATCGAATAAGTGATTCCAAGATCCTTTCTGTATCTCTTCACACCGGAGTGAATGCCGGAGAACAAAAAACCTTTGGGCACGTCCATGCCATCACCTTCTCACGGATAGATTGGTTTCAAGTACAAGGCGGTTTCTTCTTCGATTGAAAACATCACGTTCATGTTCTGAACGGCTTGACCGGAAGCACCCTTCATCAGGTTGTCGAGGGTGGACACAACGATCAGTGTGCTCGTTCTCTCATCTTTCGCCAGGGAAAGAAACACATGGTTACTGCCCAGGCACCATCTTGTGGCCGGATGGGTACCTAGGGGAAGTACATGCACGAAGGGCTCGTCTTTGTAGAATTCATTGTAGAGTTCATGCGCTTCTTGAACCTTCAAATGTGTCTCAAGGTAGATCGTGCACAGGATGCCCCTGTTCATTGGCACGAGGTGTGGTACGAACACGACGTTGATCCTTCTTCCAACCATCTTTTCAAGTTTTTCTTCTATCTCCGGTACGTGCCTGTGGTTCACGAGGTTGTACGGTCTGAGATTTTCGTTCAGCTCGCAGAACGAATACTGTTCATCCTGCTTTCTACCCGCGCCCGAAACACCGGATTTAGCATCGACGAAGACTGTGTTGGCATGCAACAGACCGTTTTTTGCTAGTGGCGCTAGGCCCAGCAAGACCGCCGTTGGGTAACAGCCAGGATTTGCAACGATGCTTGCTTTTCTGATCTGTTCCCTGTACAATTCGGTGAGCCCGTAAACTCTTTCGCTTGAGTCATAGTCTGGAAGACTGTTGCCGTAGTGTTTTTCGTAGAGGTGGGGATCGTCGAATCTGAAATCGGCTCCCAGATCGATGACTCTCATGTTACCCAAGCTTTTCACCAGTTCGTAGCTGGCGCCCGCCGGCAAGGCTGCGAACAGAACATCACAGTTTTTTTCTATCAGCTTTTGTCTGTCGATGCCTTCCAGGATGGTCTGATCGAGTTCGAAAGGATAGACTTCACTCAGGCTTTTGCCTGCAAAGCTTTTCGATGAAAGAAGGGCTATCTCTACTTGGGGATGGTTGTTCAGTATTCTCAACAGCTCCAACCCCGTGTAACCGGTGGCTCCTACAATGGCTACCCTAAGTTTTTTCATCTTCTCTCACCCCTAACTCCTGTGCGACGATCTTGTAAGCATCCCTGAATGGAATTCCTTTCCCTACGAGCCTGTAAACCCTTTCGGTCGACAGGACTTCCTCTGTCAGGCTTTCTTCGCACTTCTTCCTGTTCACCTTCAGCTTTCCAAACACCAACCCCATCACGAGCAACAACTGTCGCACGATGTCGAAGGATTCAAGAACGATCTCTTTCAGTAGTTGCATGTCCCTGTGGTAACCTGTGATCAGGTTGTCAACGATCATGACGCACTCCATTTGCCTCGCCACGATCCTGTTATGGTAAGCCCTCACCAGCTCCAACGGATCAGGGTTGAGTTTGTGAGGCATGAGTGAGCTGCCGGTACACAACTCCTTAGGTAAAACCAAATAACCGATCTCTGGCAGCGAGAAGAAAATTATGTCGCTCGCGAACCTGTTCAGATCGAAACTGATCTGACTGAGAACGTGCAACAGGAGGAACTCGTACTTGCCCCTGCTCAACTGTGCGTGTATGGGATTCTTCTGGACTTTCCTGAAACCAAGTCTTGTCGCCGTGAAACGTCTATCTATTTTCGCCGGTATGCCATAACCAGCACCTGTACCAAGAGGACATTGATCGATCAATTCGAAAGTGACCTTCAACAGCTTGATATCATCGCTCAGAGCATCGTAGAAGGCCATAGACCAGGTTTTGAAATCCGTCGGCATCGCTTTTCTCGTGTGTGTGAAACCTGCGAACTTTATCTTCCCAAATTTTGACGAAAAGAGTTTCAGTTGCTTTTGCAGTTGCTGGATCAACTGTTCGACCTCTCTTAGCTGGTCTTTGTAGAGAAGGCGAAGTGCCGTTAGGACCTGATCGTTCCTCGAGCGAGCTGTGTGGATCTTCTTGGCAGTGTCACCAACCTCCCGGACCAAGAAGTTCTCTATCGCGGTGTGACAATCTTCTTCCGATGGGGAGATAGAAAACTGGCTTGTTTCGATCAACTTCAGAAGCTTTTCGAGTGCAACCTTCAATTCTTCGAATTCTTCTCTGGATAAATAACCAACCCTTGTGAGCATCTCTGCGTGTGCCATCGAAGCGACCACGTCGTACTTGATCAGTCTCATATCGGTGAGAAAGTCTTTACCCACGGTGAACAGTTCGACCAGAGAATCGAGGCTGTAACCTTTTTCCCACAACTTAGGCATGTGTCAGTCCCTTCCTCCATGCAAACGGATCCTTTTCTTTCAGCACGATGTGGTGCGCCTTTAACCTTATGGAATGAATGTTTATGAACCCCCTGGAATCGAGCGCGTTGAATCCACCTTCGACATCCATGCTGGAGAGCGCTTGGTCATATAAGGAGGTCGGTGAGAACCGTGCCACAGGCATCACGTTCCCTTTGTAAATGGAGACGGTCACATAGCCATCGATTCTTTCTTGAGATTTCTTGAACGCCGCCAGGAGAAAGTCCATCTCTGGTGAGTACCAGAAACCGTTGTAGATCAGTTCTGAAAACTTCACGGAAAGCATGTCTCTTAGGTGCATGACTTCTTTATCCATTGCGATTCCTTCAAGGTCTCTGTGTGCGGTCCACAGGATCGTGGCACCTGGGGTTTCGTAAACTCCTCTGGACTTTATGCCAATGAACCTGTTCTCCACCATGTCGACTCGGCCAACACCGTTTTTGGAACCTATCTCGTTGAGATACTCGAACAGCCCCAGTGGATCTTCTTTGACAGTTCCATCGTTCAAATTCACCACTTTGATGGGTATGCCATCTTTAAAGTGGATCTGAATGAGGGTCTCTTCGTCTGGCGCTTGCTTCGGAGAAACGGTCCTGTTGAAGACGGATTCGTCAGCCACGTACAGCGGATCTTCAAGTTTGCCAGCTTCGTGGGAGATGTGCATGAGATTTTCGTCTTCACTGTAGGGTTTTTCTACGCTGGCTCTGATGGGGATTTCCTTTTGCTTGGCGTAGTTGATCAGATCTGTTCTGCCTTTGAACATCTCCAGAAACTCAGGATCCTTCCAGGGCGATATCACCTTCAGGTGTGGGTTGAGAGCAGCGTAAGTCAGTTCGAACCTGACCTGGTCGTTTCCCTTTCCCGTTGCTCCGTGTGCCACGTACTCTGCGTTCTCTTTTTCTGCGATCTCCACTTGCTTCTTGGCTATGAGTGGCCTGGCCAAGGATGTTCCAAGAAGATATCTACCCTCGTAGACCGCGTTGCCCATGAGCGCGACGAAGATGAAGTCTGTCACGAATTCTCTTCGCAAGTCTTCGATGTGCACCTTAGAGGCGCCGGTTTTCAACGCCTTGTTCCTGATGAACTCGAAATTGTCCTTTTGGCCCACGTTCGCCACGAAGGCGATCACTTCGAACCCTTTCTCACAGAGCCATTTGAGTATTACCGATGTGTCCAGACCTCCGCTGTAGGCGAGCACCACCTTCTTGCTGTGCACCTTTCACACCTCCTGGTTTTGAATTTGTAAAAAAAAGCGGCCATATCCTTCTGGATATGGCCGCCGGGATGATGGAAGAACAATGGCGTGCTAAGTGCCCACCACCTGCACCCGGCGGCACCCAGCACGTCTACGAATGCTAAACGTCGCATTGTTCATTTTCACCAGGAAAACTTCTAAGAAAATCCTCACGATCGGCTCACCTGCAAAATTCGGATTTGGCACGATTGTATCTTGAATGCTCAGGATCTGTCAATAAATTTAGATGACGAAACTGTAAAAAGTATGAAATGATCCGAAGCCGTAACTGTGTGCAAACAGAATGATCTGAAGTTCTCCACATCGAATTTTGATGTGTGTGCCAGGAGTATCAGGGTATAAAATCTTATCAAGTCAGGCCAGGGGGGGAATGGGTATGAAAGCGATGGTCATCTGCCTTTTGTTCTTCAGCGCTATCACACTCGCCACACAGATCTCTCTGCAAGAGCATCAAGTTTGGTGGCCAGACAACCTGTGGAACGCGTTGTGGTGTTCAGTGACGGTGAGGGACGAGGCCGGGAACTTCATCAGAGGATTGAAGGCAGAAGATTTCCAGATCGTCGAGAGGGCTTACGACAGAAACGACAATCTCCTTGCCCAGAAGGTCATCTCACCGCCTTTCGAGAGCAGTTCCTACACATTCAACGGGCCCGGTTTCTGGGAAAAATCGGTCAATTCAGACAAACTCGACATCGCATTCTTCATCGATGGCACAGGCTCGATGGAACCTCACATTGAGAACATCAAGCGCCAGCTCCACCTCTTCCTCGACAGACTCATCGAAACAGCTACGGACTTTCGAATGTTCATCGGTTTGTACGAAACCGAAGATCAACCAGAATGGCCAATACCAACCTATCCTGAACGCTTCTTTGGCCCGATGATGGCTCAAGAGATAGCAGCAGCCATAGACGAGATCGACACCTGGGGTGAATGGTGGAACCTCACATGGGGTTATGACGTGCTGCTCTGGTCGTTGAATTTGGATTGGAGAGAAGATGCTCGCAAGATAGTAGTGATCGTCACAGACGTCTACACCGATTCCGTCTATGGGCCCAACTGGTACTTCAGCTCAGGTTGCGTCAGTTCGATGAGCGCTGCGGACATGATGCTCAGAGAAAAAAACATCTATCTGTATTACTGTCAACCACCTGAGGACCAGATGTCAAAGATAGAACTCGGCGAATGTTATTCACCGAAGGTGAATATCAAGGTGAGGGAGAACAACTTTGACGCACTGGAGAAGATCAACCCAAAAGTCAAAAGACTGGACTGGCCTTTTGATCAGAGCCAGATAGAGCTTGAACGTGTCCCGCTGGTTGATTCGAAGTACTATCTGTCCTGGGTGAGCGATTGGAGAGACCATAGCTCCACCGACAGAATAGAGGTACAGATACGCTTGAAGAACGCTTCAGCTTCAACGAGTTTCGTGTTCTATCCTTTTTCCGACCCACAGGGTCAAAGTGTACAGACGTGGGTGAGGAACATTAAGTTTTTCATTTTCGACGAATCAAGGAGAGCTTTCGAGGGAAGAGGAAACGTGACGATGCAACTCTACAGGACGATGGGTCAGCTCGACCGGGTGAGTGTGAGGATGGCTGACGCGAGTGATGAAAACGGCGTGATCGATTTTGGGACCAAAAGAGCTGGAAGATACTACTACGTCATAAAGTCGGCCGGCATGTCTCGCTACAGCTACTACCAACTGGCCCAACGAAGCTCCGGATTTGTTGACGTGACCGCGCAAGGTGCGAGCCCGACGCAATTGATCGTCGAGACGTACGCAAAAGATACAGAGCTCTACAGGGCGCGGGGCTTGCTCGAGGAGATGAAAAAACTTGAAATTAGCAACTCAGAGATCTTGCGCACCTGTTTGCTCGCACAAAACTGGCTCGGGCAGATCCAAAGAGATGGTATCACGCTCGGAGAAATGGAGGCCTTGAAGAGGTTCAACGTCACACTCGGAACGTTCATCAACTGCGCGGCTTACGCCGACGTCGTTCAGCGAAGTGCTACTCAGGACATGGTCTTCATCCTGCAGAAAGCCACAAGTATGGTGAGAAAAGCTCGAGAAGTGGTCGGAGCACTGCATTCTGCAAAACACATATTCATGACGGTGATGAACACGCTCATAGACATCATATCTGTCAACTGGAGCGGTATCGCGGCGCGCGCTTCGATCGAACAGTTGATCGATCGACTTGTGAACTACGTGAAGGACGAGCTCATCGACGATATCATGAAAACCGTAGAGAGCAAACTACTCGAAGTGCTGAACAACCCGGAAGGGATCGTGGATTACTTCAGCAACTTCGTTCGAGAGTGGGTTAGAGAGCAGCTCGAACCAGCTCAGGTGATGAACCTCGCGATGGAATTCGTCGGTGACTCACT
The DNA here is from genome assembly GCF_011057685.1 of Thermotoga sp. Ku-13t. Classification (NCBI taxonomy): domain Bacteria; kingdom Thermotogati; phylum Thermotogota; class Thermotogae; order Thermotogales; family Thermotogaceae; genus Thermotoga; species Thermotoga sp. Ku-13t. The sequence continues at coordinate 150,198 of NZ_LNFY01000011.1, read as the reverse complement.
CGTTAGTCCGAGGTTCACATCGATCCTCGAGTCTCAACTGAAAAGTCTCCTCGCCAAATCGTCGAACAAGGCCGATGAGTGGGCCGGGAAATACTGGAACTATTATGAAAAGTCGATGAAGATGAAAGAAGATTTCGAACGGATGAGGAAAGATCTGATGGACGATCTCTTCGACGTGTCGCGCACGGCGTTGACTGACAAACCGAACATCGATGATTGGGAAGGTGCTCTGACAGTTTTCCGTGAAACGATTCCACTCATCGTTGAGTTCATACGACTTGTCGAAGCGCGTTATCCGGAACTATCGGAGGTTCGAAGAGCGCTCGAGTCGCTCTACAAGGTTCTGGACACGATTGGAACGCTCACCAAGACATACGAGATGGCCCTGAAGGTGAACCACCTAGACACACTCAGGGTCCGACTCGAGAGGGTTATGGATTACACGTTTTGAACCACTCGCCGATCAGAATCTTCGTGACCTTGAGAAAAATTTTCTCCAATCTTTCCAGTGCTTGATCGACAGCACGAAAAAGTTGCCAAGGTAAAACAAAAGAATATACAGCTGTCCTTGAAAGGTCCTGTACGCCACGTAAATCGATAGAACAACGAGCCCGAGAAAAACTCTAAAGGCATCCTCTTCAGCCATGGTTCTTCTCTTCAGAAGGCTGAAAAAAGCGAACACGCCACCCAGAATACTCGGTGCTTCCCACTTGGTCAGCACAGACCAAGCGCCGAACGTTGTTGCCACAGCCTTACCGCCTCTGAATCTGAGCATGGGTGAGAACGCGTACCCCATCACACCCGCTAAGGCTGCCAGCGAGATCGCGTACTTGTTGCTCAACAAGCCGGTGGCGATGAACAGAAAGAGCGGAAAAGTGCCTTTGAAGTAATCCAGTCCGAGCGCGATGGCTCCCCATTTCCAGCCCCTGGCGCGCCAGAGGTTTGAAGAACCTGGATTTCCACCTCTAACCTTTCTCAGATCCACGTTGTTCATCTTCGCAAGGATGTGAGAGTACATGACAGAACCAGAGAGAAACTGAAGCAGTATGGCGAGCGCTTCAAACACGGATCTTTCTTCCCTTCCACTCCACTTTTTTCACGAAAATCACCTTGTACAGCGACACAAAAAAGACGATCAGGAAGAGCAGAAAATGTACAGGATAGAAGAGCGCGTCCCAGAAGGTGTAATCGCCTGTTTTTCGGGATACAAGGTAGATCTGCACCACGAACAGAGGATAATAAAAGATGTAATTCAACGGGAAAGCGTTGCCCATCGCCGAATAGAGTCCCACCATCCAGAGAAAGACTAGTAAAAACATAGGTCCAAGCGAACCAGCACCGAGCGCCATGTTCTTGGTGAAACCTTCGAAGAGCTGTTTCAGACCTTGAGGGTACATGCGAAACTTTATCAAATTTCCGCCGAGATAGTTTTCCACAGAGTAACCCTTTTGCAGGAACAGTTTTCCAAGCTTTATGTCTTCCAGCATACCGTCGTTGAAGGCGGCGTACCCGTTGACCGATTCGTACTTTTCTCTCTCAACCGCGATGACAGGTCCATACGCACCCATGGGTTTGATCTTGAAGATGGAGAAGCTACCCAGAGAGCCTATCACGATCATGTTGAAAGCCAGCGCGAGGTGTTCGTAGAACCTTTCAAACCTCTGATAGGGCCAGACGGAAACCAATGCACCGTGTTCGAGCACCAGAGCCACCAGGCTCTCGACAGTTTCCGGGGCCGGTTCCACGTCGGTGTCCATGAAGATCAAAATCTATCCAGAACTGTTCAGATAACCGTTCCAGCACGCCCAGCTTTTGCCCACCCAGCCTTCCGGTGGCTCACTCGAAAGATCGACGAGTTTGACTTTCTCAAACTTCTGAACGATCTCTCTGGTGTTGTCCGTCGAATTGTCGTTCACGATGATGATCTCGAGATTTTCGTAATTTTGTCTTTTCAGAGCCTTCGGGATCTTTCCTATGTTCTCTTCTTCGTTTCTGGCAGGAACGATCAGTGAAACGAGGAGGTTTCTTGTGAGAATCTTTCTTTGCAGAAACCTCATCTTTGAAAACAGCAACCACCCAACGAACCAGGACAGAATCAAAAATGCATGCCTCAAAAAATTCGCGAGCAAGATTTTGAAACCCTCCCAAAGTGAAATGATAGTCAAACGGATTTTACCATATCGATGGAGGTATAAACTTTCTTCGGTCACGTTACTGAAAACTGGCTGAGGTTGACATTTGTTAAATTGGGATTTAAAATAAAAAACCAGAGCGCGTGTTCTATGAAAAGAGCGTATCTGCTCGCAATTTTGATCTTTTTGTTTGCCCTCGTCACTCTGCTTGGCTTCAGACACCTTGAAGCAGCGCGCAGAGTCAAGCTCGCAAAGCAGTTGTACACGCAGGCAGTGGAAAATCTTGCTAGGAGCATCAGTCTGTCACACTTTCAGCGTAACAGGTTGTTTCGTGCAGTGCTTGAGGAAGATTTTGAAGCTGTACAGGCTGAACTTGAAAGTCTGAAAAGAAATTATCCAATCGTCGAAGATGTGAAAATCGTGAATTCAGAGCGAGTAGATTTCGAATTCTTCGATGTGTCCGCCTCTGGTACGAAGTTGTTGTTTCGCTTCAAAATCTACAACGATGAAGTCACAGACCATGTTCCGGGCAAGATTGCTCTCGCAGCTGTCGATGGTTCAGAGCTTGCCGAATTCTTGACCATCGAATGCGTCGAGATAGCCACCTCTGGTAAGGATTTCGTGTACGGATTGAAGTACAGATTCAGCAGATCTGTGCTGTTTTTTGAATCGCTCCATATCGCCTTCGTATTAGCTGCTGCGGGAACCTTTGTAGTACTATTCGCGTTCACGGAGAAACAACTTGATCTGCAAAAGCGTTTTATGGAAAGAGAGAGGAATTACAGAAATGTTCTGAGCGCGATCATCGAATTGAGTAGGATGATATTGAGTGAAGGGAATCTCGAAGGTATGTATCAGACCATACTAGAGAAGGCGATCGAAGTCATACCCAACGCACAGGCAGGCAGTATCCTGGTGAAAAAACAGAACAGCAACAGCTACGTGTACGTTGCGGCGGTTGGCTACGATCTGAAAGAGCTTTCCAGAGTTGTTTTTCCTGTCGAAGACATTTTTCGCTGGGTGAAGGGCACTTCTTCGATAAAAAGAAAGAGCGATGTGGTTTCCTATGAAAGGCACATTGATGATGAAATGTTCAAAATCCTTCAGAAAACAGGCAGGCTGGATGAGATCATGTGCAGCTTGAACTTCGCCATAGAAGTGGAAGGTGAAATACTGGTGCAGTTGAACTTGGAAAACTTCGAAAGGGAAGATGCCTTCAACGAAGAAACGATAGAGTTAGCCAACCTTTTTGCCAACCATCTTGGACTGCTGATTTCGAGGCTCAGATCCCAGGAAAAGATACTGCAGCAGGAGCGAATGATGGAGTATCTTTCGAACCACGACGCTTTGACCGGGCTCGCCAACAGAAGACTGTTCCAGGATTACGGTGAAAAGATGATATCTCTCGCTCGAAGAGAACAAAAATCGACCGCGGTGCTCTTCATTGACCTCAGCAAGTTCAAGATTGTGAACGATTCGTACGGTCACACCGTTGGTGATGAGGTTTTGAAAATCGTAGGTTCAAGGCTCGAAAGAATCGTCCGTGAAAGCGATGTTGTGGCAAGATTTGGAGGAGACGAATTCGTCGCCCTCGTGTACGATTGTACCCTGTCCAACCTGAACAAACTGACAGAACGGATCATCAAAGACATCGAGGAACCGATCGAAATCGATGGAAAAACCTTCAAGATATCAGCGGAGATCGGCGTGTCCGTTTATCCCACCGATGGTGAGAGTCTGGACGAACTGGTCCGCCTCGCCGACGTTTCCATGTATGAAGCGAAAAGAAGAGGCGTCAAGGTCATGTTCTACAGGGAACTGAAAAAGGAGGTTCACTGATTCGAGAGTACAGATTGCAGTTTTCGCGAGCTGAACCTCGCGAAGCACAGGAATTCGTCGAATTGACACTCATGAGCGGGGAGAAATTCCTCGAAACACTGTTCGGCCTGAATGTGGAAGACATCCTCAGAAGGTTGTACGTGGAAGCTTCGAATCTGTTCAGACATGAGTGCTGTGTTTTTGCCAGATCGGAGCAAAAGATCGTCGGAATGATGCTTGGCTACGATCATTCGTACGCGAAGAAAAACAGATTGAGAACTGGCAAATTGCTCATTGAGCAGCTCGGATTGTTGAAGTTGTTTCGCCTCATCAAACTGGACAGGGCGCTTGGAAAACACGAAAAAGGAGAATTCTACCTCAGCAACTTCGCAATCTACCCACAATACAGAGGCAAAGGTTTCGGGAAAGAGATGCTCGAGTATTGCCTTGACTGGGCCAAAAAATTGGGTTGTTCAACCATGCGTCTTGACGTTGAAAAGGACAACGAGATCGCGATGAGACTGTACTCGAAGATGGGTTTCGAAGTCGAAAGAGAGTCGACGATCAAGCTGGCGAATCGAACGTTCGAATTTCTCAGGATGTGTAGAACGATTTGAAAAGGTGGATGTTCTGTATCGTTAACTTGGAAAGCTGTGATCTGTGGAGTTTCACGTAAAACGATCCCGACACACCATCCTTTCTTACCGTGCAAAATGAACATGTCTGGCACGTTCAGCTGAAAAATCCGAGTGGTTTTTCAACGCGTGAAATGGGAGTATATTTCGATGCCTTCATATCAACGAATCAGTGATGTTTAAACCTTTTCCCACGACTCCACAGGACCTTCAACGATGTAGAAAACGGGATTGACGCGTATCTCGCTCAGAACGGTTGTACACATGTTCTTGTATCGCTCAGGATCTCTGACCCTCAATTTCCTGCACAGATGATGAAATTCGTATTCGACCTGCCCTGTGGTGACAGGAATCATCCTCGTCAAGATGGTGCTCGCATCGATCTTGGAAACATTGAAGCTGTAGCCTCTCTTTTTAGCCTCTTCGGCCACGAAGTAGAGAAAAGAATTTATCGCTACCAGCGGTTCGCCGCAGCTTTTGAACCTCGCCAGCTGTGGATGGTTCCTGTAGCCCTTTGTTTTTCCCTCAAGCACCTTTTTCGCGAGCAATCCTTCTCGCCACACTGCGAGCAAACCTTTCACATCCAGATATTCAGGTGATATCGACCACAGCCTCACGGAAACCACCATGGATATTCTAAAATGAAGTGACCAGCTCTTAAATGAAACTAAGTTCTGAAACCTGCTCCGAAACTGAAAAATTTCACACTAAAATCAGAAAGTCCCTCTTGATCTCACTTTTCGAAATTTTTCTCCTCCCCACGGTCCGTATCTTACTTATGGGAGACGTCTTCCGAAGGTTTCACAGAGAAAGGTCCGTCGTACGTGGGATAGGTCTAATCCTTCAGGATCCTGCCACGCTCTTCTGGTTCACTTTCAGCGCTTCTGTGATTCACAGGTTCATCTATTAAGGAAGAATGGTTCAGTTCGAACCTCTGAGCGATTGAGAAGCTCTGCTGAAAAATAATCTGTTGCCCGCCCGAACCTGATCCACGCAAAGATCCTTAAACGGAGAATTTTAGTTGGTTCGTGCAACGTTTCAACATCCACAAAATCAATGAGACGGTACGAGCGAACGGTGAAAATCGAATCTGTGAACTGAATAAAATGAACATGGTAGAACGACGAGCCGTAGAACAGTTCGAACGAGGTGAACGCAAAAAGATCGAGGTTGGAAAAAGAAAAAGTTTGCCCGCACACGCGGGCTTTTTTGTTTTTGAGCTTCACGCGGCACAGTAACCGCTTACAGGTTGGCTATTGGCACTTGACTGAGATATTCTCCAAGTTATATAATCAAAATGGAGAATATCTCCGGGAGGCATCATCTTGAGACAGCTAAAGAGAGGAATAATTATAAGCTGTCAACTGGAACCAGGCGATCCCATAGAAGATGTCTTATTCATTGTGAACATGGCCAAAGCAGCAGAATGGGCTGGGGCCGTTGCCATACGTACCAATGGGCCGAAGCATGTTAAAGCTGTGAAGGATTCCGTTTCGCTTCCAGTTATAGGTCTTGTCAAGGATAGAGACTATCTAACCTTTATTACTCCGACTTTTGAACATGCAAAAAGTGTGATTGATGCGGGTGCCGATCTTGTAGCCATAGATTGCACAAGAAGAGAAAGACCCATGAGCTTGGCAAAATTTTTCGAACTCATGAGAAATGAATTCCCAGATGTCGCCATCATTGCAGATATAGCTGACGAAAAAGATGCGGAGCAAGTGTTTCCACTCAAACCAGATTATTTCGCTACGACACTCTGTGGCTACACAGACTACACGTCCGATGTACTTCTACCGAACATCGCACTGGTTGGAAGGTTAGCGGCAAAGTTCGATATTCCCGTGATAGCTGAGGGGGGTTATTCCACACTCGAGCATGTAGATCTGGCGTTTCAGCTTGGTGCACACGCCGTGGTCATAGGAACAGCTATCACCAGGCCTTGGCTTGTAATCAAGATGTTTGTGGATAAGGCGAAAACCATCATAAAGGGGAGGGATGAGGAATGAAGAGGTTTCTGGTGGCACTGGTATTGTTTTCAGCACTGTTAGTTTTCGCAACTACGAAAGTTTCCATGGTTTACTGGCCTGGTCCTGAAAGCGAAGCGATGCAGAAGGTTGTAGATTACTGGAACTCGACTACTGGGAAAGAACTAGGGATCGAGGTTGAGATTATCAATTTCAGTAGGGAGGGCTTCTGGGAGAAACAGGAAACCCTTCTGAACGCTCGATCACCTGCCGTAGATATCGTTTTCGTGGCGACCTACATAATTGGAAGACTTGCACCTCATCTGGTCCCACTGGAAGGATTTAGCTTGGACCCGCAAGTTTTCATAGCTTCAGCCCTTGAAAGTATGTCTTTCGAGGGATTTCTGTACGGTCTACCTTTGGATGTCAGTAATCATTTCCTGTACTATCGAAAAGACCTTCTCGACAAACTCTTAACGGATCCCTCCTGGAAAACGAAGTATGAAGAACTGAGTGAAAAATACCTCGGTGTAAGAATGTCACCCAGGAAACCGGAAGAGTGGAATTGGGATGATTACAAAGCAATGGCTATATTCTTCACAAAGAAATACAATCCAGAGTCACCTACAGAGTACGGGAATGTATTGCAGATGAAGAATCTCGTCTACAACATAATGATCTGGAACGATACGCTTTGGTCTATGGGTGGAACATGGTTCGACGAAAATGGAAACTTCAAAATTAACACTGAGCCGGCTAAGAAGGCTGCGGCACTTTACAAGGAATTGTTAGATCTCGGTACAGTTCCCCCGGGCGTCATGACATATGAATTTGGAGAAGCCAACGAAGCTTTCAAAACGGGTAAGGCTTTCATGATGATCCAATGGTCCGCGGCATACCATATCCTCACAGATAAGAACGAATCACCTCTGGTGTTCGACAAAGTTGCGATTGGACCTATACCGGGCCCAAAGCCTTCAACACATGTGCATTGTCTCGGCGTCGCACTCAGCAAGTACAGTAAGAAAAAGGATGCAGCCTTAAAATTCTTATCGTTCTTGGCAAGTGAGGAAGCAATGAAGATGTACGCTGAGAATGGTGGAATACCTCCTGTTGAGCCTGTGCTAAAGTCCCTCGGTGACAAGAGACCTGAATTCCCAGCAATTGCTGAGCAGGTGAAAAAATACGGGTATGTGGAGAGCACTTCTGCTGAAACCATGGCGATTCTCGAAGTCTTGTCCAACAAATTAACTGCTTATTGGGCCGGGCAACTTGAGCTTGAAAGGGCTCTCGAGGAGGCACAGCGTGAGTGTGAAGCTCTTTTGAAAAAGTAACACCAGCTTTTTAGGTAAAACCCCGCGGCGCACGCGGGGTTTCTTTGTATAGAATCGAGTGAGGTGATGCCATATAGTCACGATGACTCGAAGGTTAGCGGGCTATTTCTTCTTGATTCCTCTCCTAGTAAGCGTTGTTGGCTTGACAGTTTATTTGATTGTCTCCACGATAAACATAAGTTTGAAAGAAGTGTACTTCGGCTTTTTAGAGAACTCACCCTTCGTGGGATTCAAAAACTATGTTGAAGTGCTTCGATCTCCAGCTTTCTGGAATGCGATGCGATTCAGTTTATTTTTTGGTTCGATCACAACTGTTCTTGAGTTGTTCTTAGGCTTTTTGCTAGCCTATTTCTATTACAGTAAATTTCGCGGACTAAGATTGCCATTCACTCTCTTAATAACACCGATTCTTATGGCTCCTTCACTGTTTGGCTTGATGAACAGGATACTGCTCAACAATTTCATAGGACTTATTCCTGGCTATATAAAGTTTTTCTTCGGTTTAGATCTGGACTTATTCGCTCCCAAGAATGTGTTCTGGACTCTGGTATTCATTGATGCCCTTCAGTGGACTCCTTTCACCTTTCTCGTCATATACGCAGCCCTGATATCAATACCACCTCAACTAATCGAAGCAGCTAATATAGATGGTGCGAAACGTTTACACATAGTCAACTACATTGTTATTCCATACGTAACTCCCGCACTCGTTGTCAGTGGGTTTCTGAGGTTCCTTGAATCTTTCAGAGTGTTCGACACGGTTTATGTTCTAACCGGTGGTGGACCAGGTTCCTTGACCACCAGCATAAGTATTTACATCTACAGAATTGGTTTCACGATGGGGAATCAGGGTCTTGCTAGCGCCGTTGGAATGACTTTGTTCGCATTCATGATGATACCGGCTTTCATTTTCAGTAAGCTAATGAAAAGAAGGTGGTAAAGATGACACGTAGAAGAGCCATCGATTGGGTGATTCTGATTATCATTTTGCTAATCTTCAATCTTCCTTTCATAAATGTCGTTATGACATCTCTCAAACCCAATGCGGTGATTTCTAAATCGCCACCTCCTATCCTTTTTAAGCCCACTATCATTCATTACCGAGACATATTCACAAGTCCGACGTTCTTGTTCTCAAAGTTTTTACTGAACAGTTTGATCATCGCTTTAGTTTCCGCAGCATTAACGATCCTTATATGCTTGCCTGCAGCGTACTCGATCGTAAAAATCGGCGTAGGTTCGAGGATTCTGTTTTCATTCGTGACTAATCTTCGAGCCATCCCTTTGATAGTATTCGCGTCCTCTGTCTATATCCTTTTTAAGCAGTTGAACCTTGTAGACACAAGAACCGGGATCATTGTAATCCACATACTGGTTAATGTTCCAATAGCTCTAAGTCTTCTCAGCAGTTTCATGCAGGATGTACCAAAAGAAATAGAGGAATCAGCACGCTTGGATGGGGCGAGTGAACTACAGGTACTGTTCAGAATAGTCACGCCTATGATATCTTCATCTGTTGCGGCCGTTTTTATACTGAGCTTCATATATTCTTGGAATGAATTTCTCTTCGCATTGATCCTGAGTATAAAGAAGGCCACTACCCTGACCGCGGGAGCGAGTTTGTTCGTAACTGCCTGGGGTGTGCAGTGGGGAAGGATAGCTGCAGCAACAACATTGGCAGTAATACCACCCTTCGTTTTTGCTTTTTATGTCCAAAAATACTTGGTAGAAGCGTTCAGTGGAGGTCTGAAAGAATGATCATTGCGGCTGTGGATATGGGCGGGACATCAATCAAGGGTGCTTTGATTCAGGATGGTGGAATGGGCGAAATGATCGTTAAACTAGTCTGTAGAAAAAATCCTTTAAAGTCCCTGATCGAATTCATCGACGAGTTAGTTTTTCAGGTCCATGATAATAGTGGTATTATTGACGCTATAGCTATAGCCAGCGCGGGAAGGATAGATTCAGAACGTGGAGTTGTGCTGTACGCTTCGCCAAACATTCCAAACTGGACAGGCACTCCCTTAGCCAGGATGTTATCGGAGCGCTACAAAACGCCATGTTTTGTGCTCAACGACGCAAGAGCAGCCGCGCTCGGTGAGGCTAGGATTCGGAACGTTGACAGCTTAGTGATGCTGACCATTGGTACGGGGCTGGGCGGAGGGATTATAATAGACGGAAAATTGATTCAAGGTGTCCACTACGAAGCTGGAGAAATAGGGCACACAATTCTTAAACCGAATGGCAGGAGCTGTAACTGCGGCAAGAGAGGTTGTGCGGAACAATATATATCCATGAAAGTACTGCACAGATACAGTGGTATAAAGGATAGAAAGCAGCTGTTGGAAATGTTCCAGAAACAGGAAGAGAGAGTCATCGGGGCCGTCGAACGTATGTGTGAAGATCTGGCAGTGCTGGTTGATAAGCTCTTCTTGATGTTTGATCCAAATCTTATAGTTATTGGAGGAGGATTCTCTGAACTTGGGCCGTACGCACTTGAGATACTCAGAAAAAAGGTGGAACCGTACGCGAGTAGATCCCTGTACAACACATCACAAATAGAACTTTCGATGCTCAAGAACGAAGCAGGTATGGTCGGTGCGGCAATTTATGCTCAGGAGAAACTCTCTGGGGTGAGAAGTTGTGATTGAAAATGTTGAAGCGCTCATAAGGGCCAATCATCACCGCTTCACCAAGAAAGAGACAACACTTGCCAGGTACATTTTGGAGAATCCCGAAAAGGTTGTCTACATGACGATCACCGAGCTGACAGATGAGTTGAAATTGGGTCAGGGTACAGTCATCAGATTCTGCCAGAAGATAGGTTTTCCCGGTTTTCATGCTTTCAAGATTGCTTTAGCCAAGACCTTGGGCCAGCAGTCCCACGAAGAAGTGAAAATGGAAAGCCTGATTCTCGAGGTAAAACAGAGTCACATTCAAGCGATCGAGGAAACCTCGAAACTTTTGTCTGAGAATGAAGACGTGGTCCGTTCCTGTGCAGAAAAAATAGCCACCTGCAGGAGATTGTATCTGCTCGGTGTTGGTGCATCAGGTGTGACGGCTCTGGATGCATTCTACAAGTTTATGCGAATCGGTGTTGATGTAAGATACACAAACGATCCTCACATGCTGGCAATGCTTCTGGCAGATTGCAACGAGAAAGACTGTGTACTCGCTTTCTCTCAAAGCGGTTCAACTGCTCTAGTTGTGGACCTGGCGACTCTGGCGAAGAAAAACAGAGCCTGTGTCATAGCAGTGACAGGTTACAGTAAATCACCCTTGACGAAGTTTTCAGATTTCGTTTTATTGACCTCCATAAGAGAAAGTCCCTTCCAGAGTGGAGCGATACGGTCCAAAATAGCTCAGCTACACGTGCTCGAGGTACTCTTTGAATACACGAAATCAATGCTTGGTTTAAAGGCAGATGAGGTAACAAAGAAAACCGCGAGCGCGGTGGAAAAGTGGATATATTGATCCTCATTCATCAACAAATTGGAACGTGGGAACTAAAAATACTGAATTCGTTCAGATCAAGCCTTCCTGCGCTCTCTTTAAAAGCACAGCCATGACGCTCTTGATGTGTTCTTCCATGGCTTTCTCCGCCATGGGGATGTCTCTTGCCTTTATGGCTTCAAAAATGATTCTGTGCTCTATACGTGACTGTTCCATCCTGCCTGGGTATGAAAGCGAAAGAATTCTCACTCTATGAAGCTTTGCACTCAAAGATTCCATGATTTTGAGAAGTTCCTGATTTCCTGAACACTGCAGAATTTTTCTGTGAAACTGCGAATTGAGCATCGTCAAGCCTTCCAGATCGGAAGCTTCAACAGCTCTGTTCATCCGCTCTATGATCGCGGCAAGATCGTTTATATCCTGTTCTGAAGCTTTTTCGATGAATAGTCTCACAGCCAGTTTTTCAAGGTACATCCTCAGATAAAGTAGGTCCTCTATTTCTTTGATTTCCCACTTCCTTACGGTGAACCCTTTCCTCGGCTCGATTGAAACCAGCCCTTCGGCTGCAAGATGGTGCAACGCTTCCCTGACTGGCGTGACACTGACACCCAGTTCTTTAGCCAGTGCATCGATCACGATCCTCTGACCGGGTGCGAAGCGTCCTTTCATTATGAACTCCTTGATTTTATTAAGAACCTCTTCCTTCAAAGAAGCGCGCTTTATTGCTTCCACCAAAAATCCCTCGCTCCGTCCTTCGATTATATCGCGTGACGTTTCCTCTTCACTGCTGCCGAGATGACAGGATAAACGAGCGACAGAACTGCCAGAATCAGCAGAGTCACCGATATGCCGGACTTGAAGAAGATGGAAAAATCTCCTCCAGAGATCATCAAAGATTGTCTGAAGGATTGCTCAAATTTTCTACCCACGACACTGGCGAGTATCATGGGAGCGGTTGGAATTTCAAGCTTTCTCATCGCATAACCAAGGATGCCGAACAGAATCAGCAGATAGAAATCCACAACGCTCAGGTTGATGGCGTAAACTCCTATGAAACACAGAGCCGTTACTAAAGGATACAGTATCTTGGGTGGAATCGCCAGTATTCTCACGATCAAACCTGCAAGTGGAAGGTTCATGATGGCTGCCACAAAGTTACCAACGAACAAACTTGCGACCACACCCCAGCCGATCTCCGGGTAGAACTCGAACAAGAGTGGACCAGGTTGAAGACCGTAGATCATCAAAGCGCCAAGCATGATCGCGGCGGTTCCGGACCCAGGAATACCAAGCGTGAACGTGGGAAGTATTGCACCGATGGAACAGGCGTTGTTCGCTGCTTCCGGTGCAGCCAGACCTTCTATTGCTCCTTTACCGAACCTTTCAGGTTCCTTCGAAAGCTTCTTTTCAACGTTGTAAGACATGAGAGCAGCTATTGTACCACCGGCCCCGGGTAAGATACCTATCAAAAAGCCTATGGGAGTTGCCCTGAGTATCGGTATAAAGCTGCGTTTCCACTGCTCTTTGGTGATCCAGATTTTGCCGAATTTTTTCTTTATTGGCTGCAACATTTCTCCGCGACCAATTTTTTCCAGATTTTTGAAAACTTCACCCAGACCGTAGATGCCTATGATCACCACGACGAAATCTATCCCACCATGCAGTTCGAGATTACCAAAGGTGAACCTGGAAACACCAGACTGGGGATCGAGCCCGACCATCGAGACCATCAAACCGAGTGCCATGGAAAGAAGGCCTTTTAAAACTTTTCCTTCAGACATGGAAGCTGTTGCCGTGAGAGCGAGGACCATCAAGGCGAAGTATTCCGGTGGCCCGAACATGAGCGCGATCTTTGCAAGTGGCAGAGCCAGTAAGACAAAAGCGATTGAAGATATCAAACCGCCTATGAAAGAGGCTATCGCTGAGATTGCCAGGGCGGCTTCTGCCTCTCCCTTCAAAGTCATCGGATAACCGTCAAAGCACGACGCCACAGCCGATCCGTCGCCCGGAATGTTCAGCAAGATCGAACTTCTTGAACCTCCGAACATCGCCCCGTAGAAGATCGCGCACATCGTTATCAAAGCAGTCTCCGGTTTCATTACGAACGTCAAAGGTAAGAGCAAAGCTATGCCCGTGGCTGGCCCAAGGCCCGGCAGCATCCCAATGACTGTGCCTAAGAAGCATCCAAGTGTCAGCCAGAGGAAATTGGATGGTATGAAAACAACTTTGAACCCGTACATCAAATACTCCAGCATGGCCATGTGCAATCACCCCTACGGGAGGTTTATCAAAAAGACTTTCTCGAAGAGATACCAAACTCCAGCGGTGTAGAGTATAGAAATGCTGAGGCTCATCAACCATTTTCTAAGTCCGTTTAGAAGAATCAAGAGGGCGCTCAAAAAAACAAAAGAGGAGAACAGAAACCCAAGTTTGTTGAACATCAGCGCGTAGGCCACACAAAGCACGAGCGTTGCTAAAATCTGGAATGCGCTTTTTCCAGATTTTGCATGTGCACGTTCTTCATGATGTGATTTCAGGCTCTGTAACAGCATCAAAAAGCCTATTATCGTCACGAGTAATCCTAATCCGAGCGGAAAATAAACAGGTCCAAGAGGATTTCCAACGGGAGCCCTTGGCAAATTCCAGGCAGCGATCGTGTAAATAACTCCGAAAGCAAGCACCGCGACAGACAAGTATCTATCCTTCACGGAAAATCCCTCCAAAACCCGCGGGGCAGTTACCCCGCGGGAGTACTCATTCACCTCTGTACAGACCGAGTTCTTTCAGTATTACTTTGTATTCTTCGTTGACCTTCTCCAGATAGTTCAGGAACTCTTTGCCAGGCATGAACGCTTTGGTCCAGTTGTACTTTGCCACGAACCTTTCCCATTCCATCGTTTGTACCATCTTCGAGAGGGTGTTTATCCAGTAATCCACTGCGTAGTCTGGCATTTCCGGTGGTCCAAACAAGCCACGCCAGTTCACAAATTCAGCGTCGATGCCTTCTTCCTTCAAAGTCGGCACGTTCGCGAGGATTCCAGAAACTCTCTGAGGAGCCGTGATGGCGAGAACTTTTATGGTACCTGTCTGGAGTGCCGTTGTGACCTCAGCAAGGCCTGTTGAGAGCACGTCGATGTGTCCTCCGAGCAGGGCGGCAAGGTGTTCACCCTCCTGGAACGACACGTAAGTTATGTCCTTGAGGTTCTGAACCCCGGCAGCCTTTGCGGCGATCAGGAACTGGATATGGTCCATCGAGCCGAAGGCCGATATGCCACCCACTTTGACACTCTTTGGATCCTTCTTCAAAGCTTCCATGACTTCGCTGATGCTGTTGAACTTGGACTTCTTCGAGATTGCGAAGGCGCCGTAGTCGTGTATGAGCATCGCCAGTGGAGTTAGATCTTTGAAAGAATACTGCGTCTGGCCGGTCAGGTTGATCAGCAACAACGGTGGCGAGAAGACAATAATTGTGTAGGGATCACCTTTCTTGGTCTGCATGTGCGCTAGGCCCACTCCGCCGCCACCACCAGGCATGTTTGTAACGACGATCGGTTGGGTGACAAGACCCGTTTCCTTCAGAACCTGTGCTACAACCCTTATTGTCGTGTCCCATCCGCCTCCAGGTCCACCGGGCGCGATGAAGTTGAGAGGTTTGTCCGGATAAGTTGCGAAGAGTGACACGGCCAGGGCAGATAGGACGATCACTGTGAGAAGTTTCACCTTCATGTGCTCACCTCCTTGATGGTTTCTATCAGGTATGATATCATATATGATGTCATATGTTACATCATGTATTATACAGATGAAGGATCGCAGAGGTCAAGTTACAAAATTCATCTCGATTTTAAGGAGGGGAAATCAAATGGCCGAGTGGAGAGCACGGGAAAGGGCACGTAAATTGCGAGAATACCTCAACCGGGAAGGAAAGCTGACTTTGAGGGTCTGTGCTTACGACGCACTCTCAGCGCGGTTGATAGAACTTTCAGGTTTCGAGGTGGTTGGAACGACAGGCTATGGTATATCCGCTTCGCTGATTGGTCAGCCGGACATAGGACTGGTAGGATACGCTGAAATGCTTGAAAGGGTCAGAACGATTGCCAACGCGACGGATCTACCAGTCGATGCTGACATAGACACTGGCTATGGTAACGCGCTCAACGTTTACTGGGCCGTGAAAAATTTTGCCAGGATAGGTGTTGCGGGCGTGAGGCTTGAGGATCAGGTCTGGCCGAAAAGATGTGGACATATGGAAGGTAAAAGCATAGTATCTCTGGAGGAAATGGTCAGCAAAATAAAAGCGGCTGTGGATGCAAGGAACGAAGAAAATCCAGACCTCGTCATAGGAGCAAGGACGGACGCAAGGTCTGTCGCAGGTTTTGAAGAAGTGCTGCGCCGTGCGAAAGCGTACGCAGAAGCTGGTGCGGATTACATCTACGTGGAAGCACCCCAGTCCATCGAAGAGGTCAGGACACTGGTTCGCGAAGTTCCTAAACCCATATCTTTCAACATCATACCTGGTGGTAAGACCCCCTTGTTCGACTTCAACGAACTCGTCAAGGTCGGTGTGAGATATCTGTCCATACCGATGGTGTGTCTGTATCCAGCCACCAAGGCCATGATGGAAGCTCTGAGGGCTTTGAAAGAGGGAAACTTTCAAAAAGTTGTTGATCTCGGTGTCAGCTGGTCGGAATTCAACGAGATCGTTGGATACAGTGAATGGAGAAAGCTGGAATCTAAGTATTCACATTGAAAAAGTTCGAACTATGTAGTGAGCCACGCTCCATGTTTTTTACTCATAGTCGACGTGGTGCCGATTTCCTGGACAATGTCAGATCGATTCGTACTCGTTTCACCGAGCGGGGAGCGCCTGTGAAGAGTGTTTGCACATTCAAAATTCACTGAATGGTGAACCTGGCAAAGATACAGTACAAAGATGACTGATGAATGATTTCTCTCGCTGACAGCCACGCTCAGCTTTTTCCACCTGTATCTTTCTGTGACTGTCTTCAGACTCTTTTTTCGTGTGTCTGATACCTTCTGGCGCAGTGGAAAAAAGCTTTCTGTGTGGTTCACGACGAAATCAATGAGTTTAACAAGTTACAACAACCGTACGTGCATTCATCTCCGATCGCCATTTTTATAAACGAGATCTGTGGGACTCTCCTGACAGGAAACAGAATGTGCTTGAACTGTAAATATTCTTTAGTCAGTGAAAGCGCAGGGTCAGCGAAAGATTTGACTTGTTGACACTTTCGAGTCTGTTCATCTATAATAGAGCCATGGTTCATCTATAATAGAGCCATGGGGGTGATGTGATGCGGAAGTTCCTGATCACCGTCCTGATCCTGGCCCTCGCAACGCTGTTCCTCGCTCAGATCAGTCTTCAGGAAGCGGCACCCGTGATTCAGAAGCTTGGCATTCTCAAAGTTGTCGACGATGCCCCGCTTACGTGGGACGAGTTCCACGCCGCGGTGGCGAAGGCTTTCCCGGGTAAGGAAAACTTGGTCAAAACAGGATCTGAGCCTGTGCTCAGAAAAGACTTCATCGTGACGCTGGTCAAGGTACTGGGGCTCGAAGGAGAAGCAGCGAAGTTCAAAGAAATCTGTACACTCGCTAACGATGAGGACAAAGTTCCACCCGAAGCCATCGGTGCGTTCACGCTTGCCTTCAGGAGCGATAGACAGCTTTTAGACTATCGTTACGGGCATCTTCTTGAACCTTTCTCCCCCATCACCAGGGCTGAGGCAGCAAGATCGTTCTATCAGGCGCTCTATCCTCCAAAACGTGGTGGTACGATCGTGACGGCAACGGTTGCGAATCCGAAAGGATTCAACACTCTATTCACTTCCTCCGGATTGACTTGGACGCTCTGCAACATCATAGGAGATGGATACACGGGAACGGACGACAACGGCTTCTACCATCCGAGGATGATAAAGAGATTGCCCAGCCTGGAAAACGGTTTGATCAAGATCCTGCCAGACGGCTCGGTGGCGATCACCTTCGAGTTGAGGAAGGGCATGAAGTGGCACGATGGTCATCCTGTGACGGCGAGGGATGCGAAGTTCCAGTGGGAAGTGATGACCTCCGACGCACCCGTCACGACGAACTATTTCGAGAAGATGGTTCAGAAGGTGGAAATCATAGACGACTACACCTTCACCATCTATCTGCCCCATCCGGTGCCCGGTATGGAACTTGGTTCTTCGGTCTACGCTTACTACTACGGATGGTTCCAGCTGCCGGAACATCTGTTCAGGGAAGATTTCGAAAAGGCCAAGGCGACCGGGAACTGGGACGCGTTCGTGCAGAAGGTCATGTTCAACCCGATCATGACAGGTCCGTACAAGTTCAAAGAATACGTCGAAGGTCAGTACATAGCACTCGAAGCGTTCGATGATTACTACATGGGCAGACCAAACATCGACCAGATCATCTTCAAGATCATCCCGGACAGCGACGTCATATTCGCTTCCACTCTCAAGGGTGAGATAGACTTTGGAAGGTACACACTGGATCTGAAGCAGAGCTTACAGTTACAGAAAGAGAGAGGCGACATCTTCAACGTTTACTTCACTCCAAACGTCGCGCTGTGGACTCTGGATCTGAACTTCAGAGATCCGAACGATCTCAGCAAACCGCACCAGCTCTTTTCCGATATCAGAGTCAGACAAGCGATTCTATACGCGATAGATCGCCAGCAGCTGAATCAGGTGGTCTTCTTCGGTCTCGGCCAGATCATGGACACCTGGATCACGGAGATCCACATCATGAGGGACGCTCTGAAGGGAGATCACATAAAGAAATATCCTTACGATCCGAAGAAGGCAGAACAGTTGCTGGCCGAAGCCGGCTGGAAGAAGAACAAACAGGGTTGGCTCGAAAAGGACGGCAAGATCTTCGAGTTCACCCTCATATACGGTGCAGGAAGCAGCCAGGCTGAACTCATGGCGCAGCTCATTCAGGGCATGCTCAAGAAGGTGGGTATCAACGTGAAGCTGGAGGCCAAACCGGCACTGGTGATCTGGGAAGAGGCACCCATGGGTAAGTTCGACGCCTGGTTGACAGGCTGGGGCTACGGTGTGAGCGACGAGGCGCTGAACTACTGGGGTTCGGACATGATACCGTCCGAGGAAAACAACTGGGGCGGTACCAACTACACGGGTTGGTCGAATCCTGAGAACGACGAGATACTCGCGCAGATGGCGAAGGAAGTGTCTTACGAAAAGAGAGTGGAGCTTTACAAGAAACACTTCGCGCTGTGGACGAACGATCTGCCAGTTCTGCCACTCATCTCCGATCCAACACCGCACTTCGCAAAGAAGTATATAAAGAGCTTCAACTCCACATACGACAGCGGACTCGGCTGGATCATCTACAACTGGTACATAGACACCGAAGTTAGATGAAAGGCGGGGGGTCTTTCCCCCGCCTTTTTAGAGGGGGATCGAGGATGGACTTTCAGAGCGTGGTTAAAGAAATTCCTGACTACAAAAGATTCTTCTACGTGGACGAATTCGATCAGAGGACGGACGAACTTGCAAAGAAGTATCCAGACATCGTGGAAGTTACGGTGGCCGGATACTCACGGAAGAATCATCCCATAAGGTTGATAAGGATCAAGGGCGGAACGAAGAACGCGTTGCTCTTTGGTTGTCCGCATCCCAACGAACCCATAGGTGCGATGATGCTGGACTTTCTCGCTGAAAAGCTCGCGAGCGATGAAAAGTTCAGATCCCAGTTTGACTACACCTGGTACATCGTAAAGGTGATCGATCCAGACGGGACGAAGCTGAACGAAGGTTGGTTTTCAAATCCAGAATCCATAAGGAGTTACGCACAGCATTTCTACAGACCCCCTGGATATCTGCAGGTCGAATGGACCTTCCCGGTGGATTACAAAACGTTGCACTTCCACAACCCGCTTCCAGAGACGCAGGTGTTGATGAAGATCATCGACGAAACCAAACCTTCCTTCATGTACTCTCTGCACAACGCAGGTTTTGGAGGCGTTTACTATTACATAAGTAAGGAAGCAGACCCACTGTACGAGATCTATCAAAAAATACCGGCCATGTTCAGCGTGCCACTCTCGCTCGGCGAACCGGAAGTTCCATACGCGAAGACTCTTTCAAAAGCTGTTTACAAGCTGTTTCCCATCAGTGAGGAGTACGACTATCTCGAAAAACATGCAGGGGTGGATCCTGCACAGATCATCAGAGCCGGTGCCAGTTCGGACGAATACGCGAGCAGGGTCGCAAACACTTTCTCACTGGTGTGCGAGGTACCCTATTATTACGATCCCAGGATCGAGGACACATCGGAAGCAGACATGAGCAGGAGACAAGCCAGATTGATCGCGTGGGAGAAGTCCAAAGAGCATTATGAAAAAATCAAAGAACCGTTCGAATGCTGTGCGAGCTTTGAGGAGGCCAAAAATTTCGCGTTCTACGAGACGCTTAAGAATTATGTGGAAACCATGCCCGCGCATTTGGAAGCGGAAAGGCACTGGATAGAGACGGATCCAGAACTCGAGAGAAAGGCCACGGTCGCAGAGGTGTTTGACAATCTGTACGTGACTGAGTTCTACCAGAGTCTGAGCCTGGGCATGCTCAAAAGGTTGATAGACGGTGTTCTTAGTCTGAGAAAGGATGAAAAGCTGAAGGAATTGAGGCAGAAAGTGGAGGAAGCTTTCGAGGAGAAGATGGATTATCTGTACAAGAATTTGAATTACAAAGCAATTCCAATAAAGAATCTGGTCGCCATCCAGTTGCTTGCGGGCCTGCGCACGGCGTGGTACCTTCAGGGAGGTTCTGAAGCTTGAAGAGGTATCTTCTGATAAGATTCCTCGAGTTGATACCCATCTTCTTTCTGATCTCTCTGATCATCTTCTTCATCCTGAACGCTATGCCCGGTGATCCGTTGCTGACCATGAGGATGGAAAACCCGAGGGCCATGACGCGGGATCCCGCCAGGATCGCCGAGTTGAGAAAATACTATCATCTGGACGATCCTCTCATAGTTCGCTACGCGGTGTGGCTCTGGAGCTTTCTCAAGGCCGATCTGGGTTACTCTTCGATGTACAAACAACCCGTGCTCGGGATAATACTGAAACGTCTTCCGAACACGCTGCTTTTGACGATAACGGCCTGGTTGATAGGCCTGTTCGTCGCTTTTCCCATAGGAATCTACTCGGCGGTGAGGAAATATTCCTTCTTCGACTACTTCTTCACCGTTCTGGCGTTCATCGGCATATCCATGCCGACCTTCTGGTTCGCGCTGATGGCCATAATCGTTTTCTCGGTGTGGTTGGGATGGTTCCCCGTGACGGGCGTTCAGACGTACGGTGTGAGTGGCTTCTGGAACATATTCTTCGACAGGCTTAAACATCTGGCCCTACCCGCGCTCGTGCTCGGACTGGTGCAGGTGGCTTACTGGGTCCGATACATCAGAACCGCCCTGCTGGAAGTTCTGGATCAGGACTACATAAGGACCGCTTATTCGAAAGGTGCGGACGAGAGAAGGGTGATACTGAAACACGCCCTGAGGAACATGCTCATACCGATAATAACCATCATTGCGCTGGACATACCCTATTTCTTCGGAGGTGCGCTGATCATTGAAACGATCTTCTCCTGGCCCGGAATGGGCAGGCTCATCTATGAAGCCGTGCTTGCGAGCGATTACAACCTGGCGATAAACTGTCTGATGTTTCTTGCTGTGATCACATTACTCTCGAACCTTCTCGCGGACATACTCTACGTGATCGTGGATCCGAGGATAAGACTGGGCGAAAAGGCGGTGTGAGACATGGTCCTGCCCATGAAAAAAGCTGTCGAACGACTCGAAGAAGAAAGCCTCCCGTTTCCCATAGGTACCTACTGGCAACTGGTGAGAAGAAAATTCCTGCAGCACAAGCTGGCACTCTTCGGTCTCATCTCGCTCAGCTGTGTGATCTTCCTGAGCGTGTTCGGCCCTTTCTTCACCTCTAAGACGTATGACGAGATGGACCTTTTGAACAGGTTCAAACCGCCTCTGACAGCAGGTTATCTGTTCGGCACGGACGAACTCGGTAGGGATGTTTTCGTGCGCATCATGTACGGTGGAAGGATCTCGTTGCTGGTAGGTTTCACTTCATCTTTGCTTTCTACAGCCATAGGACTCATCGTTGGTCTACTTTCAGGCTATCTCGGTGGCATCGTGGACAGACTCTTGATGAGGTTTGTGGACGTGATGCTTTCAATACCGATGTTCCCGGTACTTTTGATCCTGACGATGGTTTTCGGTTCCGGCATGAAGAACACCATCCTGGTCCTGACCGTGTTCGGCTGGATGGGAGTTTCACGGCTCGTCAGGGGTGTGGTTCTGTCTCTCAGAGAGAACGAGTACATAACCGCAGCCAGAGTGCTTGGAACAGGCAGGCTGAAAATACTCTTCAGGCACATTCTGCCCAACGTGATGCCCATCACCATCGTATCGCTGACGCTGAACCTTTCTTACGCGATCCTTGCAGAATCTTCCCTCAGCTACCTCGGTCTAGGCATACAGCCACCGACGCCATCCTGGGGCAACATGTTGCAGCGTGCCATGAACTACATTTTGGCGACTGGCCTTGAAAAGGTTGTCCCCTGGTGGCTCGTGTTCTTTCCTGGTTTCATGATCTTCATAACCGTGCTGAGCGTGAACTTTCTGGGCGATGGGCTCAGAGACGCTCTGGATCCGAGGTTCGTGAGTGAATCATGAGGTGATCGAATGCTGCTGAAGGTCGAGAATCTCAAGATCGGTTTCAAAACGAACATGGGAAAGATCGTTCCGGTCGACGATGTCTCGTTCGAACTTTCGGAAAGAGAAACGCTCGGCATCGTCGGAGAATCTGGTTGTGGTAAAACGGTCACGGCGTACGCGATAACGAGGCTTCTCCCGAGGAACGCTTTCGTTGGGGAAGAATCCTGCATCTGGTTCAACGGTGTGGACCTTTTGAAGCTTCCAAAGCAGGAACTGTACAGGATCAGAGGAAAAGAAATTTCTATGATCTTTCAAGAACCCATGACTTCGCTCAATCCTGTGTACACGATCGGCTGGCAGCTTTCAGAAGTTTACGAGCTCCACGAGAGGCTCCAGAAGGAAGAAATAACTGACAAGGTCATCAAGATGCTGAAAGATGTGAAGATTCCAGAACCTGAGAGCAGGATAAAACATTATCCTTACCAGCTTTCAGGAGGCATGCGGCAGCGCGTGATGATCGCCATGGCATTAGCGTGCAACCCGAAGCTGTTGATCGCAGACGAACCGACCACGGCGCTGGACGTGACCATACAGGCACAGATACTGAAACTCATGCTCGAGCTGAAGGAGAAATATGGAACGGCCGTCATGCTCATAACGCACAATCTGGCGGTCGTCGCAGAGGTGTGCGACAGAGTGATCGTTATGTACGCTGGCCAGGTGATAGAAACTGCGGACGTGTTCGAACTGTTCGAAAATCCTCTGCATCCGTACACGAAGGCTTTACTGAACTCGGTGCCCAGGATCGACTGGCAAGAGAGACGAAAGCTCGCTTCCATAGAAGGTACCGTGCCGCACCCGGCAAGGTATCCAAAAGGTTGCAGGTTCCATCCAAGATGTAGCTTCAGAATGGATATCTGCGGTGAAAAAGAACCAGATCGAGTGGAAGTGAAAACGAACCATCTGGTGAAATGCTGGTTGTACGTGGACGGTGATCGAGAGTGGAAAAGCTCGTGAAACTCGCAAGCGTGAGCAAGTGGTTCAAGATCAAGAAAGGTTTCAGAAAGAAATCCTACTTGAAAGCAGTTGATGACGTTTCTTTCGAGGTATTCAAAGGGGAAACTTTCGGCCTCGTGGGTGAGTCCGGCTGTGGAAAGACCACGCTTGGAAGGTTGATGGTCAAAGTTTACGAACCCACCAGCGGAAAGTTCTTCTACAACGATTCGGGAAAATGGGTAGATCTGTTCGCCCTGAAACCTGCAGAGTTTCAACCTTTCAGAAAGAAGATCCAGATGATCTTTCAAGATCCTTACAGCTCCCTGAATCCCAGAATGACGGTGCTGCAGATAGTCACCGAAGGCCTGAACGATCCAAAACTGAGCCAGGCGGAAAAGAGGGATATGGCGATCGAAATGATGAAGAGCGTGGGTCTGAGACCGGAATATCTGTCCAGATACCCGCACGAATTTTCCGGTGGTCAGAGACAGCGCATAGGCATCGCGAGGGCGCTCATTCTCAGACCCGAGCTCTTGATATGCGACGAACCCGTATCTGCGCTCGATGTGTCCGTGCAGGCGCAGGTGATGAACCTGCTCGTGTCTTTGAAAGAGCAGTACGGATTGACCTACATCTTCATCGCGCACGATCTGGCGGTCGTGAAATACATTTCAGACCGTATCGCGGTGATGTACCTTGGGAGGATCGTCGAGCTGGCGAGGTCAGAAGAGTTGTTTTCGAGCCCGCTGCATCCTTACACCAAAGCGCTGATCGCTTCTGTCCCCATCCCGAACCCGAAGCTGAGAAAACTCAGACAAATTCACTCCATCCAGGGTGAGATCTCCTCACCCATAGACCCACCCCAGGCATGCCTCTTCGCTCCAAGATGTCCCTACGCTATGAAAATCTGTACGGAACAAACGCCACAGCTCAAAACCGTGAACGGATCGCACCAGGTTGCGTGCTTTCTCTACTGAATCATGGCTTTTGCAGTCGGCCCATGAACAGGATCACGCCGTTGCTTTTTTCGTAGATGAAGAACAGGAAGGGTCTGTCAGCCCTGAATATCACAGGAATGTTCGGTCCCATCTTGATTCCGATGATCACCGCGGTCGCTGCTGCCGCTTCGGTACCCTCCTCGTTCACTTCCACGAACGCCTGGTGGATCACGTTCTGAATCTTCAACATCTTGGTGCCGTCCATCTTGGAAAAATCGGCCGCGTTCGTGAACGCATCGACCATGCCCATCTCAGATAAGGTCTTCTTCAAGGGGAACCTTTGCATGAGTTTGAACCTCGGCAGCATGACTTCGACGCGCGTGTTTCGAAGGTTTCCAAGCCATCCTTGAAACTTTTCCAGGCTCAGATCTTTTTCAACTTCGCTCAGACACACGCCCTTTTTCGGTAACACCACGATCATGGAAAGATTGCCACCTGCGTAGGGAAGTTCGAGGATCTGAACCTTTTCATCTTCGAAGTAGTTGAAATTCGCAGCCAGTTTCATCATGTCCACTTCGACGGTTCTGTCTTCGCTCACGTAGAAGACATCTTTCTTCGTGGCTTGAGGGTCGAACGGAACCACCCAGTTGCCTTTGAAATAGATCGCGTTCGTTATGATGAGCCTGGTGAGACTGTCCACATCGTTTTCGTTAATCATGTCTTTGATCTTTCCTTCGGTCTTCTTTTCGATCCAGTCGTTGATCCTTCGAACCGAGTTCTTCGGATCGTTCACAAAATCGACAATGTTCACAAATGCTCTGTAGTACTTTTCGATGGCCGTAAGAAAAGATTCGAGCAGAGAATAACCTTCCTGCAGCCACAGCACGTTGGCAATGGCCAGCTTGTAATCTTCTGCGGGCTTGTTGAGTGAATCGATCAGGTTCGAGAAAGACTCGTGCAGACCTTCGTTTTCAAAGTGCAGCACCTTTCTCATCTGCAGGGCCGTGTTGCCGTCCGCTCCGAGGTAAGTCATCGCGAGCGCCGTGCTCAAACTGAACGGGGAAAAGAAGATGTTTTCAGAACTGTCTGCGAGGAATCTGTAAAGGTCTATTCCGAAGGCGTTGATGGACTTTGGTGCGCTTTGAGCGAGGCACAGACTGAAGATCAGAAAGAACACCATCAGGTACAATTTTTTCATGATGATCCCTCCCTTCGGTCGCATTTTAAAACTCACCGATTAGAAATCGATGAGAAAACGAATCCTTTGATGGTTTCACTCAAAAGTTGTGGTTGATCGAACATGATCAGGTGTCCTGCGTTCGGTACCACCACGAGTTTGGCGTTAATTGCGGACAGACACTTCGCCCCTTCGAGCGGTGTGACGTTGTCCTGCTCACCCCAGACGATGAGCGTTGGAACAGAGAGGTTTTTCAAATCTTCTCTGAGCTGTGCGGTGTCTTGGTTTTCAGCCAGATTGAAGACGATGTCTAAGGGAGTCTGGTAGACCAGATAGTAATTCTTCAAGAAGTACTCCTCGCTGAAACTTTCCTTGTTGACCAGCATGTCTTTGAAAGTTCTTTTTTGAAAATCGTAGTTCATGAAGATGAGTCTCAGGCCGATCTTCGTGAAGATGTTGCTGGGTACGCTGTCTCTTTCTGGAAGGCATATCGAACTGTTCAGAAAGATCAAACTTTTCACCTTCTCTGGTTCGTTCAGAGCCAGCCAGGTTGCGACCTCTGTTCCCATGGAGTGTCCCAGCACGTGGTAGTGTTCAAGGTCCAGCCTTTCGGCGAGTCTCGCGACGATCCACGCCATGTACCTTCTCGACAATTTCTTTTCGATCCTCTTTTCGCTCAGACCGAAACCTGGAAGATCGACCGCGATGAGCGTGAAATCGTCTTTGAGCAGATCGAAGATGGGTTCGAAGTTCGTCGAATTCCCCATGAAACCGTGGATGAGGATCAAAGTTTCTGGACCTTCGCCAAGCTTTTGATAAGCGATCTTCACGCCATCGATCGTTTCGAAAAAGTAACGCGAGCGGTCCAGAAGCTTTGCACCCTGGTTCGTCCTCGCCGGATCGAGTGAAAGGAAAAAGAAAGAACTAAGAAAAACTAAGCTGAGCACCAGCCCGACCTTCATAGGATCATCTCCTTCGCCATGTAGACTGGACCTTTTCGAGATCTGTTCGAACATCTCGACTAACACGAGTCTAAACTTTGTCCCAGGGTCGTGGTAATATAGTTCAAGAAAAGAAAGGTTTGGAGGTGAGGTAGATGAAAAAAGCGCTCGTTTTGGTCATGGCTCTCATTGCAACCTTGATTCTGGCACAGGCATTTTCGGATGTACCCGTGAACCACTGGGCATACGAAGCCGTGACGGAGCTGGCAAAACTTGGGATCATCTCAGGTATGCCGGATGGAACCTTCCAGGGTAACAACCCGATGACGCGCTATCAGGTAGCGGTCGCACTGAAAAAGATGATGGATTATCTCACGAAGCAGCTTGTTGCGGGACCAGCAGATTTGCAGACCGCGCTTAAGAGGATCTCGGCACTGGAAGATCTCGTCAGCACCGCGCTGAACAGAACACAGAAGCAAGGGGAACAGATCGCGGCAACGGATCAGACGCTTCAGACTGTTCTGGCTGAAATCTCCAGCTTGAAGTCCACGATCGTTGAGATATCCCAGGTGAGAAGGGATCTACCCACGATGATCGCCGCTTCCGAAAACAAGATGATGACGATGTACAACCAGCTCTCTTCGAAAGTCGCCGCGATCGAGAAAAACGTTTCCGACTTGCAGGCACAGATCTCCGCGCAGGTCATGTCACAGTTGAAAGGCTCCATCGATTCGATCAACGCAAAGCTGAACGAATTCGATGGAAAGTTCAACAATCTTTCCTCAAGGATCGATGCCCTGTCAAGATCCATCGACAGCACGAAGGCTGACCTGACAGCTCTGTCCAAGAGAGTTGACAGTCTGGAATCGAACCTTCAGGCACTTTCAACTTTGAGGAAGAGCTTCAGCGATCTCGAAGCCAGAGTCGCTGCCCTCGAAGCGAAGGTCGCTTCCGACGTGGATGGGCTCAGGAAAGCTCTCGATACCACGGCTCGTCAGCTCGATGCGAGATTGTCCCTGCTCGAAGGCCAGGTTGCATCGCTTGCGACAGACGTCGAGAAGTTGAAGAAAGACGTCGCAGACGCTGCGAGTGTTGCGAAGAAAGTGAGCGTGCTCGAGGGTAACGTTGGTACTCTCGCGGGTCAGATGACGAGCCTGAGCCAGAGAGTGGCGCAGAACGAGCAGAGCATAGCCAATCTTTCTAAGAAGATCGACTCCAAACCCTGGATGAGTGACATCGAAGCGGCAACGGTCGAGCAAGCGAAAAAGATCAACGATGCCTACAACATGGGCTTGATAGGTGTCATCGTCGGTGCAGTCGGTATAGTTGTTGGACTACTCGGTATGTTCATGGGTGGAGGCAGCCAGTGATTTGAAGACAGCTGATAGGCATGAAGGACCCCTCTTCGGGGTCCTTTTTTGTATTGTAAAATTGCACTCTCAGGTTCATGGTGTACACTCTGAAAAGAAGATCGAAGGGGATCTTTCGAGGGCTTCGAAGTGAGGAAAGGGGGTCTAAAGCATGTTCGTCAAGGATATAATGACGACGAACGTGATCACGATCTCTCCAGAAACGACGTTTCAGGAAGCGATGGAGATCATCAGAAGCAGAGGTATCAGAAGGTTGCCGGTTGTCAAGAACGATAGGGTCGTTGGAATCGTTGCAGAGAAGGATTTGCTGAAGGCTTCACCTTCGCAGGCCACCACTCTGGATGTGTGGGAACTGACCACGTTGCTGGGTAAACTCACCGTGAAGCAGATCATGAAGAAGGACGTTGTACACGTTCATCCAAACACGCCCATAGAAGAAGCAGCGAAGATCATGACGGACAAAAAGATCGGTTCTCTTCTAGTGATGGAAGAAGAAAAGCTGGTCGGAATAATAACCGAAACCGACATATTCAAAGTGTTCATCAACATGCTCGGTGCGCGGGAGAAAGGTTACAGGTACGTCTTCAAGGTGAGAAACGTTCCTGGGATTCTTGCAAGGATTTTGAATTTGATGTCCCAGTGCGGTGGAGACATCATCGCCGTGAGCACTTACGAAAAATCGGAGGAAGAGTACAACGTGGTGATAAAGGTGAAACCGTCTCTGGACAGAGAAAGCTTTGAGCGAAAACTCCTGGAAGGCATTCCGAACGTTTCGATCATCGACGTGAGACAAGATTGAAGGGGGCTTTCGCCCCCCTCAATCACTGGATAGGTCTTAGAGTCACGCTCACGCTCACATTCCTTCTGTCCACAACCAGTGTGAGCACTTCCGCGTAGTAACCACCCTTGAGCACCACGAGCTGGTACGTTCCGTAGTCAAGGTCGATCCTCAACGGTGTGACACCTTTCAGATAACCGTTTATGTACACCAGCGCACTGGATGGTGTGCTGTTTATACTGACTGTGCCCGTTCTCTGAACAGGTTCGAGCGTGAGCCTGACTGTCTTCGTTTCGTTCGGCATCACTTGAACTTCAGTTGATGCATCTTCATAGTCCGGCAAACTTGCAACGATTCGATGAACCACGTTCGCATCCACTTCGACCCTCAAACCGAGAGAGCCCGCAGTACCCACGAACCTTCCGTCCACATAGATTGAGGCGTTCACCGGTGTGGTGTAGATGATCAGAACGCCTGTTCTGGGGATCGGCGGCAGGGTTATGTCCACCCTCTTGGTCTCACCGGAAGCGACGCTGACGGTCACGGTCGTATCTTCGTAGCCATTCATCGTGGCGACGATCGTGTGTGTACCAGGATCGACCTGCACGGAGAGGCCCGTGCTGCGCGTTGTGCCAACGTAGTTTCCATCGATGTAGATCGAAGCACCCACGGGGTTGGTGAAGATGTTTAGCGTTGCTTTTCTCAAAGGCAAAGTCAGCGTGATGCTTCTGCTCTCACCTGGATTGAGCGTCACCGTCGTCGATGTGTCCTCATAACCTGTCAATCTTGCCATGATGGTGTACGTACCCGGATTCAGCGACAAGGTCAATCCTGAAGACGGTGCGACGCCTCTGTACTGACCGTTTACGTAGATCGAGGCACCCGCCGGGCTCGAGAAGATCCTCAACGTTGCCTGCTCTGGATTGAGCACCAGGTTGACTGTTTTCGTCTCACCTGCCGAAACAGACACGCTCGTTTGAGCTGGTGCGTAACCTGGCATCGTTGCTAGGACTGTGTGAGCACCAGGTTGTACCTCGACCTGGATCGGGCTCACACCGACGAAGTTGCCATCAACAAAGATCTGCGCACCAGATGGTGTTGTTTTGATGTCCAGAATCGTTTTTCTCAAGAAGTTCGCGCTCACCACGACGGTCCTTCCAGCGGTGACGAAGAACGTTTCTGTGATCACCTGGTCCTGCCAGTAGAAGGTGGCAAAATGCTGACCTTCGTCTAGCTCGATCCGTGCCGGGGTCGTGCCGATGTATCTTCCGTCCACGTACACGTACGCACCGGTCGGATTGGATTCAAGCTGCACGACGCCTTTTCTGGGTGCGCGACCCACGTAGAAATAGGTTATGTCGCTTGCCCACTGGTCCTTGAGGTGTGGAAGGATCTGTTCCTGTACGTAGCGTTCCGGATCAGTCGTCAACTGTGGAAAGGTTCCAGATGTTCCAAGGTCTCTGAGCTGTTGAAAGAGCGGGATGTAGCTGGTGCTCGCGATGATCTGGATGAACTCTTTTCCCTCAGGTGGTGCGACTTTGAACGAATACGCTGTTGAGATGGGCAATTTGTAGGTCACGTTCGGAGCGATGTAGTTGTTCGTATCGTACCTGTTTGGAAACAAAAGCGTGATCTTTCCGTCAGAACGGATGTCGTAGATGACCACGTAGCAGCTCTTGTTCGCTTTGAAGTAGATGTTCAACGATTCACCAACTTGATAAACGGAACCTTCAGGTTTGTTGAGCCATACCTTAACTTCAAGATCGCTCGGTCTGGGGACTATGATGATGTTCTTCAGCTGCATGTCTGCAAAGCTCAGAGCCGCAACGAACAGTATCAGCAACACGATCCATGCCTTTTTCATTCACATCCCCCCTTGATGTTCACGGAAGAATGACGCGTGAAGCTGTGATTACTCCATTTTCGATCTTGAAGAACGCATAACCTTTCAACTGGCTGGCAGGTATGTTTTTGGGCACGTCCAGATTGCGCCAATCTTGCTCAAGCTCAACGCTCGTCACCGTGTAAACACCGTTTTGATTTTCAAACTGCACCAGGACGTAACCTGATTCTGGCGTTATTATCGCTGACTTTTCCTCACTTCCCACACCGATGACGAGGTCCCAGGTTGTACCGAGAAGGTCGTTGGGCTCAAGTCTGAGTGACAGATTTCCTTCCAAATCTTCAACAGGTTGGAGCCAGTTCGAAATCTGAGTCTTTGTTTCGTCAAGTTCGGTTTCGTCCAAGTAGGTACCAGCGATTTCGTTGTTCATGAGCACGTACTTATCTGTTGAGGATATTGCTCCGATACCTCGATTTGAGAACAGAGTTGTGCTGGGATAGTAGAGCATCACCAGATCGTTTTGATTGGCGCACCAGGATGCGAGGTCTTCTAAGAGATTATCCCTGATCACCCCAGCTTCGACAATGTTGAGTGGTATGCCGTATTTTGGAAGGACTACTATCGGTCCACAGGATGCAACGATCAGAATCAAAACTGCCGCGGCGAGTAGGAATAAAATCTTCGCCTTTCTCATCGAACCACCCCCAGGTTTTCAAAGGCGCCATGGAGGCGCCTTTTTCAGTACGTGAAACTGTAAACCAGCCTTGCACCCCTTCTAATGGCGAAGATTGCTATGAAATCGCCCCTCTTGATCTTTCCCACCACTTCGTTCCAGTCGCTGACAGATCTGATCGCGTACCTTTGACCGTTGACGGCGATCTGGTCGATCACATCGCCAGCCTGCAGGGCGAGCGAACCTCTGTTCTGACGCACGATCACACCTTCAACACGTACCGGTATGGAGTATGTTTCCCTGTCTGAAGGTGTTATCTCGTCCACCACGATGCCGAGGAACTCTTTCGCCGCGACGGCTGACTGGACTTCCTCATCACTCGAAGAACCGAGCGTCACAACGAACTTGATCTCTTTACCGTTCCTGTTCACGACGATCTCCACCACATCGCCCGGCACGTGGCTGTGTATCAACGAGACGAGTTCGGCATCGCTGTTTACATCCACACCGTCGAACTTGACGACCACGTCGTTGTCCTTCAGTCCTGCCTTGTCTGCGGGTGAGCCTTCCATAACCTGAACGATGAGTGCACCCTTGTTCACCTTCAAACCGAGCGCCTTCGCAAGCTCGTTCGTCACGGTCGTCACTCTTACGCCAAGGTAAGCCTTCTGGGCCTTACCTGTCTGCACGAGCTGGTTTATGAACCTCTTCACAGTGTTTATGGGTATCGCAAACCCAAGGTTCACCGCTTCCTGAGGATTTATGATCGCCGTGTTGATACCGATCACCTGACCGTGTATGTTCAAAAGCGGCCCCCCGCTGTTTCCCGGGTTGATCGCCGCGTCGGTCTGGATCAGATTCGTGTAGTAACCAGAGCCGTCCGGCTTGGGAATCCTTCTACCCGTGGCGCTCACAACACCTATCGTCACGGTGTGCTGAAATCCGAGCGGATTACCAATGGCTATGGCCCATTCGCCTATCTTCACCTTGTCCGAATCACCCAGCTCGAGGGTCGGGAACTCTTTCTCAGCCTTGATCTTCAGAACTGCTATGTCCAGTTCCGCATCGCCACCGACGTATTCAGCCTTGTAGGAAGAACCATCCAGGAGCGTAACGGTGATTTCGGAAGCTCCACTCACAACGTGTTCGTTGGTCAGGATGTAACCAGCTTTGTCGAAGATGAAGCCTGAGCCAATGCTCGTGGCCCTCTGTGTGCCGCCGAACGGGGAATAGCCGAACCAGCGTTTGAAGAAATCTTCAATGAAAGGATCGAAGTAAGGAGACCTCACAGTTTTCACAGCTTCAACTTTCACGACAGCCGGCGCACAGGCTTCCACGACGGCAACGATCGGACTCTGATAGTCCGGATTCACCAGTGCGAACATCGAAACGACTGCCACGAGCGCGCTCAGCATCACGAGAACCTTTCTCATAACGACACCTCCTTGAGTCATACTCTGGCTCCATCTTCTTTGACAACTGTATTTTCCCCCGCGTTCATTAGAAAACAATTAAAAAACTGCCCGATCGCGTTCTCTATGGCCTCGAAACCTTCAATTTTCATGAACCTTTCTCTGAATTCCCTCGCGCCGGAAAAGCCATGTGTGTAACCTGCCACGAACTGTCTCAGACTGTAGAAAGATCTTTCTCCCTCCAGCTCTTTCAAAAGCTTTGCATGGAGCAGGAACATGTCTCTGATCTCTTCAACACCCGGCGCTTTTCCATAGAGGAATTCATGGAAGATCCAGGGTTTTCTCAACGCGCCCCTTGCGAGTATGGCGGCTCTGGCTTTCGAGATGTTCATCGCGTTCCGAACGTCTTCGACTGTGTACAGATCGCCAGAAATGGCCGCTGGAACGTTCCATCTGTCCAGCTTCAGGTCCCACTGGGCTTTACCTGAATACATCTGAACTGCGGTTCTTCCATGCACTTCCACTCCATCGGCACCGGCAAGAACGAGCGTTTCCATGATCCTTTCAAGCTCGTTTCTTTCGAAACCGATCCTGATCTTCACGGTGATCGGTTTGTCACAGGCGTCTTTCATCGCCATGACGATGTCTCTGAGCCTTTCCAGATCTTTCAGCAATGCAGCTCCGCTGTTCTTCTTGACGATTTTCTTCACAGGACACGCTGCATTCAGATCGATCCAGCTTGCCCTGTGCTGAACTTTCCTCGCAGCGAGGGCGAGTTTCTCGGGGTCTGAACCGTACAGCTGTACCGCGGTGTTTTCTTCCTCAAAAGGAAGCATCCTTTCGACAATGCCGAGATTTAAAAGCACGCTCTCGGCGCTGATCATTTCGGTGAAGAAGAACTGAGCACCCCACAACCTGCAGACGGTTCTGAAGGCCCTGTCCGTCACACCGGCCATGGGTGCGAGACCGAGTATACCCGGATAGCTAAATCTTGCCATAGTAACTCACGATCGACTCTTCGATCTGTGAAACGACCATTCCTTTTATACTCTTTTTCTGTCTGATCCTTTCTCTTATCTCGCTGGACGATATTTCGACCAGTGGAGCGTTGAGGAAGACGATCCTGTCGAAGAGTTCCCCGAGGACTTCCCTGGCTCTTTCATGGTAGGGTTTGCCACAGTAGCGTGGATAAACGACGAAGTGGCATGAGTTCAAAAGGTCTCTGTATCTGTGCCAGGTTTCTATGTACCTGAGGGCGTCTTCTCCAACGATGAAGTACGGAACGCACTTGTGCTTTTCGGCGAAGTGTTGAACCGTATAGAGAGAATAAGAAATATCTCCACGCTGTTTTTCATAATCGCTCACCACAGTGTTCTTCAGTTTAAAGGTTTTGACGCACCATTCGAAGCGCAGCTCGAACGGGGCCACGTCGCCGGATCTGTGCGGAGGCCTGTACGCCGGTACGATGTAGAGCAGTTCGAGCTGCAGCAGCTCAAGCGCGTACTGGGCCACGATCAAATGTCCCACATGTGGGGGATTGAACGTTCCACCGAAGATGCCGATCCTACTCGTGGTATTCGAAGTCGTAGTCCCCAATCCAGACGGTGTCTCCATCTTTCGCACCTGCCTGTTTCAACTTCTCGCTCAGACCGTTCCTCTCGAGCACGTCGAGGAACCGGATCAAAGCGTCCCTGTGCTCGAGTGAATACCGTTTGAGCCAGGCTTCAACCTGTTCTCCTTTCACCACGAAACCTTCTTTCGTTTTGACGATATCGAAATCGAACTTGAGCTCCAGTCTGGTCTTCACAGGTTTTGGTTTTTCGAAAGGAGGTGCGGGGAGCATCTTCAGCTTCAACTTGCTCTCGCCGACGAACTGGGCGATCTTTTCTTTGAGCGTTTCTATGTTCTGCCTTGTTAGCGCGGACACCGCGATTGGATCTTTACCGGTGTGCTGTTTTAACCTCTCCAATCTTTTGTTCAGCTCCTCTTCGTCGAGCAGGTCTATCTTGTTCGCGACCAGGATCTGGGGCTTTTTCAAAAGTTCTGGGCTGTACTTGTGCAGCTCTTCCATGATCGTGTCATAGTCTTTCAAAAAGTCCCTGCCCTCGACGCAGGCTATGTCCACCACGTGCACGAGAACGCTGCATCTTTCTATGTGCCTCAAGAAGAGGTTTCCAAGCCCACTTCCTTTGTGCGCACCTTCAATCAAACCAGGAATGTCTGCCAGGACGTATTCGATGTCCCTGCCGACTCTCACCACACCGAGGTTCGGGATCAGTGTGGTGAAGGGATAATCTGCGATCTTGGGCCTTGCGTTGCTCATGGCAGCTATCAAAGACGATTTTCCGACGTTGGGAAAGCCCACAAGGCCTGCATCGGCGAGCAGCTTGAGCTCGAGCTCGAGCCACCTCTCTTCGCCTTTCTCACCCGACTCTGCAATCCTGGGAGCTCTGAGCGTACTCGTGGCAAAGTGGACGTTGCCCCTGCCACCCTTGCCCCCACGTGCGACGCAGACCATCATACCGTGCCTGTCAAGATCGGCGATGATCTCGCCTGTTACTGCGTCTTTCACGACGGTACCCACAGGAACGTCTATGATCAGATCCTCACCGTTTTTGCCCGCCTGCTTCTTGCCGCGACCGTGCTGGCCGTTCTCGGCGACGAACTTTTTCTGGTGTTTGAACTTGAGCAGCGTAGAAAGACTCGCATCGGCGCGGAGGATGACGAAACCACCATCGCCCCCATCGCCGCCGTCCGGACCACCTTTGGGCACGTACTTTTCCCTGCGGAAACTCACCGCGCCGTTTCCACCATCTCCAGCTTTCACGAATATCTTTACCCGGTCAACAAAATCTTCCCTTTCCAAGCTCTCACCCACACAATTAGACTAACACAGGTTCAGAAGCACCTGACTTTCAGAATCAAACAGCGACCGCCCAGCCAGTTTACATTAGTGTGGTTCTGTTACATGCTGAAGAAAAATGGCGGAATTTTGAGAAAAGAAAAGCTCGATTGCGAATTCGACATTTCTTTTGCGAGTAAAGAGCGAAGATTCGAGAAGATCACTCTTTATGGTCAACAAAGATGTTTGTCAGTGGTGTGGAAAACTGGTAGACTAAATGTGAACTGATTGGGAAAACGATTAACCATATGTGAGAAGGAGGATTTAATGCTTGCCAACTCTCAAAGATGTAGCAAATTTGGCCAACGTTTCCGTCTCGACCGTCTCGAAGGTTCTCAACGGTAAAGGGCGTGTGAGTGAGGAGAAGAGGAAAGAGATTCTCAAAATCGCGCGAGAGCTCGGCTACACACCCAACTATCACGCGCGCAACATGGCACGAAAGAGCAAGATACTCACCATAGGGCTCATCGTGCCGGACATCATAAACCCGTTCTTTGCGAGGCTCACGCGCGGGGTTCAGAAAGCCTGTGGTGAGGACTCGCTCGTCATACTGATGGATTCTTTCAGAAACTTGGAAAGAGAGGAAAAACTCATCAGAAACGCGAGGTTTTTCGGAATCGATGGGATCATCATTGGAAATTCGCGTGTCAGCGACGATCTGGTGGAAGAAATTTCCGATTACATCCCTGTAGTGGTTTTCGACAAGTTCTACGAGCTGGACAACGTCGTCTCGATCGTGCTGGACAACCGCTACGGTGCGTACATGGCGACGAAACATTTGATCGAAAACAGCTGCAGGAACATCGTTCATCTGGGTGGAACGCACGAACTGTACGTTTCTCTGGAGAGGGCGAAAGGCTACGAGGCGGCCATGAACGAGGCGAGTTTAAAACCGTTCGTTGAACCGGTTGGGTACAACGAATCTGCAGGTTACGAAGGGATGAAGAGGTTGCTCGAAGAGGGTGTTCAGGTCGATGGTGTGTTCTGCATGAACGATCTCGTCGCGATAGGTGCTATGAGGGCGCTGAAAGAAAAAAATATGAGAATTCCAAACGATGTGGCGATCGTCGGTTTCGACAACGATGAAGAACTGTGTGAGATCATCGATCCACCTTTGAGTTCGGTTCATCAACCTGTGGAGGAGATGGGTGAGGTCGCGGCGAAACTGCTCTTCGAACTGATCAAAGGCAACTCGAAGATAAAACGTTACGTGTTTTCCCCGAGGCTCGTGGTCAGACGCTCGAGTTTGAAGAAGGTGGATTTATGAAAAGGATACTGATTGTCGCTGCGCACAGCGACGATCCGATCATAGGTGCTGGCGGAACAATGAGGGAACTTTCACTGCGACAGAACCGTGTCTGTGCGCTGAGCGTTTGTGGAGATAGGATAGACGGTTACGTCGAAGCCATGAAGTTGCTCGGGGCAGAGGCAGAAAAGTTCGGTTTTTCGTACGGTCAGATAGACGAGGTGGTTCTCTCGAAAGAGCTCAGAAGGCTCATGGAGAGTTTCGATCCAGATATAGTTTTCACACACTTCCACAGCGAGATCCTGTACGACCATGAGGTTGTTTCAAAGATCACTATCGATGTTGCGAGAAGGCTTGAAAAAGAGATCTATCTGTTCGAGATTCCAGCTTCGAGTCTGGACTTTCAGTTCGACGTGGCGATCGATATATCTGATTCTTACGAGTTCAAGAAGAAGGCCATAGAACTCATGAAGAACGCTTTCGATGAGGACGTCTACGAGAAGGAGATCATGCCATCGATCATCTTTCCGGCAGGTTTCAGGGGCATTCAAACTGGTTGCGCCTACGCAGAGGTGTTCAAGCACTTAGGAAGCAGATTCCCGCTGTCTCCACACAGAAAGAAACTGATCGATCTGGAAAAACTCTGAGGAGGTGAGTGCATGAAAAAAGTAAGGATCGGCATCGTGGGCGCGGGGAAGATATCTGAAGTGTTGCACATACCAAACACGATCCTTTCTGAGTACGCAGAACTCGTGGCGATAGCGGACCCAAACGCGCAGAGGCTGGAACAATTCAAACGAAAGCTCGAAAATGTGCGGTTTTACGAGAATTATCAACAGATGCTTGAGAAGGAAGACATAGATGCTGTCATCGTGGCCACTCCGAACGCACTGCACGCGGAAGTTTCCATCACTGCGCTCGAGAAAGGGAAAAGCGTGCTGGTCGAAAAGCCCATGGCCACGAACTCGCAAGACGCCCTGAAGATGATCGAAGCTGCCAAGAAGAACAAAAAGATTCTGATGGTTAACCACTCGCAGAGGTTCTTCCCGCACCATATCAAAGCGAAAGAGATCGTTCAATCCGGCGTGCTCGGAGAGATAAGACTCGTCAAGACGATGTTTGGACACGCCGGTCCAGAGAACTGGTCTCCGAGCGCAGCGTGGTTTTTCGACAGGAACGTTGCCATGTTCGGAGCCCTTGGCGATCTCGGTGTTCACAAGGTGGACCTGATCAGATACATCACCGGCCTGGACATCGTGGAGTGCACAGGATTCATAGCGACGCTCGAGAAGCGAGCTTCGGTGGAAGACGTGGCGAGTGCGGTTCTGAAGCTTTCCAACTCAGCCCTGGCGACACTCGATTCGAACTGGGTCACGAAAGGACTCGAGGAGAACTACTTCGTCGTTTACGGAGAGAAGGGCACGATGAAGGTGGGACAGACCGATCCAACGAAGATCGACATATATCTCGAAAAACCTTTCAGGATGCACGGTGAGATCGTTTTGAGACCCTTGTTCACCAACGAGGATCCTTACTGGAAGATGCCGGTCGTGGACCACTTCGCGAAGGTGTGCTTGGGTCTGGAAGAGCCCATCGTCAAGCCTGAAGATGGATACATCGCGGTCAAAGTGGTCGAGAAAATATTCGAATCTGCAAAGAAAGGGCAGGCAGTGAAGGTAGAATGAGCGCGATTCTTTCTGCGAGAAACGTCTGCATGGATTTTTCAAACGTGAGAGTTCTGCACAACGTCGATGTCGACTTCGAGCCGGCCAGAATCTACGGTGTGGTCGGAGAGAACGGAGCCGGAAAATCGACACTCATGAGGATCCTTTCGGGTTTTTTGCAGCCGACCGAAGGAGAGATCTTCTTCGAAGGTGAAAGGGTCGAACTGAATCCGCTCAAAGCCAAATCCCTCGGCATCGTGCTGATACCGCAGGAATTGAACTTGGTCGAAAGTCTGAGGGTGTACGAGAACATCTTCCTCAGGGACGAGTTGACGAGAGGTTTCCTGCTCGCAAAAAAGCAGATGATAGAAGAAACCAAACAGCTCATGCAGCAGCTTGGGCTCTCCATAGATCCCACAGCTTACGTGTCACAGCTTTCACCAGCACAGAAACAGATGGTAGAAATCATCAAAGCCATATCCAAAAAGGTGAAGGTGCTGATCATGGACGAGCCGACCTCTTCGCTCACAGACGAGGAGGTGCTCAAGCTCTTCGAGATCGTGAAGAACATGAAGCAGAAGGGAATAACGGTGATATTCATCTCGCACAGGCTCAAAGAGGTACGACAAATAGCGGAAGAACTGATCGTGTTGCGCGATGGAAGAAAGGTCTATCAGGGAGAGGTGCAGGGTCTGAGCGAAAAACAGATAGCCGAACTCATGGTCGGTCGAAAGCTCGAAGAAATCTTTCCTGAAAAGCCCGTTCCAGGTTCCGAGATCGTTCTGCAGGTGAAGGACCTCTCAACTCTGGATGGAAGAGTCAGGCAGGCGAGTTTCGAGCTTCGCAAGGGTGAGATACTCGGTTTCTATGGCCTCGTCGGTTCCGGCAGGACCGAGCTCATGGAAGCACTCGTGGGAATCAGAAAGGTGAAGTCCGGTGAGGTGTATCTGTTTGGAAAAAAGGTGAAGATCGAAGATCCCCTGGAAGCGAAAAAGCTGGGGCTCGTTTACCTTCCTGAAGACAGAAAGAACGGTGGGATCATAGCCAGCCTGGAAGCGTTCAAAAACACAACGATGATGGCTTTGGAGAAATTCTCAAGGCTCTTCGTGCGCGTTCGAAGTGAACTCGATACATTCAAAGGCTACGAAAGAAAGTTCGAGATCAAGGTGCGAAGTCCATGGCAGACCGTTGGAACGCTCAGCGGGGGCAACCAGCAGAAGGTCGTCATATCCAAACTCGTGGAAACGGGAGCAAAGATCTTTCTGTTCGATGAGCCAACGCGCGGTGTGGATGTGAACGCGAGGCACCAGATTTACAAGATCATGCACCAGATGATAGAGGAACTTGGTTGCAGTTTCGTTGTGGTTTCTTCCGATCTGCCAGAGATCATAGGGCTCTGCAACAGGGTCATGGTCATGCGCAACGGTCAGATCGTGGCCGAGGTGGAAGGAGAAGGCCTCAACGAGAGGGAACTCATCTATCACGCGACGGGTGTGAAGGAGGTCGGTGTGTATCAAACTTAAAGCCTTTCTCACCAGGTACATGATCGTGCTCGTGCTGATCGGGTTGATGATCTTCTCCGGCATCGTGACACCGGCGTTTCTCAAGCCGAGAAACATTCTGAACATCTTCTGGCAGACGTCCTACGTGGGAATCATAGCGATAGGCATCACTTTCGTCATGATCGCCGGCGGGATCGATCTTTCAGTTGGCTCGATGCTTGCACTCCTCGGTGCCTTCGCTATAACGACAAGCAACAGGATAGGTGACAGTGCTGGAGCGACGGTGCTTTCGATCCTGCTTACCTACGGTCTGGGTGCTCTGCTCGGTCTTGGCATGGGCCTGTTGACGACGAAGGGAAAGATTCCCGCGTTCATCACCACACTCGGCGGCATGGCGATATACAGATCCCTGGTGCTCAACTTCGCAAACGGTGGAGTGTACATGAGCTTTTCCCGCACTTTCTCCAGTTTCGGCATGAAGTTCATCGCGGGTCTACCTTTACCCATGATCGTGTTCATAGCCTACGCCGTTCTGGCGTACATCGTTCTGGACAAAACGAAATTTGGGAGGTACGTGTACGCAGTCGGTGCGAACGAAACCGCCGCGGTTTATTCGGCGATAAAGGTCGATGTGGTCAGAACGATCACGTACGTCATCAGTGGAGTTTCTGTGGCAACTTCGGCCATACTGCTCTCTTCGATGATGGCTTCGGTGAGCTCTTCGTCGACAGGGTCTGGCTTTGAACTGGACGCGATCGCGGCGGCTGTGATCGGTGGAACAAGTTTGAGCGGTGGAAAGGGCACGATCTTCGGAACGTTCTTCGGTGCCTTGATACTCGGTGTTGTCAACAACATGCTCGTGATGCTCAACGTGGCGGTGTATTTACAGGGTATGGTCAAGGGTCTGATCATCATCGCTGCGGTGTTGCTGCAAAGTTTGAGAAGATGATAGCCCCATTGAGGGCAAGAAAGGGGAGGTGTTTGTATGAGGAAGCTGCTGCTCGTGTTAATGGTAGCTGTAGCTCTGGTGAGCTTCGCAGCAAAGTACAGGATCGGAGTCGCGATTCCGGCGGCGGATCACGGCTGGACTGGTGGCATGGTCTGGTGGGCGCAGTACGCGATCAAGCAGTACCAGAACGATCCAGATGTGGAATTCTACCTGGTCACTGCGAGAGAACCGAGCGAACAGATCGCTCAGGTTCAGGCGCTGCTCGCACGTGGAATCGACGCACTGGTCATCAACCCGTACGAGTCCGCTCCACTCACACCCATCTGTGTTCAAGCGTTCAGACAGGGCGTCTACACTGTCATCGTTGACAGAGGCATCACGTCTGAAGAGTACAACGTTTACATCGCCGGCGACAACTACATGTACGGCTATCTCGCAGGAAAGTACATCGCAGAGAAACTCAAGGGCAAAGGTAACATCGTCGTCATAAGGGGTATTCCGTCCACGATCGACGATGAGAGAGTGAAAGCGTTCAAGGACGCCATCGCACCGTATCCAGATCTGAAGATCATCGCAGAACAGCCCGGCTACTGGTCCAGAGAGAAGGCGTTCGAGGTCATGCAGACGTTGCTCACCAAGTTCCCGCAGATCGACGCCGTCTGGACAGGTGACGACGACATGCTGCACGGAGTTCTGATCGCACTCAGGCAGGCTGGCAGGGACAAGAACATCATCCTGGTCGGTGGTGCGTGCGAGAAGAACATAGTTAAGATGATCATGGATGGCCATCCGCTCATCGAGGTTGACTTCACCTACCCACCCAACATGATCGCCACGGCGATCAACCTCGCGGTCATGGCGCTCAAAGGCGAATCTTTGAACGGTTTCTACCAGAAAGGAATACCGAGAAAGATCATACTCTCAACCGAGACTGTCACCAGGCAGAACGCGAAGGATTACTACTTCCCAGATTCGGTGTTCTGAAAAGTTGAGGCGGGCTCTCGCCCGCCTCTTCATTGGAGGTGACCCGATGAAGATCGGTTTCCTGACGGTCGCGCTGGGCAACACGAAATTCGATGAAATCGTTGAGTGGGCCGCGAGCGCTGGTTTTGAAGCTCTAGAAGTTGCCGCCTGGCCTTTGGTGAACGAGAGGGACTTTTCTTCCACCACGATCGATGTTGATAAGTTCGACAGGAAAGAAGCAGAAAGGATCAAAGCATTTCTGGAAAAGCATGGCTTGATCATCTCTTCTCTGGCTTATTACGACAACAACCTCGATGCGAACCCCGAGAAGAGAAAGGCTATAAACGAGCATCTCAAGAAAGTCATCGATGCGGCCAATCTGCTGGGGGTTGAGCTCGTTGGAACGTTCATAGGAAGGGACATAACCAAGAGCGTGGAAGAGAACCTGAAAGAGTTCGAAAAGGTTTTCAAACCGTTGATAGCCTACGCCGAGAGCAAGAACGTTAAGCTCATGATAGAGAACTGCCCCATGGTGGGCTGGCAGGCAGAAGAGAAGATAGGAAACATCTTCTATGCACCGGAGCTCTGGAGAGAAATATTCAGGATCACCCCAGATTCTTTTGGATTGAACCTCGATCCGTCACATTTGTACTGGCTTGGCGTGGATTATCTGAAGGTAGTGGAAGAGTTCGCCGACAGAATTTTCCACGTGCACGCGAAAGACGTAGAGATCAAGAGGAACATGCTCCATGAACAGAGCATCTTTGGACACTTTGGAACCAACGCGCACGGTAAGAGCTGGTGGATCTACCGCATGCCCGGCCTCGGTGAGATTGACTGGTCGAGCTTCCTGCTGAATTTGAAAAAGGCTGGATACGATTTCGTCATCAGCATAGAACACGAAGATCCCATTTGGGCGGGAAGTTTGGAGAAAGCGAAGAAAGGTTTAATCATGGGATTGCAGTTCCTCAAAAAGCTTGTTTGAAAGTACCGTCAGGGATCGAGCCCTCCGGACTGGAGGGCTCTTCTTTATTGTAAAATGTTCTTGATGATGAACATGTTCTTCGCCGACAGGATGCTTGGAAAGCTTGCGAGGAAACTCAGGTTGCTCGGTTTCGATACGGTCTATTCCTCGCAGATGAGCGAGGAAGAAATACTTCAGCTCTGCAAAGAGTCCGGCCGCATTCTGATCACGAGAGATCGGGATTTGCTGAAGAAGGCCGTCGAAAACGGTGTGCGTTGTTATTACGTCAGTTCGGATGATTGGCGAGAACAACTGGTGGAACTTTCGAAGAAGATCGATCTGAAGAACTCGAAGCGCATGAGCAGGTGCAGCCTGTGCAACGTCGAGCTGGTCGAAGCAAACGAAGAACAGATAAAGGAAAAAGTCCCGCTCTACGTTCAGCAGACACACAGAGAGTTTTACTCGTGTCCCGTGTGTGGCCGCGTGTACTGGGCTGGTTCACACGTGGAGCACGCCGAAGAACTTTTCAGGAGGCTGGGACTCTGAGGTTTTTCGAACTGGTGATGGAATTCTTCGAGCGTGGTTATGAAAGCCATGCGATGGACAGGCTCGCATCCATGTTGTGTGAGGAGACGCAGGCGGAAGCCTGTGATGTGTATCTTTTTGAAGATTACAGATCCAGGTTCAGACTGGTCGGTTCGACGCACAGGCGGGAGAGCGTCGGTCAGGAGAAAGTGAGTAGGGATGAGATCGAAGGTTTGAAGGACAGCTTCCTGCTGGAATACGAGGCGAGGACCATCGGTGCGGTGGTGTTGAGACAGCCAAAAAAACTCGAAAATTTACGCGGCTGGCTGGAGGAACTTTCGAGGACGCTCTGGATCGCAGAAAAGGTCGTCTCTTTGCAGGAAACAGTGAAAAAACATCAAATGCTCAGCGAACT
Organism: Thermotoga sp. Ku-13t; assembly: GCF_011057685.1. NCBI lineage: Bacteria > Thermotogati > Thermotogota > Thermotogae > Thermotogales > Thermotogaceae > Thermotoga > Thermotoga sp. Ku-13t. Next base: position 106,876 of record NZ_LNFY01000011.1, on the reverse strand, counting down.
GACCGATGTTTTCTACAGTTCCAGTGACTCAGTCTCGCTGCTGAAAGGTACACTTGCGATTATGAAGAAAGCTCTGAATGCCGAGGCGGTTCTTTACTTTTCCAAGACTGAGGAAGGTTACATTTTCAAAAACGCGGACGGTGTGGACAAGGGCCAGCTGATATACGAAAAATTGCCGGCGAACCACAGTTTCGTATCGAAAGTAGAAAAGTCCGACCAAGGTGTGGTGATGGCGAAAACCCAGCTCGATTTTCTCAGTATCAAGGTCAAATCGGCTGTCGCCAGTCCTGCCAGACTGGGGGAAAGTGTTTTAGGTATCTTCATCGCCGTGAACAAGGTCGCTCCGGGTGGTTATCGTAGCAGGTACAGTTTCGAAGAAACCGACCTGTTGAGCCTGAGCGACATGGTGAAGAGGTACTGCCTCGCTTACACACGCATAGAATACCAGCAGGACCTCAAAGAGCAGATAGAGCGTTTGAAGCTGAACACGAAAGAGTACGAGAACTTGATCCAGCAGCAGCAGGAATACCTGAAGAAGATGGACCTGACACACAGTCTGAGCAACGCGATGAGGGCGAGCTACGATCTGGTGAACGTGTACAAGATCTTGCTTCTGGGGTTGACTTCGGGCAGGGGTTTTGCTTTCAACAGGGCACTGTTGCTGATCAGAGACAGAAAGACCGAGACGCTCGTGGGAAAGATGTGGCTCGGCCCCGAAGAGGGAGAAGACATCGAGAAGATCTGGAAGGAAGCCGAACGCCGCGCGATGATTTATGGAGACTTTGCTCAGTATTTGCGCGAGGAAGCTCTGATGCTCGATGCGAAGAACGGATTGACCGCACGCATAGAAGGAAGGATGTTCTATTACAAGGACCATCCGATCCTTGAAAGGGTCGTGCTTCGTAAGAGGATAATCCACGTGACACCGTCGTTGATAGAAAGTTTTGGTGCTTCTGTGCGGGATCTTGCGGACCTTCTTGGTGTCGACGAGTTCCTCGTGTTGCCGCTGGTCGGTCGCTGGGACACGATAGGTGTTGTGATACTCGACAACAAATTCACCAGAAAACCGATCAGCGATATGGACGTTGAGGTGCTGAGGATAGTCGCAGACAGTGCCGGACTTGCCATAGAGAACGTGATGAACTACGAAGAACTGAGAAAGAAAACCGAAAGCCTCGAGAAACAGAAAAACGTGATAGATTATCTTCACAGGTTCACCGAAAATATTTTGCAGAACCTTTCGACAGGTGTCGTTGTGCTCGACAGAAACGGCCGTATCCTGCAATGCAACAGGAAGTTTTCTCACATCGTGGGATTGCCACAGGAACGGATCGTGGGAGAGCACTACACGGAACTTGGACCCGCCTTTCAGGATCTCTTCGAGGTTGCCATGACTATTCTGGAGAGGCGCGAGAACATTGAGCTAAACGAATATCGCATCGAAAGCGCCCAGGGTGAAATCTTTCTCGACGTCAGGTATTCACCGCTCTGGGATCCGGCGAACGAGTCCATCACGGGCATCATCGTCACTCTGGAAGATGTTACTCAGAGGGTCAAGATGGAGCAGGAAAACAAGGAGAGAGAAAAGCTCGCGCTGCTCGGTGAGGTCGCGGCACGGGTGGCACACGAGTTGAGGAACCCCATCACGGTGATCGGTGGATTCATAAACAGGGCGAAGAAGAATCTGTCCAATCCCGGGACTGTCGAAAAGTATCTGGACGTCATATCGAAAGAGGTCGAGAACCTCGAAAGGATCGTGACGGAGATCTTAGAGTTCAGTAAGCCGAAATCGATCCTGGAATTCAGTGAGTTCGACATCAACGAGTTGATTCAAGAAGTCGTTTATCTCATGCAAGAAAAAGCGAGCAGAGCGAATGTTATAATAGAGACAAAGCTTTCGAGCGCGGCAAAGGTTGTTGCAGACAGAACCAAGTTGAAAAGGGTTCTCATCAATCTCGTTCAGAATGCCGTGGAGGCCTCGCCTCCCAACGGTAAGATAGTCATCAAATCTTTCAAGGAAGCTGAGAAAGTCGTCGTGTCGGTCTTCAACACGGGCCAGCCTCTTTCGGAGAACGAACTGAGGAAGATCTTCACCCCGTTCTACACAACTAAGACACAGGGAACAGGCCTGGGATTACCGATTTGCAAGAAGATCATCGAGGATGAACATGGTGGCAGGATCTGGGCCGAACCGAAGAGTGACGGCATGGAGTTTTTGTTCGAAATCCCTGTGAAGGGAGGAAGTAAAGATGGCCAGGACTAAGATCCTCGTTGTGGATGACGAGGAGAACATAAGACTTCTGCTGAGCGAAGAACTCACGGACGAAGGCTACGATGTGCAGACCGCCAGGGATGCGGAAGAGTGTCTGAAAAAGTTTGAGAAAGACTCCTTCGATCTGGTGATTTTGGACATCGAGATGCCGGGTAAGAACGGTATAGAAGCGGCGGGTGAGTTGAGGAAAAAGTTCCCCGGGCTGAAGATCGTCCTTCTGACGGCGTACTCGCACTACAAGTACGACCTGTCCTCCTGGGCTGCCGACGCCTACGTGGTCAAATCAGCGGATCTGACTGAACTGAAGCGAACGATCGAAGAGCTCTTGAAGATGTGAGGAGGTGTCGCTTTGGACTACAGAGAGACTCTGAATTTACCAAGCACATCGTTCCCGATGCGGGCGAATTTGGTCGAAAAAGAGCCTCAGATTCTCGAACGCTGGAAGAAGCTCGACGTTTACAGATACATCCTGAAGGCGAGGGAACATCGTCCCCTGTTCGTTCTGCACGACGGACCTCCCTACGCGAACGGAGCGATTCACATAGGTACAGCGATGAACAAAATCCTGAAGGATATGGTCATCAGGTATAAAACCCTGAGGGGCTTCCGTGCACCGTACGTGCCCGGTTGGGACACGCACGGTTTGCCGATCGAGCACCGCGTCACAACAATGCTGAAAGAGAAGGCAGAAAAGATGACCCCACAGGAGATCAGAAAAGAATGCGAAAAATTCGCCAGAGAACAAATAGAGATCCAGAAGCGTCAGTTCCAGAGGCTCGGCGTGATAGGAGATTGGGACAACTATTACGCCACGCTCGAACCCGAGTACGAGTACAGGGTGTATACGGTGTTCAAAAAGTTCGTCGAGGACGGTTACGTCTACAGGGAGAAGAAACCAGTCCTGTGGTGCATCACGTGCAAAACTGCGCTGGCACAGGCTGAGATAGAGTACCACGATCATGTCTCTCCTTCCATCTACGTCAAGCTCAGAATGAAGGATGCTGATGAATACATCATCATCTGGACGACCACGCCGTGGACTCTGCCAGCCAACACGGGAGTTGCCGTGCATCCCGAAGAGACCTACGTGAGGTTGAAGGTGAACGGCGAGGTTTGGATCGTGGCGGAAAGGTTGCTGGAGCAGTTCGCGAAAGAGGTCGGCCTGAAGGATTATTCTGTCTTAGAGAAATTCAGCGGTCGTTCGCTCGAAGGTAGAACCGCGATCAGTCCGCTGTCGAAAAGCGATTCAAGGATCATTCTGGCCGATTTTGTGGACATGGAAACTGGAACAGGCTGTGTCCACGTGGCACCGGGTCACGGTGAAGAGGACTACGAGTACGGCTACAGATTGTACGGGCTGGACGTACTCTCGCCGGTGGACGAGAAGGGTCGTTTCACGAAGGAAGCTGGAAAGTACGAAGGTCTGAACGTGTTTGATGCGAACAAAATCATCGTGGAAGATTTGAAAAACATGGGAACGTTGATTCACGCTTCGACAATAACGCATTCTTATCCGCACTGCTGGAGGTGCAAGAATCCCGTAATTTTCCGGGCGACCGAGCAGTGGTTCATCTCTATAGACAAGAACGATCTGAGAAAGAGGCTCCTAGAACAGATAGAAACGGTCGAATGGATCCCAGAATGGGGCAAGAACAGGATCAAGGCGATGATCGAAGAACGTCCAGACTGGTGCATCTCAAGACAGAGAGTGTGGGGCATTCCGATCCCCGCGTTCAGGTGCAGTTCCTGCGGCCACGTGAACCTGGATGCGGAGATCATCGAGCATTTTGCAACCATCGTCAGACAGAGAGGCACCAACGCGTGGTTCGAATTGAGCGAAAGAGAGCTCTTGCCTCCTAGATATAGCTGCAGAAACTGTGGCTCGGGCGAACTCGAAAAGACGTACGACACGCTGGACGTCTGGATAGATTCTGGTGCATCTTTCGAAGCGGTGCTGAATTCGAGGCCCGAACTCACCTTCCCGGCGCACATGTATTTGGAAGGGAGTGACCAGCACAGGGGCTGGTTCAACTCTTCGCTGGTTCTCTCGGTGGTCAAGCACGGTCAACCACCCTACAGAACTGTTCTCACGCACGGATTCATCAAGGACGAAGAAGGAAAGAAGATGAGCAAGTCGCTCGGAAACGTGGTCGATCCGCTCGAAGTTTGCTCGAAATACGGCGCCGACGTGTTGAGGCTCTGGCTCGCGAGCAGCGACTATTTCAACGACATACGCATAAGCTACAACATACTCATGCAGCAGGTGGAGGTGTACAAGAAGATAAGGAACACGATCAGGTACCTGCTTGGTAACCTGTACGACTTCACACTGAAAGACGCGGTGCCTTACGAAAAGCTTTTACCGATCGACAGATGGGCGCTTGGAAGGCTTCAGCAGATCATCGCGACCGTCACGGAGGGTTACGAGAGCTACGAGATTTCGAAGGTTTACAACACCCTCGTCAAATACTGCTCGGTCGAACTGAGCGCGGTGTATCTGGACATCATCAAGGATCGACTCTATGTCGAGGGGAAAAACTCGCTCAAACGAAGGTCCGCCCAGACGGTGCTCAGAGAGATTCTCAAATCCCTTCTGATCATGCTCTCGCCTATTCTCACCTTCACCTGCGAAGAAGCCTATTCGCATCTGTGCCAGGAAGACAGAAAGTTCGAGACCATCCACGCCGAAAGCTGGCCCGAATACAGAAAAGATTGGATCGACGAACGGCTCATGGAGGATTTCGAGAAGCTGTTCGAAGTCAGAGATATTGCATTGAAATCACTCGAGGAAGCCAGACAGGCTGATCTGATAGGTCATTCTTTAGATGCGAAACTCACCGTGAAAGCTGGCGATGATAGTTTGTTCCGCCTGCTCGAAAGCTACAGGGACATTCTCGAAGAGTTCTTCATAGTGTCTCAGGTTGAACTGGAAAGAGGCGATGAAAGAATACAGGTGCTCGTGAGCAAAGCGGAAGGACAGAAGTGTGAAAGATGCTGGAAGTATCATCCTCTGACCAATTCGGACAGTCGGTTCCCGAACGTTTGTCCAAGGTGTGTGGCGGTGCTCGAAGGTGAGCGAAAATGATAGACATCTACGCTCTGGTGTCTGAGGCCTTCGCGAAGGGGGCCTCGGACGTTCATCTGTCCGCAGGCGTTCCTCCGGTTTACAGGATCGATGGAACGCTCGTGGTGCAGAAACAGTACCCACCTGTGGGAGCCAAGGATCTGCTCGATGCGGTTCATAAGCTGTTCGAGCAGTTGAACATCAAAAGCGATGGTAAGAAAGAGGTCGACTTCGCTTTCACCGTGGAGAACAAAGCGAGAGTCAGAGGGAACTTCTATTACGAGAGACGAAACCCTGCGCTCGCGCTGAGGTTGATCACGAGCAGGATCAGGACCTTCAGCGAGCTGGGACTGCCCGAAATACTGAAGGACTTTGTCAGCAGAGATTCGGGGTTGATCCTCATAGCAGGTCCCACGGGAAGCGGCAAATCGACGACGCTGGCGGCAATGATAGATTACATCAACGAGAACTTTCCGTACCACATCATCACGATCGAGGATCCCATCGAATACGTTTTCACGAACAAGAAATCCATCGTACACCAGAGAGAGCTAGGTCAGGACACCAGCAGCTTCTACGATGGGTTGAAGTACGCTCTGAGGCAGGACCCAGACGTCATACTCGTCGGTGAAATGAGGGACCTCGAGACCATGTCGCTCGCGCTCACCGCCGCAGAAACGGGGCATCTGGTTCTGAGCACGATACACACCAACAGCGCGGCGAGTGCGCCGGAAAGGATCATAGACGTGTTTCCAGCGCATCAGCAGAAACAGATAGCGATCCAGCTGGCGAACACAATCGTTGCGGTTATATACCAGAGATTGCTGAGACACGCTTCCGGTAAGGGCGTCGTGCCCGTGCTGGAGATACTTGTTGGAACGACGGCGGTCAAGAACCTCATAAGGGAAAACAAACTCCACCAGATAGAGTCGATAATGCAGGCAAGCGCGAAACAGGGTATGATCCTGTTCGACGATGCGCTTCTGAAAGCTTACTTCGCAGGATTGATAGACAAAGCCCAGCTCTACGAGTACTGTCGCAACCCTGAAGAGATGAGGAGAAAAGTGGGATGAAGGAACTGGTGAAATCGCTCGTCGAGAAAGCGAGAGAAAGGCTTCAAAAACTCCAGATCGAGCTCGCGAGGACGGACATCGATGTAGAAGAGATGAAGAAGCTGTCCATAGAATACTCGAAGCTGGAAGAGATCGTTCAGCTCTACGAAGAGCTGGAGGAACTGGAAAGCGACATCGAGTTCTGGCAACAGGTCGTTCAGGAAGATCCCTTGGCAGAAAGAGAGCTCACATCGAGCAGGCTGGAGTGCGAGAGGAAGCTCTCGCAGCTGATCTCGCTTTTGCTTCCAAGCAAAGACTACGACAGCATCATCATGGAGATCAGGGCGGGTACCGGTGGAGAAGAAGCCGCGCTGTTCGCCGCAGATCTGTACAGGATGTACACGCGATACGCGGAGCGCAAAGGCTGGCAGGTTGAACTCGCGGATTTCCACGACACGGAGCTCGGAGGTTTCAAAGAAGTGGTGCTCTTCGTGAGGGGAAAATCGGTCTATAAATATTTGAAGTGGGAGAGCGGTGTGCACAGAGTTCAGAGAGTACCGATCACCGAATCTTCTGGCAGGATTCATACTTCCACTGCCACGGTGGCGATCCTTCCGGAAGTGAGCACTGTGGAGGTTCAGATAGATCTCAAAGATATCGAGATAGACACCTTCAAGGCGTCAGGACACGGTGGTCAGTACGTGAACAAGACCGAATCGGCGGTGAGGGTAACTCATATCCCGACGGGAATAGTCGTGAGCTGTCAGAGTGAAAGATCGCAGCACCAGAACAAAGAAAGAGCGCTCGCGATACTCAGGGCGAAGCTGTTCCAGTTGAAACAGGAAGAGCTGATGGAAGAGCTCTCGAGGCAGAGGAAGAGTCAGATCAAGACCGCGGAGCGGAGCGAGAAGATAAGAACCTATAACTTCCCGCAGAACCGTGTGACCGACCACAGGATCGATTACACCAGCTACAGGCTCAAAGAGATCCTGGACGGCGATCTGGACGAGCTCGTTTCCAAGTTGCTGGAGTTCGAACTCGCCGAAACAGCGAAACGTATTCTGAGCTGATCGTAGTCCACTCCATGGACAGTCTGGAGAGTTTGCCCCTTGAACAACGACTCATGTTGGTCTATAATTTCAATTGCCTGGGGCCGTAGCTCAGCTGGGAGAGCGCTACCTTCGCAAGGTAGAAGTCGTGGGTTCGAATCCCATCGGCTCCACCAAACGGGGCAAGATGGCCCCGTTTTTTTGTATCATCTCAGTGAGGTGATCCTCCATGCCGCTGGTACCTCCACACAACCTTGAGGCCGAAGAAGCTGTGATCGGAAGTATACTCATAGATCCCAGCGTTGTGAACGACGTGATGGAAGTTCTCAGGAGCAGCGATTTCTACTCGAAGAAGCATCAGGCTATATTCGCAGCCATGGAAAAGTTGTACGAACGCGGCGATCCCATAGACGTGCTGTCTGTTTGTGAAGAGCTGAAAAGATCAGGCCAGATGAAATTCGTGGGTAGTGAACTGGATGTGGCAAGGCTTGCAGAAGCTGTTCCGACGTCGGCGCACGTGATGCATTACGCAAAGATAGTGCTCGACAAGTCCATACTCAGGAGTCTGATAGAGGCTGGAAGGAACATTGTCGAGTCTGCGTACGAGGAACGGGAAGTCGACGAGATCCTGGACGAGGCTGAGAGGATCGTGTTCGATATAGCAGAATCCAGGGCCACGAAGACTTACGATCACATCGGTTCGATCATGCATGCGGTGTTCGAGAACCTTGAAGAACTCAGGCTGAAAAGCAGCGCGGCACCTGAGCCCGGAGCGGTAGTGAGCGGTCTGCCGACTGGCTTTCGTGTTCTGGACAGACAGACTTCCGGTTTTCACAAGTCCGATCTGATCATCATCGCCGCGAGGCCTTCGGTCGGTAAGACAGCGTTCGCTCTCACGATAGCGCGCAACATGGCGGTCAAGTTCAACCTGTCCGTGGGCATATTCAGCCTGGAAATGTCTAAGGAACAGCTGGCGCAGAGACTTTTGTGCAGCGAGTCGAGAGTCGATCTGCACAAGATCAGAACGGGTTATCTGAGCGATCAGGAATGGGAAAGGTTGACCATCGGAGCTTCGAGGCTTTACAAGGCGAACATCATCGTGGACGATGAGCCTTCTCTCGATCCAAGAACCCTTCGTGCGAAAGCCAGGAGGATGAAGAGAGAATACAACATCGATGCCATATTTGTGGATTATCTGCAGCTGATGCACACACGTGGAGGGAGTCACGAGAGCAGGCAGCAGGAGATATCGGAGATTTCGAGATCTCTGAAATTGCTTGCCAGAGAACTCGACATAGCTGTTGTGGCACTCTCACAGCTGTCGCGCGCCGTCGAGACACGCGAGGACAAAAGGCCAAGGTTGAGCGATCTGAGAGAATCCGGCGCGATAGAACAGGATGCGGACACGGTACTGTTCATCTACCGCGAGGAATACTACAAAAAGAGCGAAAAGCTCCACGAACCACACGAAGCGGAGATCATCATTGGAAAGCAGAGGAACGGACCCATTGGAACGGTGAAACTCATGTTCGAACCGCAGACGGCATCTTTCTACGAGCTGGAAAGGATCGAGGTGGAATGAACGTCAGGGTGGGTGTTGGTACAGACAGGCACGCCTTCAAAAAATCTGGAAAGACGGTGCTTGGCGGAGTTGTTGTGAGTGAAGAGTTTGGACTCGAAGGCCATTCGGACGCCGATGTCGTCTGTCACGCTCTGATCGATGCGTTGCTCGGGGCAGCAGGGCTCGGGGACATCGGAGAATACTTCGATCAGAGCGAACGATGGCGCAACGCTTCAAGTTTGATGATGTTGCGCCAGATACGTGATCTCGTCACGCAGAAAGGTTGGAGCATCGTCAACGTCGACGTGACCATCGTCTGCGGTGCATTGAAGTTATCGCCCTTCAGAGAAAAGATGGTGGAAACGCTCGCCGACGCTCTGCAAATCCCAAGAGAGAACACGAACGTGAAGTTCAAAACGGCCAACGGTCTGGGTTTCGAAGTGAGTGAGGGCGTTTCTGCGATCGCGGTCTGTCTGCTTTCAAGGAATCCTGCCAGTTGAGGGTCTTTCTCCTCTCAACACCTGTTGTGCCAGGTTGAGAATCCATTCTTCGTCCGAGAAGACGAGCACACCCGCTCTTTCGAAAGGATTGTTCACGGCGATCCTGTTTATGGAACGGTTCAGAAGGACGATCGCGCCTTCGAGCGCTTTTCTTCTGATTCTTTCTACCTCCTGGAGATTCACTGGTGGTTTCACGTTCAAACGGGGCAGTCTTCCAGACACCTGACCATCGAGCGTCACGAAAACAACGTCGAACCCAAGTTCTCGCAACTGGTTCGCTTTTTGCTCGTTCTCCACCAAGGCTGGACTGCTCATTTTTCGATTCATCAGAGATCTGACCACATCTGCGTCCACGTTCCCCGTCGCGTTGATGATGGGTACGACTCCGGCGGAGATGAAACCTTCTATCATGTAGGAGAGCACCTGCGCTGTTATGAAAGGTGATCGAGAGATCTTGCTCAGAGGGTCTGGATCGTTTTCAGCGAGCACGCTGAGGGTTCCGAAAACGACGTACTCGAAACCGTAGGAGCGTGCAACCATTCCTGCGGCGTAGGCGACATCCCTAGCGATCTCCATGTTCTGGTTGCAGCCGAGTGCCAGCAAAGAAACATCTTTCAGAATGTTCTGCAGAGGAACGTTGAGAGCACAATTTTTCTCACACGTCACGAGCTGGTTGCGAATCTCAATCGATGAGGCCTCGAGCGAGCAGATCGAGAATAAAATTGCCAGGACCACCCAGAAAGTTCTCCTCGACAACGACATCTGCCACCTCCTTCAAACCTTTTGTGCCGTTTCGCACGGCCACTCCCAGTCCCACGCTCCGCAGCAGCGCCACATCGTTGTCGTTGTCACCAAAAGCGACGGCATCGGAAAGATCGAAGCCGAGTTTTTCGGCGAGCACTCTCAGGGCACGGCCCTTGTCCGTTTGCGATGGAACGAAGTCAAGGTAGTTGCTGAACGATTTGAATATGAGCACATCGCTGAATCTTTCTCTGAGCTCCGGAATGATCGCATCGAGCCTTTCGGGCTCCGCTATGGCAAGAAGTTTCGTCGCACCGTGTTCCGCCACCAGCCTTGCGAGGTCGTCCACGAACGTCAGCTCGATCTGCGAATGTTCGCTGTAAGCCCTCGCGTACTCGTTGTCCTCTTCCACCACGAGCTTGTCATCCACATAAGCCTGCCTGTGGATCTTCAGATCTTTCAGCGTTTCAACGATCTCAGCGGCGCGCTTTGGTTCTATCCTCAGCTCCATGATCTTGCCGTGCTCCGGTGTCCACACGACAGAACCGTTGTAGGCAATGATGGGAAACTCCATGGAGAAGTAACGCTTCAGGAGCTTCCTGACAGACGGCAGCATCCTTCCACTCGCGAAGATGATCCTCTTGTTCTTCTCGATCAGCATGTTTATGGCCCTCAGGTTCGAGGGGTGTATGTTGTGAGAATCGATGAGTATCGTCCCGTCGAGGTCAAAAACGAACACGTTCAAGGCTCAGTTCCCTCCCGCCAGAGTGTTTCGAAGAGCTCTTCGTACTCACTCACCAGTTCTCTGCGCTGGATGACCATCATCAGCTCCGCGTTTTTCCCATAGGCGTTTCTCGTGGCATTCGCAGAACCGCTGATCACCGTTCGCCCGTCGATTATAAACAATTTCGTGTGAAGTGTGAAGGGTTCAAAGACCCTCATCTGAATGCCAGATTCTGGGAGTTCTTTCAGATTGGAATTGCTCAAAAACCATCGATCGACGAGCAGTCTGATCCTCACATTCCTGCTGGACAAAATTTTCAGCATGGACCAGACCTTCGGATGGGTCAGCGCGAACATGGCGACATCGAGAGTGTGCCTCGTCTTCGAAAGCTCTTTCAGGAGCAGATCTTCCAGATCGTGATTTTTCAGGATCAAATCGTCACGCTGTATCTGAAAATGCTTCAACTCTCCGTCCCAGAGAGATTCGAAAAAATCTGCCAGCACTGTGGCGATCTCGCGATCTTCGAGGTACAGAACGTCGTTGATGGACTTCTTCAAGCTGTTTTCGGTGAAGTTCGCAGAACCGAGGATAACCTTCGCTTCATCGATGACGATGAATTTCAAATGAAGCAGGGAGCTTTCTGTGTCCATCCTGGCCCTTGCCCCATCCGGAACGGTTCCCGTTTCGAAGAGTATTTTCACGTCAACGCCTCGCCTCGTCAGATTGTTCAGAGTCTGCAGGAACTTTCTCTCATCCAGAGAGTAGGTGCACACGTACACTGTGTGCGATGCCTGAGACACCAGCTCGCAGAGCCAGTCCGTGGACGACAAAGGGGTGAAGAAGAGTTCAAGAGCGAACGATAAGCTTGCGAAGAAACATAAAAGGAACGTTCTCATGCTCTATATTATAGCTGAGGTGAGAAACATGCAGATCTTCAAAGTCAGCGATTCTGTTCAATGCGTCGTCACCGGTCCCATAGGAACGAACAGCTACATCATCTGGACGCATCCTGTCCTCGTGATCGATCCAGGATACGGAACAGGTTCGATCGTTCGAGAGCCATGTGTCGTGTTGCTCACCCACGGGCATTTCGACCACGTATGTGGTCTGAAGGAACTCGAATGTGAGAGAGTGTACATTTCAGAACCGGATTCGAAATGGCTTAAAGATCCTCATCTCAACCTTTCTGTGTACTTCAACGAGAATTTTGTGTTCGACTCGCACTTGGAGCTTTTGAAGGAAGGATCCTTCGAGGTCGCAGGGTTGAAATTTCAACTTCATCTCACCCCGGGTCACACTCCGGGCTCTGTGATGCTGAGGACGGATGGGGTCATCTTCAGCGGTGATACAATCTTTCTGGACAGCATTGGAAGAACCGATCTTCCTGGTGGCGACGAGCAAGCGATGCGAAGAACATTGAGACAGATCAGAAAACTCTTGAAGGATCTTGAACCGAACACGCTGTTGCTACCAGGTCATGGTGAGTTCGGGACTGTGGAAGAAGTCTTGAGACAGAACATCTTTCTCGGGGAGGAAAGATCGTGAGGAAAGTCTCTGTGGCGCTTTTGATTTTGGTCTTTCTCGGTGGATGCACCATAAGGATCGCAGAGGTTCCACCGCGCGTTTACTCGCTCGAGTCTGCGATGCAGGTGCTTCGAGGTAAATACAGTCTGATCGAGCTCGAAACTGTCTCCGGTTACGAAGACATCGAACTGAAAGGCATGGTTGCAGTTTATGTTGATGCAGAAGGAACGATGTATTTGCTTTATGGCTTTAAAAATTTTGAAGTTTCTTTGAGGAGCGTGTGGAAGTCCGTAGTGAAGAAGTACGGCGTCTGGAATCTGGGAGTTTACATCGATCTTCCCACAGTTGGTTATTACAGCACCGGCAAGAAAGGCAAGTACATCGTCGCGTGGTGGAAAGATTCGTGGCTGTTCGTGGTTGAATCGAACAGAAATCCGAAACGCTTTGTTGGTGACATCATGGATGCCTTTGCGAGACTGGGAGGTATGTTGAAATGATCGTGCTCGGTCACAGGGGCTATTCGGCGCGCTATCCTGAGAACACCCTTATAGCCTTCAGAAAAGCGCTCGAGCTTGGTGCGGACGGTGTTGAGCTCGATCTGAGGGGAACGAAAGATGGTAAAGTGGTCGTGATTCACGATGAAGACCTGAAGAGGCTATGCGGTGTGGACGTAAAAGTTTCCGAGGTCAGCTTTGGAGAACTGAGAAACTATAGGGTGCAATCTGAGAGCATACCGAGCTTCGAAGAGGTGCTTTCTATACTTGGCTCCGATCATATTTTGAACGCGGAGATAAAAGAAGCCCGCGTTGCCGAGAGGACACTCCAGCTCATCGACGAATTTGGGCTGACCAGGAACACCGTCGTTTCGTCCTTCGACCACCAGCTCGTGGTGTCCCTGATAAAGAAGAGGCCGGACATGAAATTCGGTTTTCTCGTGGGCGAAGAATTGCGAAACGATCCGATCAGCCTGATCGAAAGATTGCTGCAATACAAACCCTACTCGATGCACCTGCCACACCAGCTGTTCGACTATCCCATCGTTGCTGAAAAGATAGTGAAACTCGTGAGGAACGCTGGGGCGAAGATTTACGTTTGGACCTTGGACGATCCAAACAAATACGAACGCATCAAGCAGCATCTGGATTGCGTCATAACGAACCAGGTTGAACTGTTCGTGAGGTTGAAAAAGAGCGCATGAATGAAGGAAAAAACATGTGTCGCCACTTGGTCGACGAACCACTGAAGCTGCACACGAGTTTTAAGATAGGCGGTCCGGCGAAGCTGTTCCTCGTTCCAGAAACAGTTGAGCAACTCGTGTGCGCCGTGAAATTGTTTCCGGGCGCAAGGCTTCTGGGTAAGGGCACCAACGTGCTCGCGCCGGACGAAGGTGTCGACGTGGTGATAAGCACGCTGGGTCTGGACGGTTTCTATTTCGATGGGAATTTTCTGATCAGCGAAGCCGGTGTCTTGCTCAGCAGATTGTGCGTTGAAGCAGCGCAACGCGGACTTTCCGGACTCGAATTTGCTTACGGGATACCTGGCACGGTTGGCGGAGCGGTCTTCATGAACGCGGGTGCGTACGGAGGTCAGATGGCAGACGTGGTGGAATGGGTGGAGTACTTCGATGGAGAATCCGTGAAGATCTCGAACAGGGACGAACTTGACTTTTCCTACAGAGACAGCGTTTTCAAGAGGAAAAACTGGGTGGTACTGCGCGTCTGTTTGAGACTGGTTCAATCGGAGAGTGAAAAGGTGCGTTCGAAGATGGAAGAGATAATGAGAAGAAGGATGGAAACACAGCCGCTCGATCTACCGAGCGCGGGCAGTTTTTTCAAACGGCCGCGGCCCGATTTCTATGTGGGAAAAGCCATAGAACAGCTCGGACTGAAGGGTTTCAGGGTAGGGGACGCGCAGGTTTCGACCAAACACGCTGGTTTCATAGTCAACGTTGGTTCTGCCACCGCGAAGGACGTGCTCGCGCTTGCACAGACTGTGAAGAACATGGTTGAAAAGCACTTCAACGTGGTTCTCGAACCCGAAGTCGACATATGGTAGGTGCTGGGTGTGAAGATGCACCTTGAGAAATTCTTTCTGGTTTTGCTCACCGTCTTTGCCCTCCTCTTTCTGTTGAGTTTTCAGGCGTTCGTGTCGGTGAGGGCGCAGTTGAAGAGGAGTGAAAGGATCATTGAAGCGTACAAACTGTACGTGAGCGAAGATTACGACAGGTTCGAACGGTACGTCGAAACGCACGGTTTGAAAGAACTGGAAAGCTTGAAGAACACGCTGAGAGAGAAAGTCTTTGAGAAGTACTACAGTCTGGGTGTTATGAAGCTGAACCTCGGAGATTTTTCAACTGCGTACGAGTATTTCAAAAAGGCTTTCGAGCAGCTCCCGGAGGGCGACGAAAGGAGAGCCGAACTGGTTTATCTCATGGGACAGAGTCTGGCGAAGGCTGGCCGCACCGTGGAAGCCAAGCTTCAGCTGAACACGGTTTTGCAGATGCCGGATTCGCTTTACAGATCCCAGGCGATCAGGCTTCTGATAGAACTCTACAGGCAAACCGGTGAGAAAGAGAAGGCAGATGAACTCGAAAAGACTTACAGGGAGGCTCTGAGAAGATGAAACAGCTCTTTGGAACCGATGGATTGAGAGGTATTTACGGGGACGATCTGACGGACGAGCTTGCCTACAAACTCGGCCTGGCACTCGGAGAGCTCTACGGTTCGTCTCTCTTCGTGATCGGGCACGACACGAGGGAGTCTGCTGGGGCACTTCAACAGGCCCTGGTGAAAGGATTGTCGCAGAAGGGTGCGAAGGTGAAGCTTGCCGGCGTTTTACCCACCCCCGCGGTGGCGATGATCAGCAAACTTTTGGACTGTTTTGGGATCGTGATCTCAGCCTCTCACAATCCGTACCAGTACAACGGGATAAAGGTGCTCAGGTCCGGTTTCAAGCTCCCGGACGAGGAAGAGAGAAGGATCGAATCACTCATGCAGAACGTCTCGGCGGGTGTGGAAGAAGGTTCTGTTCAGAGCGATCCGAGTCTTCGAGAGATCTATCTAAAAACGATCCTCGAATCCTTCAGCGAACTTGATCTTTCTGGGCTCAAAGTGGCTGTGGATCTGGCAAACGGGGCGGCGATCACCACGACACCGGAAGTTCTGGAAGCTCTTGGTGCCAGCGTGACGTGCTTCTCGTACGAACCGGATGGGAAGAACATAAACGAAAATTGCGGTTCTCAGCATCCACATTTCCTCGCAAGGCAGATGGAAAGTTTCGATGTCGGTGTGTTGCACGATGGCGATGCAGACAGATGCATTCTGCTCAGTCGAAAAGGCGAAGAGATCCACGGAGACAAGATCATGGGGGTTCTCGCGGTTCAGCTGAAGAGCGAAGGAAGACTCCGCAACGACACCGTCGTGGCGACAATAATGAGTAACAAAGCTTTAGAGGACTATTTACTCGACAGGGGTATAAAACTTGCAAGGGTGAAGGTGGGAGACAAGTACGTGCTCGAAGGCATGCTGCAGATCGGTGCAACGCTCGGTGGAGAAAGATCGGGCCACATCATATTTCTGGACAGATCGACGACGGGAGATGGTCTCATAACGGCGCTGGAGTTTTTGAGATTGATGGTTCTGACCGGCAGAACGGCGGACGAACTTTCGAAAGAGGTGCAGGACTATCCTCAGGTTCTGATCAACGTGCCCGTCACAAACAGAGCCGTGGCTGAACATCCTTTGTTGAAGAAAGAACTGGAAAAATACGACGAGCGTTTCAGAATTGTTGTCAGAGCTTCCGGTACGGAGAGGTTGGTGCGTGTGATGGTTGAGGGAAAGGATGAAACAGAGGTCAGGAGGATCGCCGAGGAGCTGAGTGAACTGGTGCGCGAGCTGGATCGGGGGTGACCAAACAATGCGCCTGGCGATCTGCGTGGGTTCTTCGAGTGTGTCCACTTTCACAGAACAGGGACCCGCGTGGATTCCACACAACGGTGACCCCATAGGCACTGTTGAGAGAATCCTTCAAGGTTCACCCGAAGAACTCGAACTCGTCTTCACCGGAAGGAAACTGAGAAGGATCTTCAGAGCTCCGAACATTCCGGAGTCTCTCGCTGTGCAGTACGCTTACAGAAAGCTGAAAGAGAAGTACGGCCCGTGCGACGGCATCGTGAGCGCCGGTGGGGAAAACTTCGTGCTGTACCAGCTCGATTCTAACGGGGAGGTCAGTGCGATACACGTTGGCAGCAAGTGTGCCTCCGGTACAGGAGAGTTCTTTCTGCAACAGCTCAAGAGGATGGGACTGGATCTTTCGTCCATAGACTCAGTGAACGTGGATGGCTTTTACAAACTTTCCTCGCGGTGCACGGTTTTCTGCAAGAGTGACTGCACGCACGCGCTGAACAAGGGTATTCCCAAAGACCTCGTTCTCAGCGGACTCGGAAAGGTCATGGCGGACAAGATCTTACAGCTTTCGAGCAATGCGAACGTGAAGAGGATGCTTTTGATAGGTGGCGCCACGAGGAACAAACTCATGCTGAAACATCTCGACGGTCGCATAGAATTCGTCGTGCCCGAAGAGGCGACTTATTTTGAGGCTCTCGGTGCCTATCTGTGGTTGCTGGAAAATCCCTCTGAGAAGGTCAAGAAATACCACGTGATACCCAGAGAGATACCTTCCGCCTTTCTCAGACTGCCTCCCCTCTCGAACTATCTGTCCATGGTGGAGTTCAAGCACATGGAGAGGGGAAAGGCTGAGCCGAACGACGAGTGCGTACTGGGTGTGGATGTGGGTTCGACCACGACCAAAGCCGTGCTGGTGAGGATCAGGGACAAGAAAATACTCGCGAGCAGTTATCTCAGAACGCTCGGTGATCCCATAGGCGCCGCGAAGAAGTGTTACAGCGAGATTCTCTCACGGCTGGATGTCCCTGTGAAAATCGTTGCGGTTGGCGTGACAGGTTCCGGAAGGAAGATCGTGGGACTGCACGCGCAAACCAAATCGATCCACAACGAGATCATGGCGCACGCGAAGGCTGCGGCGTATTTCGATCCCGATGTTGACACGATCTTCGAAATCGGTGGTCAGGACGCCAAATACACCTATCTGAACGAAGGTGTACCCTACGATTACGCGATGAACGAGGCGTGCTCCGCGGGAACGGGATCTTTCCTGGAAGAAGCGGCGCGAGAGTCTTTGAACATAGATTACAGACAGATCGCAGATTACGCCCTCAGAGCGAAAAACCCTCCAAACTTCAGCGACCAGTGCGCGGCGTTCATAAACAGCGACATAAAGACCGCGATACAGGAAGGCATATCCGCCGAAGACATATGTGCTGGATTGGTCTACTCTGTCTGCATGAACTATCTGAACAGGGTGAAGGGTAACAGACCCGTTGGGAACAAAGTTTTCGCGCAGGGAGGCACCTGTTACAACAGGGCCGTACCGCTCGCGATGGCGGCGCTCACAGGTAAGAAAATCATCGTGCCGCCAGAACCGGGTCTGATGGGCGCCTACGGGATCTCGCTTATGGCACTCGAGGACCTGGAAAAGGGTGTGATAGAAAAAGGCTCTTACGATCTTCAGGAACTTGCGAACCGCGAAGTGAAGTATCTGAAACCTTTCGTCTGCACGGGTGGAAGGACCGGATGTGACAGGAGATGCACCATCAGCGTGATAGAAGTCAACGGTAAAAGGATAACCTACGGAGGAGCGTGCAACCGTTACGAAGCGTTCAGGGAACACAGTTTTGATGCCTCGGAGTACGATTTCGTCGCGAGAAGAGAAAAGATTGTTTTCGAACTGAGAGAAAACGGGAGCGGAAAGAAAGTCGGAGTGAGCAAATCTTTCGCAATGAACGTCTTCTTCCCATTCTTCTCGACACTTTTCAGAAAGCTCGGTTTCGAAGTCGTCCTTCCGGATGAACCAGATGAGGCCGGGAAGGACCGCATGGGAGCAGAGTTCTGCTTTCCCGTCGAACTTTCCCACGGCTTTGTGCTGAACCTTTTGAAGAAAGACGTTGATTATATCTTCATTCCGAGGATTCGGGGAGTCAGACCGGCCGGTTCGGAAAAGAACGGCGTCTACTGTCCTTTCGTTCAGAGCGAGGCAGACTGGCTGAGGGCCGATATCTCCGAACTCGAGAAGGTTCAGCTCCTTTCCTGCAACATCGATTTCAACGATCCTGAGGAGCTCGTTTTCGAAAACATCTTTCAGATGTTCAAACCCCTTGGTTTCGAGAGAGAAAGGGTCAGAGCTGCTTTCGAGGAGGCGAAGAAAGCTCAGAGAGATTTCGAAGAGAACGTGAAGAAGCTCGGTGAAGAATTTCTGAAGAAAGTAGAAGAAGCCGGTATGGGTGTCGTCATCTTCGGGAGGGCGTACAACGCCTTCCAGTCCCATGCGAACCTCGGAGTTCCGAGAAAGATCGCCAGTTACGGCTATCCCGTGGCGAGTTTCGACGTTCTTCCGTTCGAACCGCTGCCTGGTTACGAGAGGATGTACTGGACCTGGGGAGAGATGATACTGAAGGCCGCGAGGTACGTGAAAGACCATCCCAAACTGTATCCTGTCTTCATAACGAATTTCAGTTGCGGTCCTGACTCGTTCATCCTCTCTTACTTCAAAGCGGTCATGGGTGAAAAGCCGGCGCTCATTCTGGAATTGGACAGCCACACCGCAGATGCTGGTCTGGAAACACGTATAGAAGCGTTCTTAGACATCATCAAATGCAGAAGAGAAAAGAAAAAGCAACCTTCGCTTTCTAAACCTCTCGAAGTTCAGATCGACAAATCTGGCGTCTTCGTTCTCAAAGACGGCGAGAAGATTCCATGGACCGACCCGAGAGTGAGACTCGTCTTCCCGACGATGGGCGCGTTCGGAGCCAGATGCCTGGCGGTGGCGATCTCTCGCTTCGGGGTTCGAACACACGTGTGTCCCCCTCCCGGGGAGATCGAGTTCAGATTAGGCAGGGGTAACTCTCTGTCCAAGGAATGCTTGCCTCTTCATTTGACACTCGGCTCGCTCATAAGATACCTTCAGGAAAGACCCGAGGGTGAAGTCACCCTGTACTTCATGCCGACCACATCGGGCCCGTGCAGGTTCGGTCAGTACAGCATTTACATGGAGTTATGGCTCGAACAGAACGCAGTGAAGGATGTCGGTCTGGTCTCGCTTAACTCTGAGAACGCGTACGGAGGCCTGGGAGTGAGCTTTACCCTGCGTGCGTGGTTGGCTGTGCTGGTTTCGGATCTGTATTCCAACGTGGAGAAATCCCTCAGAGTCCTCATGAAAGACCAGGCGATCGCGGAATCCTTGATCGAGAAACATCAGGAAATGATCCTTGAAAGTTTGAGGAAAGATTCTCTGTCGGGTTTCTTCAGAACGGTGGAAAGAGTATGCCGGGAGCTCGAATCTCTAAAATTGCACGAAGCGTACATGAAATCACCCAAGGTGATGATGACGGGAGAAATATACGTGCGATGGGACGAATTCAGCAGGAAGAAAATGGAAGATCTGTTCGCAAAGGAAGGCATCATAATGCATATCTCACCGATACACGAATGGCTCTACTACATCTATTACATCTTCATTGAAAGATTGGTGAGCAAGGATTCAACACGCCTTCAAAGAATGAAAAAGTGGCTGGAAATGCAGGTGCTCCGGTACTTCGAATGGAAGATCAAACGCTTGTTCGCGCGAACTGGCCTGTGCGACGCGCGCATGCTCGACGTCTCACACGTGGTGGAAACGGCGAAACCCTATCTTTCACCGAATCTGACCGGAGAAGCCATTCTGACGATCGGAAGCACGCTCGCCGAGATAGGCGAATTCTACGATGGAGTGATAGCAGTTGGGCCGTTCGCGTGCATGCCGAGCCGTATAGCGGAATCCATACTCAAAAAGGCCATCGAAGATAAAAAGAGTAGGCTCGGAAAGTCGTTGCCGTTCATCTCGATCGAGCTGGATGGCAATCCATTCACGCCATCGATAGAAGCCAGGTTGGACGCGTTCATAGCCCAGATCAAGCATCTCAGGAAGGGAAGTGAAGCAGTTGCCGGTGATCTTTCTCGCCGGTGATGCGAGGATTTTGAAGGATGAGTACGTGGAAGATATATGTAAAAAAAGACGGCTCAAAAGGATCAAGGTAAACGTGGAAGAGAAAGATGGGGCGTTCAATCTGCTCTCGCAGGCTGGCCTTTTCTCCGACGATGTGCTCCTGGACGTGGTCGATTTCGACGAATGGAAAAAGGACGATCAGAAAAAACTTTTAGAGATGGCCGAACCTTCAAGGATCAGTGTGATCGTCAGAACCGAAGAAAGCGTGAAGGCTAAAGAAGTTGTGCAATTGTCGCTACCAAAACCATGGGAACAGGAAAAGTGGATCGATTACGTTTCAGAAAGGCTCAAAAAGCACAGCCTCTCTGCTTCGCAGAAGATAGCTGAATTGATCTTCGAAAGGGTTGGTCCGAACGACGAACTTCTTGAAAGAGAGATCGAAAAACTCGCCTGTGTGACGGATCGACCGACTGAAGAGACCATCCAGCAGGTGATTTCTCAATACGTCAGAAGCGATATAGACGAATTCTGCTTCAGAGTTTCGATGGGGGATTTCGAGAAGGCACACGCGTTGCTGAGATCGATCCTGAAAACCACCGAGCCCATCGTCGTGGTCGCATCCCTCGCCAGACACTTCCTCGATCTTTACAAGATCATGCTCTTTGTCGAGAAAAGGGAGAATTACCCTTGGCCCGTGATAAAAGAAGTCTCTGAAAAACTCGCCGTGGGACTCGGAAAGACGGCCAGGTTTCTGGGCTTCTCTTTCAAGGGCACCGGCAAGTCCGTGAACCACGTGAGCCTGTACGACGCTGAAAAGCTGGAAAAGATTCTCGAAAGGCTGTACTGGCTCGATCTCACGGTGAAGAGTTCTCCCATTCCCAATCTAGCGATCCACAGTTTCCTCGATCAGGTTCAAAAGATCATGGGTGAAGAACGATGAGGTTGATCTTCAGACAAACGAAGTTCAACCGTTACAGCATTGTAGCGTTGCTGAGCGCGGTGGTGAGCAGACTCGACTCCGTTGAAATCGTCATCGCCAGAAGACTTGAGGACATTGTCTCTTTCCCCACCGACAGTTTCGTGGCGTATTCTTTCATGAGCTTCGACCTCAAACAGGTTCGGGAAGAAGTGAAGCTGCTCAAGTCGAAAGGTTACACTCTGCTGGCCGGTGGGCCCCACCCGACGGCGCAGCCTGAGGAATGCCTCGCGATGGGGTTCGATCACGTTTTCATCGGCGATGGAGAGGAGAACCTGATCGAGTTTCTGAAGGGAGAAAGACAACCCATCTTCGATGGAATAAGCATGAGAGTCGATCTCAACGACTATCCTCCCTTCTGCGTGGAACTTTCACAGTTCATGCCGATCGAAATCACGAGGGGCTGTCCTTTCGGCTGTGCGTACTGTCAGACATCATCGATCGCTGGAAAGATCGTTCGGCACAGGAGCGTTGAACAGATCGTTCATTACTGCCAGCTTGGCCTGAAAAAGCACAAGTACGTCGCGAGGTTCATAACACCGAACGCCTTCGGTTACGGTTCGAAGGATGGTGTCACACCGAACGTGGACGCCATAGAGTCGTTGCTCTTCAATCTTCGAAAGATAGGCATGAGAGAGATCTACTTCGGAACTTTCCCTTCGGACGTGAGACCAGAGTCTGTGAACGACGAGGTTCTGAGTGTGGTCAAAAAGTACGTGAACAACAGGAGCATAATCGTGGGCGCTCAGAGTGGCAGTGAAAGGGTCCTCAAAATTTTGAGAAGGGGTCACAGCACAGAGGACGTTCTGAAGGCTGTGGACACGATAAAGCGTCACGGTTTTGTGCCGCACGTGGACTTCATATTCGGTTTTCCTTTCGAGACCGAAGAGGACCTGCACGAGACCCTGCAATTCGTTGAGAAACTGGTTGAAATGGGTTGCAAGATACACGCGCACAGCTTCTTACCACTGCCTGGGACGATTTTGGAAAGAGCTGGAAGTGCACGCTTGCCGAACTGGCTCAAAAAGAGGCTGTCTCAACTTTCTGCCGAGGGAAAGCTCGATGGGTACTGGCAGAAGCAGGAACACATGTCTGTAGAACTTCACTCGCAGACACGCTGATACACCCATTTATGTTATAGCTTTCGTGAAATTGTGTTAAAGCAACGAGGCAGAGGCTGTGCTAAAATGTTCGCACGGAGGGAACTGCGTTGCCTGAGAAGTTCTGTTCTTTTTGTGGTAGACCCGCGAGTCAGGTTGGAAAGTTAATAGCTGGTCCGAGCGCTTACATATGCGACGAGTGTGTCGAGCTCTTCCACGATCTTTTGACGACAGACAAGCGAGTGAAAAGAGAGCGTAGAAAGCCTCTCCCAAAACCGGCCGAGATAAAGGCCGAGCTCGACAAGTACGTGATTGGGCAGGAGAGGGCCAAGAGGATCATTTCCGTCGCGGTCTATAACCACTACAAGCGGGTCTTCTACGGCGGCAGTTTCGACGATGTCGAGATGGAAAAGTCCAACATCATGATGATCGGACCGACGGGAAGCGGGAAGACGTTGATCGCGCGCGTGCTGGCCAAGATACTGGACGTACCGTTCGCCATAGCGGACGCCACACCGCTCACAGAAGCGGGTTACGTGGGAGAGGACGTGGAGAACGTCGTGCTCCGCTTGCTGGAAGTTGCCAACTTCGACATTGAGAGAGCCCAGTACGGGATCATCTACATAGATGAGATAGACAAGATCGCTAGAAAATCCCCAAACCCGTCGATAACGAGGGACGTTTCGGGTGAGGGTGTGCAGCAGGCATTGCTGAAGATCGTCGAGGGTACGATCGCGAACGTGCCGCCTCAGGGTGGAAGGAAACATCCTTACCAGGAATTCATCAAAGTTGACACGACGAACATACTGTTCATCGTCGGAGGTGCCTTCGACGGGTTGGAGGAGATCATCAAGAGAAGGATTCAGAGCTCATCGATGGGCTTTGGGGCAGACGTGAAGAGCAAGAAGCAGATGAGACTGGGTGAGATCCTCGCGCAGGTTACACCGGACGATCTGGTCCAGTACGGTATGATCCCCGAGTTCGTCGGTCGATTCCCCGTGATCGCGACGCTGGACGATCTTACGGAGGAAGATCTGGTCAGGATACTCAACGAACCGAAGAACGCCTTGATAAAGCAGTACAAAAAATTGTTCGAGCTTGACAACATACAGCTCGAGATAGAACCAGACGCCCTGGTCGCGATCGCCAGGAAGGCATTGAAGCGCGGTACGGGAGCTCGTGCTTTGAGAAGCGTCTTCGAAGAGGTCATGATGGATGCGATGTTCGAGTTACCTTCCTCGCACAACGTTGAGAAAGTGATCATCACCGCTGCGGCGGTTGAAGGCAAAGAGAAACCGAGGCTTGTGATGCGAGAGATCGCGTGATGAAAGTCCTTGGAATAGAAACTTCTTGCGACGAAACCTCGGTCGCGATAGTCGACGAAGAGGGAATACTCTCCAACGTCGTCTCGTCACAGGTGAAAGTTCACGAGCCTTTCGGTGGGGTCGTTCCGGAGGTCGCAGCGAGGCACCACTTGAGGAACCTCCCGCAGATCTTCCAAAAAGCCGTCGAGGACGCGGGGATAGACTTGAGAGACATAGACGTCGTTGCCGTCACGCATGGGCCAGGTCTCATTGGCGCGCTGATGGTCGGTATCTCGTTCGCGAAAGGTTTGAGCCTCGCGCTCAAAAAACCACTCGTCGGTGTGAACCACCTTCTGGGTCACGTCTATGCGGTCAAGTTGAACTTTCCACAGCTTGAACCACCTTACCTCGCCCTTCTCGTGAGTGGTGGGCACACAGAATTACTTTTGTTCAAAGAGGATCCGACCCGGGCCGAGGTCGTTGGAAGAACTGTCGACGATGCAGCCGGTGAAGCCTTCGACAAGGTCGCACGCCTGCTCGGGCTCGGTTATCCCGGCGGACCCGCGATAGAGAGAACAGCCAGGTCTGGAGATCCTCACAGGTATCACTTTCCAAGGGCGATGCTCGAAAGGGGCAATCTGAACTTCAGCTTTTCCGGTCTGAAGACGGCGGTTCTTTATCTGCTCAGAAGCGAACCGGATGCGAACAGATCGGACGTGGCGGCTTCTTTTCAGGAAGCCGTGGTAGACGTGCTGGTCTGGAAGACGATGCACGCCGCAGAATTGATGGGAATGAAAAAAGTGCTCCTGGTCGGCGGCGTCGCGGCGAATTCGCGGTTGAGAGAGAAACTTGCAGAAGAATGCTCAAAGAGAAACCTGGAACTTCACGTTCCACCCGTGGAACTGTGCATGGATAACGCGGCCATGATCGCGCGGGCAGGTTTGGACCTCGCGCGCAGGGGAAAATTCTCTGACCTCAGCTTGAACGCTGTCCCGTACCTCTCTTTTTGAGCAGTTTCTGCTTCACCTTTGTCGCTTTCTCTGCGAGGATCAACACGTGACCACTGTCGATGTAAACCACGCTTCTTGCCTGCGCACCGTAGGTGAGGTTCACCATTTTGTTTGAAAAACTCGCAATGTCCCTGAGCTGTTTTGCCATCGTGTTGTTCACCGGGACTACGGCTTTGATCCTGTCCGCGTTGACGAACACACCTTTCACGATCTGTACCAGCATGGTGCTCACATCCTCAGAACCAGTCTCTCATGGAGAAGATCATGGGTTCTCCCTGAGGGTTCAGAAGCTTGTGGTTCACGACCAGACCGTTGTAGATCACGTGATCGCCGCTTTCGAGCTTGCCGACCAGCTCGCATTCGAAGTAGGCTATCACACCTTCAACGATGGGCAATTTGAGCTTCTCACTCTCGAACCAGCGAACCTTCGAAAACTTGTCCACGTTCCTGCTCGAGTAATAACCGAACAGTTCACCTATCTCTTTCTGTTTTTTGTCTAGGACCTGAACGGCGAACTTCTTGCTCTTCTCTATGACCTCCGCCGTTTTTCGTGTCGGTCCAAGTGCAACGGCCAGCATGGCGGGCTTGAAGGAAGATTGCATCAACCATGCCGCCGCAAGGCCAGCCTTCTCATCCTCGGTGCAGCTCGAAACTATGTAAACTCCCTGAACCAGACAGTCGAACGCGCTCTTGAACATCGTCCCACACCCTGCCACACAAGTTTTCAAGAAGATTATACCCTCTTTTTACGTGGAAAATGATAATGTTCCCTGAGTTCTTCGTTGAACGGCAGGTTCAGTATCGCGTCGATGACCGCGATGACCTGCTCGTAAGATCTCGTCCTGGGGTCTCTCAAGAGGATCTCTTCGAGCACTCTGACATCTCTTGAGAAGAACGCCTCCAAATT
Source organism: Thermotoga sp. Ku-13t (assembly GCF_011057685.1). Taxonomy (NCBI): domain Bacteria; kingdom Thermotogati; phylum Thermotogota; class Thermotogae; order Thermotogales; family Thermotogaceae; genus Thermotoga; species Thermotoga sp. Ku-13t. The sequence continues at coordinate 81,034 of NZ_LNFY01000011.1, read as the reverse complement.
CCACTCCATCCTCAGTATCCTGGGCCATAGGTAGAACTTCTTGATCCTGTCGGTCAAATCAGGCTCGATCTTCTCTCTGTGTATGCCACTTTTGTCCACCCACACGGGCAGTTCCATGACGAGATCGTCCGGAAAGTCTTTCAGAACTCCCTGGTTCTCGACGTTCAAAAAGAGTCTCACCCGTTTATCGTTCGCGATGGCGTTGATGAACGGAATGTGTTGTTCTCCGCTCATTTGACCCTTTCTGAAGATCTCGGGAAATTCTTCCGTTAACTTCACGTTCTCGTGGAGTTGGACGCGTTGAGCGAGTTCTATCAGTCTCTTTCTCGCCATTCTGAGCATTTCATGCAGTTTCGGCCTCTCCACCTCGTTGTCTATTCCTCCAAATTCACCAAACCACTTTTTCTTCGTTTCAAGATTATAGTGATACTTCCATGTTCCGTTGCGCACAGTATCGCCTATCGGGAGCATGCCGTAGAATCTGTACATGTCCATTGCGGCGGGAGACATCTGAATGTCCCATGGACTTCTCGATTTCCAGTTTGCAAGCTCTTTCTCTATCCATTCGTCTAGGAGTGGATAAGCATCTTTTCCTTTGTATCTGAACCTGTTCAACCAGATGCCGTGGTTCACCCCCGCCACCTGCCAGTCCACATCCTTCGGGTCGAGCTTCAACCGTTCAAAGACTTCGTAAACTCCAGCAACTCCATGACAGAAACCGATGATCTTGGCCTTGCTAACCCTCTTCACCGCCTGCGTGATCTCGAAAACAGGATTTGCCGTTTGAAGCAGATAAGCATCCGGAGCCAGTCTTTCCATTCTCTTTGCAATCTCGAGCGCCAGCTTTACATCCGGATACGATACCAGAACGTAGCTGTACGTTGAAACCATGCTCAATTCCTGGCTGTCTATGCCTCTATAATAACCGTACTTCTCTGCGAGCTCTGTGACGCTGTCCCACCTCTGAAATCCATCCTCGTGATACCTTGGATCGTAAGGGTACGCCGTGTTTATGATGAAGTCGGCTCCTTCGATGGCTTCGTCGAGCTGTGAGGTTTTCACAATCTTCACCGGCGAACCGAGTTCCTGAACGTACTTCTGGGCGAGTACGTGGGAAGCGTTCAATCTTTCTTCGTTGATGTCCATCAGATAAATGAAGGTGTCTGCTTTTGAGAGCTCTTCCGTCTGCGCCACGTCACCGATGATCTGCTGAGCGAACCTCACGCTTCCTGCACCTATCATCGCGATCTTCACGGCGATCACTCCTTTTGAAATCAGAAGCGTTTCAGCTCGAAAGTTCTGTTTGTCAGATCGATATCGAGTCTGAAGTTACCCATCTTCGTGTTGAAAGATTCGATGTGGTAGGCCGGTTCTTCGTTGAAGATGTTGGACACTTTCACTTCTCCACCAAGCAACTGGAGAATGGCTTGTAGAATCTCGTTCGATGAATCATCGTAGAGTGAAAGATCGTCGCTCAGAACTATCATGTTGTCCAGAGCCCCGCAGGTGTACGCGTAAAGTTTCCTTTCGTTCTCACTCAGCTTGGTTTTCTGCGTTCTCAAGAGTAAGCAGTCCGGATCGTTCTGCCAGAGTCTTCTGTTCATGAAAGATCTCGTGATGGCGTTTCTGAGCGCCCATTTCGCCGCCGGAATGCCCCGATCCGCAAGCTGTTCTCCCCAGTAAGGCGCGGTATCGGGTCCTATCCTCATGCCATCGACGAATCCAACCGCTGGAATGAGCGGAGAACCGCAACCCAGAACGAAGCCATCCTTCACAGCCTCGCGTACGATCTTCAAACCTTCCCTCAGCGCCTGGATCGGACTGACGGATCTCTGCCTTTCTCCAGGAAGGGCTCCCGCGAAGAGAAAATCGATTTTGAAATAAGAGAAACCCATTCGGCGGAGCGAGCTGAACAGTTCGTACAGCCATTGTTTCACATCTTCTCTGCTCAGATCCAGCGCGTAGATGTTCCTGTTCCAGTTCCTGTAAGCCAGCTTCGGTTTTCCATTTTCTTTCACCACCCAGTCAGGATGTTTTTCGAACAGCTTCGAAGTTTCAGAAACGCTGAACGGCGCGGTCCATATGCCCGGTTCAAAACCGCTTTGAAGGATCGTTCTTGCCATCTCATCCAGGCTCGGAAAACCATCCTTGCTGTCCAGCCAGTCGCCGATGTCTGCTTCGTAGCCATCGTCGATCTGAAAGATCTTTATGGGATATCTTTTCGCAAGCTTTAAGTTCTTCAACACATCTGGCCAGGTCAGATCCAGAAAATAGTGATACCAGCTGCACCATCCGACGAAGCGATCTTTCTTGAACTGCGCGTTGTTTTCCTGTGCGACGAGTTCTGCGTACTTTATTAGCAGATCGTAGTTGTCAGAATCTTCTATGAAGACGAAGCTTTCGAGCGGGACGTAGTCTTCGAAATCTGTGTCGAAATACTCCAGGTACGCCACAAGCTCGTGCCCCTCGAACGTGAAGAAGGGATGTGCGAACTTCGAAGTGAGAAAACCGTACAGTCTCCCATGCCCCGCGACGAAGTAATCGCTCACGAGCCCGCTCGCGAGCAACTCGGGAACGGGAGACGCTGAGTACTGCCAGTCCCTGTCCGGGCTGATGGGCTGAAACTCTTCCGTATCGATCAGTTTGCACGGTCCCCAGGACTGCCAGTTGTTCAAGAAGGCTTTTTTGAAAGATTCTGTTCTGAAGATCTCTATCCTTCCAGCCTTGCCTTTGATCTTTCCTTTCAGCATCCAGCCGAAGCTGGTCTTCACAATCTCTGCTTTCACACAATATTTGTCCGCTTCTACCGTGAACTCTCTCTCTTTCAAAATCTTTCCCATCACCTGCATGGTTCTTCACCTCTGTTCGAATCCGAATTCTCTTTCACGAACTCAACTATCTCCTGTACGTAACCGAAGGCGACGGCCACGTAAGTGTCTGCCGCTCCGTAATAGATGGCGATCCTGCCGGTCTTTCCGTCGCACAGTGCGGCACACGGAAAAACCACGTTCGGCACGAAACCGCACACTTCGTATTCTTCCTCGGGCGTGAGCAAGTAGTACTTGCTCCTGTACAGCACCTTCGAGGGATCTTCGAGGTCCAGCAGGGCGGCACCGAAGCTGTAGACGTACCCGTTGCACGTCAGTGTCACGCCGTGGTATATCAAAAGCCATCCTTCGCTCGTCTCTATAGGCACTGGCCCGGCGCCGATCTTTAAATTTTCCCACCAGTTTCTGTTATTCCTTCCCATCACCCATCTGTGGTTGCCCCAATGGATCATGTCGAAGCTCTCGCTCAGGAAAATGTCTCCGAAAGGTGTATGACCCATGTCGCTGGGCCTGTTGAGCATGACGTACTTACCGTTGATCTTTCTGGGAAACAGCACACCGTTTCTGTTGCACGGAACGAAGGCGTTTGGAAGTCTTGTGAAGTGTTTGAAATCCTTCGTCACGCCGACACCTATGGTTGGACCATGATCGTCGGTGCAGAAGGTGACGTAGTAACTGTCCTCTATCCTGACCACCCTCGGATCGTAAGCGTACCCCACTGGAAATGGATTGCCGCTCTGATCGAACCACTGGATGGGTTCTTCCTCAATCTGCCAGTTTATTCCATCTTTGCTGTATCCAACGTGCAGGAAGGGTCTGGTGTTTTTGTGATCCACTCTGAACACGCCGGCAAAACCTTCTGAGAACGGTACGACTGCAGAGTTGAAAACGCGCGCACCTTTCTTGATTGGATTCCTTTTCGTGATGGGATTCTTGCTGTAACGCCACAGCACCCCATCGTGGCCTTTCGGCCTGTCCTCCCACGGCATGTTGGAAAGTTCCTCACAGTAGATTTTCAAAACGATCCCCCCTATCGGTGTTCTGATCTTCAAAAGCTCGGTGGGCTGACCACCCAGATACCTATCGCCGTGACGTTCCCAACGTTTCTCCACCTGTGTGGCACGGTGGAAGGATAGGTTATGCTATCACCTTCGTTCAGAACGACTTTCCTGTCCCCAAGAATTATTTCGACACTGCCCTGTATGATGATACCGGATTCGATTCCTTCGTGCGCGTAGAAAGAATCGCCACTGTCACAACCCGGTTCAAGATAAGATATGAACATCGAATAAGCCTTATTCTTTGTCGAAATGAGTTCGTACATCAACCCAGGACACACGATCATTTTGCGTCGTTCGTTTTTCCTCACCACACCTTTGAGCGCCTGCTCACCTATTTCCTGTTCGACGAGCGAGATGATCGTCTCACCAAGGGCGGACAGAATTCTCTTGAGCGTGCTCAGAGATGGCGACACTTTACCATGTTCTATCTGGCTGATCAGGCCGGGAGTGACACCCGCAAGCTTCGCGAGTTCCCTCACCGTCATGTGTTTGGCCTGCCTGAGGGTTCTTATTTTCTGACCTATGTTGTCAAGTTCGCCGTCCATATCGTTCATCCTCCAGTCGCAAGATGGGTGAAATCACCATAAAGTTTCAACAGTTTTTCGAACTCGGCTTCATCGTAAAATCTGATCTGTCTGCGGCCGAAGTATTTGGCAACCTCCACGCAGAACCTCGCCGCAAGTTCAATATCGACCTCGTGCGATGCTCCGGTCGCACAGCCAGCTACAGGAACTTCGGTCGTTATGGCCACTCCAACAACTGGAACATCGGGAACAACGGTACAGGGTTGCATGATGCTGTTTATGTGATACACTCCGTTATCGTAAGGTGTTATGTCCTGCATCGTTATCGGTAGCACGAAGGGCACAGTGCCACACACGTTTTCGTAAATGTTCAACAGATCTTCCGACACCTTAAGTATATATCCCTTGAGAACTGTTGGCGAAATCGCAAAGCCTCTCTTTTTCGCAATTCTGTTACCTTTCGTGGTATCGATGGAGAGAACCGCGTCAACGTGTCTGTTAAGCATCAGCTGCAACGCTTCTCTCACACCGATCGGTGAATCCATGAACGGTACTGGTCTGTGCTCTCTGGTGGGGGCGTTTGGGCAAACGTGCGTCGCCACGAACACTGTGCCTGCAAGCTTTTCTCCTTTTTGCCTCATCTGTGCCAGTTTTAATGCACACGCGAGCGCAGCAACAGCACCATCCGCATCACTCACCAGTCCGATCATTTCTGGCCTGGCTCCCACTCCTCCGAGCTGGCCAACTATGCCCAGAACAGGTGCCGAACTATCATCACCGTGGATGGTTATTCTGACAACATCTGTTTTACCGCGTGGAGTTGTCACAGTTTCGAATTCGACGTGTACACCTTCAAAACCGTCGAAGAGCTCACAAACTCTTTGGCCGTTTGCGTTTGGATCATCGAGAACCTCGATCGCAGTCATTACCTGCGCCAGCATGTTTACACCTCCGTGTAAAGGTGGCATCTCACTTTTCGGCCTCTGAAATCTATCAGTGGTGGTTTCTCACCACATTTGCTGAAGGCAAAATCACACCTCGTTCTGAAGGGACATCCCTCGGGTGGATTCAGCGGGCTTGGTATCTCACCTTTGAGAGAAAAGTCCTTCAGCTTGTCCGTTTCAAGAGTCGGAATAGCAGCAACGAGAGCTTTGGTGTAAGGATGCAACGGTTCCTCCAGAATTCTCTGCGTCTTTCCCATTTCCATGATTTGACCAAGATACATCACCATAGTTTGATCCGATATGTGGTACGCAATTTTCAAATCGTGCGTGATGAGGATGTAGGTTAGTGAATACGATTGTTTGAGATCCATCAAAAGGTTCAGTATCTGCGCCTGAACTGAGACGTCCAGTGCAGACGTGGGTTCGTCCAGGATGAGCAATTTCGGCTTCAAGACGAGACATCTTGCTATCGCCACCCTTTGTTTCTGTCCACCGCTGAGCTGGTGAGGATACTTCCAGAGCACATCTTCGGTCAATCCCACAGCCCTGAGTGTTTCATAAACGAGTTTCTTCCTTTCCTCTCTGTTGGCTACTCTGTGTATTCTCAATCCTTCTTCTATACTGAACAGAATGGTTTTTCGCGGATCGAGAGAACTCTCTGGGTCCTGGAAGACCATCTGTATCTGACCGGATCTTTTCAAAGGTGATCCCATGAAATGTATCGAACCGGTTGTAGGCTTGTATATACCGCAGAGTATACGGGCAATAGTGGATTTTCCGGATCCACTTTCACCAACGATGCTGAACACACTCTTTTCTTCCACAGTGAATGATACGTCCTGAACGGCTTTGAGAAACTTAACAGGTCTACCGAGGATATCGAATTCGATAGCGAACTCTTTTGAGAGATTTTCAACTCTCAGAATCATTCAGACCCCCGCTTTCTCATACAGCCAGCATTTTACAAACCGTTCTTCCGTCCAGATTTCAGGGGGATCTTGTTGGACGCAAATTTCAAGTCTTTTGTCACAGCGAGGGTGAAACCGACACCCTGACGGTGGATTCAGCGGGCTTGGGACACTGCCTTCGATGGAATGCAGTTTTGATTCTCTCTTCTTTAAATCTGGAATGGAGCTGATCAATCCCTGAGTGTAGGGGTGAAGTGGGTCCGTAAAGAGCTTTCTCGTTGGTGATATCTCGCAGATTTTTCCGGCGTACATTACGATGACTTTGTCTGCTATCTGAGCTACCAGACTCAAATCGTGGCTTATGAAAAGTATAGAAGTTTTCGAGCTGGATTTCAGCTGCCTGAACAGTTGCATGATCTGCGCCTGTATGGTGACATCCAGTGCGGTGGTTGGCTCGTCAGCGATGAGCAATTTTGGTTCACATAACATGGCCATCGCGATCATTGCCCTTTGCCTCATGCCACCACTGTATTCGAACGGATATCTCTCAAGCATTTCCTCTGCTTCGAAAATGCCCAGCTTTGTCATTGTTTCTACGACTTTCTTTCTTGCTTCTTCTTTACTCATTTTGAAGTTTTCAACCAACACTTCGCACAGCTGTTGACCTATTTTCATGTTGGGATTCAGGGAATTGAGAGGATTCTGAAACACCATGCTCATCTTTCTTCCTCGTGGGTGATCTTCAGTGCTGGTTATATCGATTCCATCGAAAACAATTCTCCCGGTGGTGATTCTTGCATTTTTAGGTAGAAGCCCCATGATCGCCAAAGCTGTAACGCTCTTCCCAGAACCGCTCTCTCCAACAAGACCGACGCACTCACCTTCAAACACGGTGAAAGAAATGTTGTCAGGAACGCGAAATTTCGCAAATCTGTTCTTAAATTCGATTGCGAGGTTCTCAACGAGAAGGAGGGATTTCAAAACTCCCTCCTCCTTTCTTGAAAGTACTGCTTCACTTCCTGGAGAAGTCTTTCGTCCGTCATGAGATCATACACGGTGAAAGCGAGAGCCTTGGTGGCTCGTATCATGGCTCTGTAACCATCCTGCGAGTTTGCTGCTTTCGCGAATTCTCTTGTGTGAGTGGGTATGGTCTTCTCACCCGTGATGTTTATGTATGCGTGGATCGTCGGTACCACATGACTCACAGCACCTGTGTCCGTTGATCCGACACCTTGTTCGTACGTTCTTGGAGTCACTCTTTCTCCAACCAATCTATAGTTCTCCTCGAGTTTTCTGGCTAATGGTACGTTCACGTACACTTCCGGCATTTCTTCAGCGAGGCTTATCCGTCCATCGCAACCGGTCATCCTTGCAGCACCTGAAACGATCTCGTGGAACCTTTTTTCGAGCTCTTCAACCTGTTCCATTCTCAAAGCCCTAATCGCAAGTTCTGCACTGGTATACTCAGGAATCGTGTTGAAAGATTGACCACCGTTCGTTATAATTCCGTGTATCCTGACCTTCTCTGGCAGCTGTTGCCTCCAGAGTCCTATCGCGTTGAACATGAGAATGAGAGCATCTAAAGCGTTCCTCCCACTTGCTGGATCTGCTGCTGCGTGTGCGGATTTTCCAAAAAACTCCACCACGTACCGGCGGATCGCATAGGATATGTCAAAGCCAGTGCTCATCGACGCGGGATGTATCATCATCGCAGCGTCTACATCGTCGAAGATCCCGGCGTTGACCAATTGCTTTTTCCCCGCCCCTCTCTCCTCTGCCGGGCAACCCACTACTACCACGTTACAGGGCAACTCACCCAGCGCCTTTTTGACAGCAACAGCAGCCCCACAACTCATGACGCCTATCATATTGTGTCCACATGCATGGCCTATCTCCGGGAGAGCATCATATTCTGCGAGCAAGGCGATCCTTGGCCTTCCTCTCCCTGTTTCTGCCAGGAAGGCGGTCTTCAAACCCGCAACGTTCTTTTTGACCGTGAAACCGTTTTGCTTCAGAAAATCGGCGAGCAGCTTTGAAGATTCTTTTTCCTCATAGGAAAGTTCTGCAAGTTTGAATATCTTTTTCGCCAGATCAATCAGTCCTTCCTTCATTGAATCCACAATTTGTGAAATCTTTTCCTTCATGTTTTCTCCCCCTCAGCTCTTCAGTCTCGGATCCAGAAGATCTCTCAGTCCGTCGCCAAGTACGTTGAAACCGAGGCAGGTTAGTAAGATTGCAAGTCCAGGAAATATTGCCATGTGTGGCGCCGTCTGCAAGTAGTTTCTCGCCTCGGCAAGCATGCTTCCCCACGAAGGTGTAGGAGGTTGAATACCCAAACCTAAAAAACTCAGTGTGGCCTCGCTTATTACTGCCCCAGAGAAATTGAGGGAACTGTACACGATCAAAACCGGCACGATGTTGGGTATAACGTGGTGGAAAATGATCCACGAATGTGATGCTCCGAGTGCTCGTGCGGCCAGCACAAATTCCTCATTTTTGATGTTCAAAACGGCGCTTCTGACAATTCTTGAAAAGCTCGGTACCATGACTATTCCTATCGCCAGCATCGCATTGAACAGACCCGCTCCGAGAACAGCCATCATGGCGATCGCCAACAGCACATAAGGGAAAGATAAGAGTGCATCCATGAACCTCATGAGAACAGCATCGAAAGGACCACCGAAGTATCCTGCGATGATCCCCAGAACTGTTCCGACCAAAGCACCTATACCTACCGCGATGACACCGACAATCAGTGAGATGCGACTACCGTATATGAGTCTCGAGAATATGTCCCTACCGTAGTCATCGGTACCCAGAATGTGTCCCCCTTCTCCAGGTTTCGCGAAAATGTACAGGAAATCCATCTCATCGACTTCATGGGTTGCTATGAGTGGGGCAAAAATGGCGAGAAGAACGTTCAGAAGAACTATTGAAAGACCGAACACGATCTGTTTGTTCATTCTCAAAGACCACCCCTGTAAGTCTGCCTGATCTTGGGATTTATGAATGCATAGGCTATGTCTACAGCTAAATTCACGAAGATGTACATGATTGCCGTGAAGAGAACCTCACCCTGCACGAGCACATAGTCACGCCTGAAGATCCCATCAACCATGAGTTTTCCAAGTCCAGGGAGTGCAAATACTGTTTCCGTCAATACAGCCCCCGCGAGCAGATTTCCTAACTGCAAGCCTATGACTGTTATGACGGGAACAAGAGCGTTTCTCAGTGCATGTCTATAGAGAATAAGGCTCTTTCGGAGTCCTTTTGCGTAAGCGGTCCTTATGTAATCCTGGTTCAGTACCTCGAGCATGCTCGAGCGTGTGAAGCGAGCGATAGTTCCAGTGGAGAGAATTCCGAGGGCGAGTGATGGGAGAACGAAGTGGCTCACGACATCCCAGATCCCTTTGCTTGGATCACCGAGCCCAACTGCGGGAAGCCATCCGAGTTTGAGGGAAAAGATTATGATGAGGATCATCCCAAACCAAAAGATTGGTATGGAAAGCCCCATCAGAGCCAGAATAGTCACAAGTAGATCGACTAAGGAGTTGTGCTTTATCGCCGCTAAAACACCTGCGGGGATACCTATGCTCACCGCAATTGTCAAGGCGCACAGGCTCAGCGTGATCGTGACAGGTAGTCTCTCCAGGATCAATGAGAGTACGCTCTGTCTGTAAATAAGAGACACTCCAAGGTCACCTGTGAGTACTCTTTTCAGATAAATAAAGAACTGTATCAATAGGGGTTTGTCCAAGCCGAGTTCCTGTCTGAATCTGGCTATATCTTCAGCACGCGCCTGCGGACCTAGTAAGACCATCGCCGGATCGCCCGGGACAAGTTTCATCAAAAGAAAGGCTGTTAGAATGACGAAGAAGAGCGTGGGTATGATCTGAATGATTCTTCTGGAAACGTATTTTCCCATTTGATCACTCCGAGCAAGGAGGCGCCTTCGCGCCTCCCATCACTTTTCAACCCACACGTTTGTGCCCGGTGCGTACAGTCTGATCATCATGTCAGGTGAAGGTTTGTAGCCTCTTACCTTCTTGTTAACACCGTTCACTACCAACTTGTGCCACAGCGGGAAATAGTACAAATCTTTCATGATGAGTTCTTCTGCTTTTCTGTAGTACTCGATTCTCTTCTTCTGTTCCACACTGGATTCACCCAGTTCTATAAGTCTGTCAACTTCGGGATTGTTGTATCCTCCACCGTTACCGTAGGTTCCTTTCCTCGAAGAATGGAACATGTAAAAAATGAAGAATTCAGGATCTGGATACCATGTCCATCCTATCGTGTAAGCGTCTGCCTCGCCCTTCGACGTGACGGCAGTGAAAGTGCCCCACTCCAGTGATTGAACTTCGATTTCAAAACCCACTTTCTTTAACATTGATTGAATGATAACAGCGGCCTTTCTTCGGTTCGGATCCTCGGGCGTATAGATGGTCATCTTCACTGGTTTGCCGTCATAGCCTGCTTCCTTAAGCAACTGCTTAGCCTTCTCTGGATCGTATCCTGTATAGAAAGATTTCACATCCGGATTGTACGCCCAGGACCCCGGTGGTATGGGGCCATAAGCCGCAACGCCTGTTCCATTGGGGAATATGACCTTGACAAGCTGTTCAATATCAATGCCCCTGAAGAACGCTTCTCTGACTCTCTTGTCTGTGGTGGGCCCCTTCATAGAGTTCATGTAGACTGCGTAGACGTTGCAACCACCAACCATCATTGCTTCGACGTTCGGATTAGACTTCAATTTTGGAATGTCTTGATCGAGGACATCGCTGGTTATATCCACTTCTCCGCTGAGTAACGCCATCGTCAGGACAGACTTATCCGGTATGAATTTGTACACGATCTGTTTCAGATAAGGCTTTTCACCCCAGTAATCTTCGTTCCTCTCGAAGACCATGTGACTGTCTTTGACCCACTCCACCATTCTGAAAGGCCCGGTTCCCACAGGATGTAGCGTGAACTGATCCTTCCAGCCCTCGCACTCCTCTTTTGGTACAATGGCGGCTCCAATGTCGGTGAGTACTGTCAGAAAGGGCGCGTACGGGTATTTGAGTACGATCTTCACAGTGTAGCGATCGATGACTTCCACGTGATCCACCATGTACAGCCTTACCATAGGTGAGATGGCTATTTCTCTATCAAAACTGTACTTCACGTCTTCTGCCGTGACCTCTCTACCATCTTGGAACTTGCCTTTCTGGAAATGGACCCCTTTCCTTAGTTTGAAGGTCCATTCCTTGAGATCCGGGCTTACCTCCCAAGACTCTGCAAGCAACGGGTGAATTTGTTTGACTTCTGCGTCATAGGCCACGAGCGTTTCAAAGACATTTCTCATGACCTGTGCCGAGGCAAGATCCTGATACATTGCTGGATCCATCGTCGTCGGATTCTGATCTGAACCTACGCGGATCACTGAGTCGTAGTTCGGTGCAGAAATTACGGTAGCAAAAAATGCCACTGCGACGATCAACACTGCCAGCCTTTTCACCACATACACCCCCTTTTTAAGTTAGAAGGTTCCTCAAATAATTTGCGAGTATTCTTCGCGCACTCACCACGAAGCCTTTGGTTTGGTGCTTAAAAAGCTCCTCGTGTTTCAGTGTGAAACCTATGCAGTCGAGGTAAACGAGTTGTTCCTGTGACAGATCCACGCTTAATGTCGATTCTCGATACGGTGAAAAACTGATACAATTCACTCTCTTGGCGATTTTCGCCCATCGCTTCAGAGCATTGGAACACTGTTCTTTTTCTGGCACGATAACCGTGGCGTGATTCAGCTTTGGCATGGCAGAGAAGAAAGAATCTACCACCTTGTAGGGTAAAATGAGGCGATCGCTATCAAATTCACCGGTGCAAAGAAGAACACATAGCCCCTCGCATTCTAGCTGAGAAAGTTTCTGAACGATCCAGCGATGGGAAATTCGAGCGATGGATCCGTCGCGCTTTCTGCTCACCAGCACGTCGTTCTCATCACGTGGTTTATAAACTTCTTCTTCTACGTTCTCTATGAGACCTATTTCATTGTAAGCCAGGTTCGTATTGCCAACGATGCTCAAAAGTTCCGGTATCACGTCATCTCTGGGAGTCTCACCAATGGTTATGAAAGTTATAGGACCAATCAGCCGGGAACCCTCCTTTTTTGTTTAATTATAATAAACGGCATATAGAACTGTCAATAGGGATTCACGACAAATGGGGACTTAACACCAATACACCAATACTGGAAGGACGTGTGGTATCAGTCAGATTCCGAACACTCTGTGAGAAAAATCCTTCAGCAGGCACAGAGAGTCGAGCAGATCGAGGACGGTGTACCTTTCCCTTATGGTGTTGGAGATGAGGATCAATTTCTCGATGAACTCAGGTTCGTAACGGGCAAACAGTTCATCGACCCGCACGGCCTTCAGGGCGTTTTCGACCTTTTCGGAAAATTGCTCGTAGGTGTGCTTTAAAGCTTTCCTCACCCGGCTCAGTTGCACTTCCATTGGCAGTTTTTTTCTTTCGTAAACACGCATGAACTTTCCAGCCTTTTCTTCGCTGAAAAATTCAGAGAGGATGAAGAATCTTTCTTCGTTCGTCAGGTACTTTTCCTTCAATTTCAGATCTTCGAAGATCACCCTGTACGCCTTCAACGTGATGTATGTTCCCATCGCCACCGAAAGGCCGTGGAACATGGGAATTTCGTTTCTGTTTTCGTGGTACATCTCCAAAGAATGAGAGATCATGTGTTCTGCACTCGAAGCTGGTCTGGAATTGCCAACGACCGTGATGTTCAAACCAGACACCAGAAGGACCTTCATCAAGGAAAAGATCACGCTTCTGTCCCTATTCAGTACTTTTTCTGAGTTCTCAAGAACATCGTTCAGCGAGTTTCTCAGTTCGTCCCATGCGAATTCGCAGATGGGTTCTTCGGTGAGAACGTTACTCAGCATCCAGTCTAGTCTGGCCGTCACCTTCGCCGCGATGTCGCCGATGCCAGCCCTCAGCAAATCGAACGGAGCTTCGCTCACAACGTTCATGTCCACAACGACTCTCTTTGGAACGACAGCCTGAACCGTTGTTTTCTCATTCTTTATGAGTATCGCAGCCACGGAAGAGGTGTAGCCATCCACGGAAGGGGCCGTGGGAAAGCAGGAAAAACTTTTACTGGTCAAACGGGCCGCATACTTTGCAATGTCTGTGAGACTGCCCGAGCCGATAGAGACAATGTGATCTGTCAAAACTTGCGAAGTAACTTTCTCGATGTTTTCCATCGTGGCAAGAACTCTTCCTTCAGCTTCGAGCTTGATCGTCCTGCGTTCTGGTGTTTCGACCAGCTTGGCTGTGTTTTCGCCCACAACGTAGGTGGCGTTTTCAAAAAACGTTTCGATGTTCTTGGCAGCGTTCTCTTCGAAAACAATTTCAGTTGGCGGCACAGTGTGGGTTTTGCCACAGGTGCATCGGAATTGATCCTTCGCTTTCAGCATGCGATCACCACTCGAGTATATGCCATTCTTCGAACTGAAGGCAAGTACCTCTCTTCAACGAGGTGCTCACGCTGTTGAGAAAAATTCACGTAATGGCTAATTCTGTGATAAAATTGAACAAGGAGGAAACGCTTTGAGACGCAGAGGTATGACTTTAATCGAGCTCCTCATAACCCTCGCGGTCCTCTCAATTTTTACGGCTCTGGTCCTCCTGCTCATGAGCAATTACTTCGAAAAGACCGAGAAGAACATAAAACTTCTCGATGTCCTCAGAAGACTCAACGATGCCGGCGATAAAATGATCGAGCTTCTCAACAGGGCTGCGGGTCCTGCCAACAGTGTGGAACTCGTCTCAGCCACAGAGGTGAGGTTCGACATCATCCTGGCCGGTCAGAAGATAAACGCGAGGGTGAAGGTCCTCAGCGAAACCGAGGTACAGTATTTCGAGGATGACAGGAGCGTGCTGATACCGATCGAAAACGTTCAGATCACGTTCAAATCTGATAGTCAGAATCCTGAAACAGTGTTGCCCTTGAAGTTGATAGTCAAAACGTCGAATCCTTTCAATCCGTCGTCGCTCTTGAGCCTGGAGTACTCGATCTATCCACCAGGGGTGAGGTGAGATCACGAGACTGAGAAACGCTTACGTGATGGTTCTGAGCATATTTTTGATCCTCATTTGTTCCCTTCTGGCGACCGCGATACTGATCCAGGTCGATACCACGAACAAAAAAGTGGGAATATCCATCAGCAGAACGATCGAACGTGCCGATGCTCTGAAGATCATCGCGACGGCCGCCGCTTATCTTCGCAGCAAGTACGGTGTGGTGTCGGGATTCTACCTGGCCGAACACATGGACAGTCAGGCCGAATTCGAAAAGATAAAATCTGTGATCGTCAATTCCTCTGGACCGGTTGAGAAGGATATCTGGGAGGATCTGCTCGGTGAAGGGGCGCTGACCGGGACGCGTTTCACTTCTGTGAAGGACCTTTTGCGTCTCACGTCCGGCTTGGATTCTCCTTTAAAAAAAGCTCTTGTCGACAGCAAAGCGAAAGGGTTGATAGAAAACAATCCGTCCAGGATCAGAGTGTACGCTCTTTCTGAAGATGCCGATCGATCCTGGGTGATCCTGTTGTGTGTCAATGTTGGTTCTTCGTGGACCTGGGCTCTGATAGAACCTCAGGGGTTCTTCAACTACGCAATTTTCCTGCCAAACGGACTCCCTGGGGGAACCTATTACGGCGACGGTGAGGTCATAGACGGTCCAGCCTGGTTCGGTGATAAACAGGGTCAGGGCGGATTGGGTATAGGGGGCAGTCAAGGACCGAGGTTTTACGGAAAAACTTTCTACAGGATCTTGCACAACTACCTCAGAGGACGGGTGCAAGAAAGCGACGTCTTCATTGGCGGAAGGAGTATTCTAACCGCGGAAGAAGTTGAGACGATGAGGAATGCATATCAGGGGAAAGTCTACTGGGAGACGCAGCTTTCGGCCCTCAACAAGGTCGATATCATCGACGTCGTTACCGGTGCGGCTTCCATAACCAGCGATCCGGTTGGCCTCATTCTGACCTACTCTAAGTCCCCGGGTGTTAGCGCAGAAGATCTGATCATCACGTCAGAAATCAGGAATTTGAACGGTCAGGACGTTCAGGTCGTGAAGTTTTTCGGCCCAGATGATGGTTTCTTCAAAAGGGACGAAAAACGCTACCAGGTGGAAATGGTGGTTTCTCATCCAGGTCCACCGAACGTTCCTGTCACGATATCTGTTAAAGAAGTTCTTCCGAACGGAACTGTAAACACTTACACGGAACAGATACCGCTCTTCAATGGCTTTTTGGGGTTGTTCTGTGATACGACCAACTCCTCGATCGCCATAGGTGTAAAAGATCAGTGGACCACGAACGTGTTCATGGGTGACTGGACGATACTGGTGATGGGAAACAGGGGAAGGCAGGAAGAGCAGACACCCTGGGACTCCGTGAGGATCTACGGTGATGTGGAATATTACAGTGCGAGGAAGAGCACAACGATGACGATCAACTACGCAGGAAACTCGTACGAGGTCTATATGAGCCCGTTTTTCGCGGATGGAACCCCCATTCCGAACAACAGAAACGTGAAGGGATTCTTGAGGCTTGCCAACGGTGCAACGACACCTGTCGAAATCGATGGAAAAACTTTCTGGGACGCATGGTACAAAAAGATGGCTCAATCTTCAACGAAAGATCACATCAGCTTGATAACCACAGGAGACATCGAGATTCCATGGCACGAAGGTTACAACCTCGGTCAGGGGAAGATAAGAAACCTGCGCCTGGACATGAGCATATTCACGATGTACTGGGACAGAAACAGAGCCCCGGGCCAGGGTAACAGGGTGCTCGTGCCCACGTTGAAAGTGGATTATAGAAACTTTAAGGGCTTGAGCTACAGAATCATCTTCGGTTCCTTAGCTTCGGAGGCCGTGACGGCCACGTGGGATGGAACAAGGGGCCTTAAGGAATTCAACATTTTCGATAACAGGCTCTATTCTGCGAAGCGTGGATTTTCACCGATGACGGGTGGGATCATTCTAGAAGGGTTGAGATTGAGATGAAGGGTTTCTCCGTGGTTGAGCTAATCGTGGGGATCGCGATGGTTTCCATAGCGATCGTTATACTGATTTTTTCGGTCAATCAAGCGATCCTCAGTTTTGCAAAATCCAGTGAGGCTCTTCAAAACTGGAACGCGTTTTTCAGTCAAGTCTCGTTGAACTTCTCTGGACAGGAAACGGGCACATTCGTCAACACGCTCGACAAAGTCCTGGGCTACAGTGCGACAGGTCATTACGCTTTTTTCAAGTTCATCGACGTTCGTTCTGTGAAAGGTGGATACGTGTACACACTCAAGGATCAAAGCTTTTGATCAACTCGTTCCTGTTCCTGCGAAAAGGACTGACCGGATTGATTTTTTGAGTGACACGCACACGAATGTTCTGCTGTGAAACTGATTGTACTTTCTACCCCACTGGCTGAGAGTTCCAAATCCTCCATCTTCCTCTTTTTCGCCGGATCATATAGTTTAATATCTTGACAGTTTAAATATTTAACTATATCATATCTGTGGTGAGGCGTATGGAAGCAAGGAAAATCATAGAGTCGATAGTTGAACTGAGCCTGGGCTTTTCGCGGACGATAAAGTTCCACCCCGAACTCGAAAAACTGCGGGCCGTGGAACTGTACACTCTGTTCTATCTGATCAGGTACGGACCGTGCAGGATGAAGGACCTCGCGGAGGCACTCTCGATGACCAAGGCGAACGTGACGCATCTGATCGATTCTCTGGAAAAGAAAGGCTTTGTGAAGAGGACGAAGGACGAATCGGACAGGCGTGCGACGTTGCTCCATGTCACCGAACACGGTGAGAAGGTCTACAGCGAACTGCTGGAAGAACTATCCAAGCTGGTGGAAGAGATCATGGCGAAGCTGAGCCAGGAAGATCTGAATCTGATATCTAAAGGTTTCGAAAAGTTCATCGCTCTGTTCGCAAACTCCAGGGGGTGAAATCATGATAGTAGTTACTGGGGCTACGGGGCATCTTGGAAACGTGCTCGTCAGAAGGTTGCTCCAGTTGAACGAGAAAGTGCGTGTACTGGTTGCTCCTTCCGAGGATGTCAAGCCCATAGAGGGATTGAATGTTGAGATCTTCAGGGCCGATGTGAGGGATTCAAAAGCCGTTGAAAGACTGTGCGAAGGCGCAGAGACGGTTTTTCACCTCGCGGCGGTCATTTCGATCTTCGGAAAGAAGAGGCTGGTCTACGACGTAAACGTGAACGGAACGAAGAATGTCGTTGAAGCTTGCCTGAAGAACAACGCGAGACTTGTTTATGTGAGCTCAGTCCACGCTTTCGCTGAGCTCACTAAGGGTTCACTCATCGACGAATCGGTTCCGATAGATCCTTCCAGGGTCACAGGATGCTACGCCAGATCCAAAGCCATCGCCACAAACCTGGTCCTCGATGCAACGAAACGCGGCCTCGATGCGGTGGTGATCTGCCCGACAGGCATAATAGGTCCATACGATTGGCGCATTTCAGAGATGGGAAACCTCTTTTTGTTGCACCTGAAAGGAAGACTCAAGGTCGCCGTCGAAGGTGGCTTCGATTTTGTGGATGTCAGGGACGTGGCGGAGGCGCTCGTGCTGGCCTGGAAGAAGGCGAAGAGTGGGGAAATTTTCATCGTGGGCGACACGCACGTAACTGTGAAGGCGCTGATTCAGATGCTTCAGAAGATAGAACCGAAGCGTTCGGTGAAAATTTTCCTTCCGATCTGGCTCGCCTATGTCGTTTCTACTTTCGCATCGTTTGGACATTTATCCGGCAAGAAAGTCATCTTCACCCCCTACGCCGTTTACACTCTGAGCAGAAACTACGTTTACTCACACACGAAGGCTTCCAAGGAACTCGGTTACACGCCAAGGCCCATCGAGGATTCTCTGAAGGATAGCCTAGAGTGGTTCAAATCGTCCTATCGGTTCGAACCGAAGGTGGCCATCAGTGCGGTGTGAAGTAGAGAGAATCACTTTGTAACGATCAAGACGTTTCCCGCCGTTGAAGCTCCAGATTCGGTGAGCTAGAACGAGTTCAAAAGTTCTGTCGATGTTTCGATTTTGAAGGAAGGATTGCTGTGCACCAGGGGCACCTTCACATATTTCTTAGGGAGGGGGGGAAGAAGTCGTCACGATCCTGAAGAGAGGTTCGTTCAGAGAAAGTCTCACCTCGGCGAGCTTGGATTCGATATTAGAAGTTTTTGCATAGAACGCCCCATTTTTGTAGTAAAAAACGATCTGGCTGGCTGAAGTGCTATTTGCTCGGCGGATCTGTTCGTTGCCTCGACGGCTCTTGCCAGCGCCAGTTCTTTTCTGGGTATCTCGAGCACCTTCCTCGAACGCTCTGAACTGTTGCTGTGTGAAGTGTGCGTTTCTCATCGGAAGGTAGAGCATCAATACGAGAGTAGCGAAGATTACACCTGAGGTGATTAAAACGATCCAAGAGTTCTATCAGCATCGATTCAGTATCGATTCTGGTCAGATTTCACGATCCTGGTCTCTATCGATGTCGCGAGCCGAGTTATGGCCAGAGTGAATGTTCGTGTGGTAACGCTTGCAATGTCATCACCACAGAAATACTTCTTCAGCTACTCGTTTGTTTCGAACGTTTTCCCAGATTTGTACGACCCTGCTCATGCTCGTTGGGACGTTGCTGAACACAGAAAAAACGCGAGCGCATCGACCACTATGATGAGCTTCCACGAGTGTATAGACAGATCTCACCGATCTTAGCCTCCATAGAGGACGCGCGGAACATAATGAATCGTGCTGGTGACTGAGAGAACAAATGAATGTCCAATGAAAGTGGTGTTGTTCTTGATGGATAAACCACTCTCGGGAAATCAGCAGCAAGTTACATTAGCCCTCGAGATCGTGATCTGTTGGGATTAAGCTTACCAGCTTGTGTTTTTACTTTCGTACCATCAACACCGGCATCGCTTATCTTTCCAATATGCGTCAGCTGTTATTTTAAGGACCATTACCGCCATCAATATTCCCCGCTGTAAAAACACCTCCTTGAACGGCAGTGTTGGCAAAGGTGCCTTTACCCTAAGATTGCCGATTCTCACGAGTATGTCGTTCTCGATCTCGACGTTATTTTTGAACCCGTCGAGCCTGTTAGCGTCGATAGAATAAGGAAAAGTCAAACCACACCACGAAGCTCAGGCACAGAGCATTGAAAAGTCCCAAAACTGACCAGGTTATTCACAAGTTCACCTTTCCTTTTCACACATCAGTTCTCAGAGTTTGGCTGAACTGCAAGCGCTTTTTCTAGCCACTGTGAGGCTCACAGCAAGAACGAAACGCTTTTCATGATTGGAAGTGTTACAGTCTATACAAGTTAAATCTGTTAAATCTGTGTACTAACGCAAAAGGCTCATGTGAGACCAATGCTTTGGTCATCACACGTTTCACATATCCCGTTCAAAACTTTCAATCGGTCTTTGTCGTTTCCCTGACCACTTTCATGATGCGCTCGTGCAACTGAGTTTCGTAGTCTGGCTGGATCTTTTCGTATTCCTGTTCGAACAGAGGGGAAGAGATCAAAAAATCTGCGCTCGAGCGATTGATCGCCACCGGTATGTTGTACACCGTTGCGAGCCTTATGAGGGCCTTTATGTCTACATCGTGTGCCAGTGGTTCGAGCGGATCCCAGAAAAAGACCAGAATGTCTATCTCGCCTTCGGCGATCTTCGCACCTATCTGTTGATCTCCGCCAAGCGGACCGCTCTTGAATTTGTGGACCTTCAAACCTGTCTTTTCCTCGATCAGCATGCCTGTAGTACCCGTCGCGTAGAGCTCATGCCTGGACAGAGTACCCTTGTTGAACTCGACCCATTCGATGAGATCTTTCTTCATTCGATCGTGTGCGATCAGAGCGATTCTTTTTCTCTTTGAAAGCTTCACTCGTTCCAAGTTCATCACCTCCTCACGTTTATTTTACGGAAAGAGCGTTAAAATCGGCTTGAGGTGGAAGGATTGAGCAGAACCAGAGCCGTGTTCTACCTGGTTGTGACCTCGGTGCTGTGGAGCCTGGGAGGCTTGCTGATCAAACTCGTTGACTGGAACCCTGTAGCAATTGCCGCGGGCCGTAGCGCCATATCTGCGTTGCTCATACTCGCTTACGTGAGAAAGCCCAAGTTCAACTGGAGCGTGGATCAACTACTCGCAGCGCTTTTCTATTTTGGAACCGTCACATTGTTCGTGACAGCGAACAAGCTGACCACCGCTGCCAATGCGATCTTGCTTCAATACGGTGCACCCGTGTACGTGGCCATCTTCGCGCCGATACTTCTGAAAGAAAAAACGAAGACAGCGGACTGGTTCGCCATAGGGTTTGCACTCTTCGGTATGGTGCTGTTCTTCTTCGACGAGCTCAGGATAGAGAACATGGTTGGTATCCTTGTTGCTATCGCAAGTGGGATCTCCTTCGCACTTTACATCATCTTCATGAGGAAGCAGAAAGACGCTTCTCCGATAGAATCGACCCTTCTGGGAAACATCCTGACAGCGCTCGTGGGACTGCCTTTCATCTTCAGCCAGAGCTTCGGATTTCGAAACGTTGCTGGAATATTTTTACTCGGAACGGTGCAGCTTGGTTTTTCCTACATACTCTATTCGATCGCGATCAAGTACGTTGAGGCGCTCGAGGCGATACTGATCCCGATCATAGAACCCATACTCAATCCCATCTGGGTCTATTTGGCTTACGGTGAAAGACCGGGAAAATGGGCGCTTCTGGGTGGAAGCATAGTGTTGTTGTCTGTGACGCTCAGATATTCGATACCCCTTTTAGTGAAGAACTTCAAATCGACAGGTGACTGCGGTGTGCGAAAAATTTTAAGAAAATAACCATGGCAGTTTAACTTCACGGTGCTAAGGTACTGCTAACGACTCGAGGGGGGAAACAAATTGAAGCTGTTAGAAGTTCAGGGGCTGAAGAAATACTATGGAAACGTGAAGGCTGTGGATGGCATCTCTTTCTCGCTCGAAGAAGGCGAAATTCTCGCCTTGCTGGGTCCCAACGGGGCAGGTAAAACCACTACGGTGGAGATCCTTGAAGGTCTGAGAAAGAAAGATGAAGGTCAGATCTTCTACTTTGGACGAAAAGTAGAAGTGGTCGATGAGACCATCAAGAAGCAGATAGGAGTGCAGTTGCAGAAAGGAGCCTTCTTTGAAAATCTGACGGTGCGAGAAACTATAGAACTCTTCGCCGGTCTCTACGGTGTGAAATTGAACAAATCTCACGTGAGAGAGATCGTGGAGATGGTCATGCTCGAAGAAAAGATGGACAGTCGTGTCAAAACGCTCTCTGGTGGGCAGATGCAGAGGCTGAGTTTCGCGGTAGCGATCATGAACGATCCGAAAATCGTTTTTCTCGATGAACCCACGACGGGACTCGATCCTCAAGCGAGGAGACACATCTGGGAGCTGATCGCGGATTTGAAGCGTAAAGGCAAGAGCGTGTTGCTGACCACGCACTACATGGAAGAAGCCGAGCGACTCGCCGATCACATCCTCATCATGGATCACGGAAAGATCATAGCCGAAGGGACTCTGGATCGGCTGGTGAACAGCCTCGACATGGAAGACTACATAGAGTTCACTATAGACAACGCCGAACTGTTTTTACAGCACATGGCGGAAGTGAAACGCGCGAACCACAACAGACTCGTCCTGGCGACGAAGAATGCGGAAGAAAGCGTTCAAAAGATCTTCGCCGTGGCGAAGCGTCTGGATCTCAAGATAGACGATCTGATCGTTAGACGTCCTAACCTGGAAGACGTTTTCATCCACCTCACGGGCCGAAGCTTGAGAGACTGAGGTGGAAACATGTTGAAGCTGACGAAGGGTATCCTCCTCGACACTTTAAGAGATTTCGAGGCCGTCTTTTGGCCACTCGTGTTCCCGATCATACTCTTCTTCATATTGGTTTCGGTCTTCGGAGGCATGGGAACTTCGAACCCGGTTCGGTTCAAACTCGGAATCCTCCAGAGGACGCAGCTCACTGGGTTTGGAAAGATCCTTGAGAACGTGATCGAGCAGATTCAGCCGGAACCATTCCACGCAGTAAAGTACGAGGATCTCTCACGGGCTCTGAAGGACCTTCAGTCGGGCAGAATACAGCTTTTGCTCGAAATTCCAGACACTTTCAACATGGATCTGACGAGAGCGATCCTAACCTCGGGGCGGTCGAACGTTTCACTGAAGGTTCATTGTCTGTCTGGAAAGATGGAGTCGGAAACGGCAGCCACGATCCTGGAAACCATCCTGAGCACTTTGAACATCGAGATCTTCAAAAGGGCCCGGCCGGGAAACTTCACAGAGGTCAACTTCCAGCTCAGCATTGTCAGTAAGCCGAACGCGCACAGTTTTCACTACGCCACTTATCTGTTTCCCGGGATCTTGCTGACGGCCATCATGCCTTTTGGCTTTTTCCATTTGCCCCTGTGGCTCGTGTTCAACAGAACCTCTGGCTTGAACAAAAGGTTGTACGCATCCCCCGTCACACCTGCCGAGAGCTTGCTTTCGCTTGGGCTTACGCAGTTGATCGTCATGTCGGTTTCGTGCCTTCTCATCTACGTTTTTGGATATTTCGTTTACAGCGTGAGCAGTTCCATCTTCAGCTGGAACTTCATTTTCACGCTGCTGTTTTCGATGCTCGTTTCTCTGTCCATGGGTCTGTTCCTCGTTTGCTTCTTCCCGAAGCCCGCTTCGGCGGTGGTGAGCGGTCAGGTTCTCTATCAGATCATGATGTTCGTAGGCGGTCTGTATTTTCCGGTCCTCAGATACAACGTTCCATCCTTTTTGAAGTACTTCGCCCTGGTTCTGCCATCGACGCACCTGGCGGAGCTTCTCCGCAGTGCGCTCGGCCACTCGGTCTACAACTTGCCAGTCTGGCAGATGTGGTCAATACCAAGCCTCTGGTTGATCGCTTCCGTCGTGCTGTTCTTGATCAGGTTCAAGTGGGTGATGGGCTATGAATGAGATCGCTGGCGTGACGAAACTGATCTTTCTCGATTCGATTCGAAACCGCGTAGAATTTTTCTTCACCGTGATGTTTCCGATCGTTTTTCTGATCATATTCGGTTTCGTCTTCAGTGGTTCATCCGAATCGGGCAAGTACACCGTGGGACTCGTTTCTGATCTCGAACAGATCGAGCGGGTGATAGAAAGCTCAGGCCCATGGAAGGTTCAACGTTACGAATCGGTGGAACGACTCGAGCAGGACATCAAAGATGGAAAGATCTCTGTGGGTGTGGTCCTCAAGGACACGCAATCGATCCTGTACGCCGAAGGTGACATCGAGCTGAGCCAGAGAGCGAAGATGTTTGCAGTATCGTTGAAGCCTGCGATCGAATCTGTGATCAACAACGTGCCAGCTTACTTGAAAGTTGAGAGGATCGCTCAAAGTCCACTCCAAAAAGAGATCGCTTCCTTCGAGCACATCCTGACCGGTGTGATGGCGATCTCGATCCTTTCGAACGGAATGTTTTCCATGGTGACCATCTTCAGCAGGTACAGAAAACAGGGCGCGTTGAAAAGGCTCATCGCCACGGGCGTTAAGCTGAGAAGTTTTCTCATCGCGGTTTCCATCGTGAGACTGTCGCTCAGTTTCTTGTCTCTGGCTTTCATCATTCTCCTGAGCAGGTTGATGTTCAACGCTCAGCTGGCTTTCAACTGGTTTATGCTGGCGTTCACTTTGATCTTTTCCACCTTCGGTATGATGGCTGTGGGCTTGCTGATCGCACTCGTTTTCAAACAGCCCAACGCCGCTTCGAACGTCGCCTCGCTTTTGAACACCTTCATGATGTTTTTCTCTGGGGTCTATTTTCCACTGTCCTGGATGCCATCTTACTTCAGATGGATCGGCCACATCCTTCCAGTGAAGTACGTCGCAGATTTGATCCGTGCGAGTGCGAAGCTTCAGCTGATGAGCCCATCGCTTTTCTGGTCGGTTAACTTCGTCATGTTGTTGGCAGGACTAATCTTGCTGTGGCTCTCTGGTAAACTCTTTTTGAGAGCTGAGTAGGAGGTGTTCACTTTGGACTGCGTCAACAGAGAAAAGAACCTCAAAAGGTGCAACTGTTCCTATCCGGGTTGTCCGCGTAAGGGCATCTGCTGCGAGTGTCTGGCGTACCACAGGAGCCACGGGGAACTTCCCGCATGTTATTTCCCCAGCGAAGCGGAAAGAACCTGGGATAGATCCATAGAGAATTTCTTGAGAACCAGAAAAGGTTGAACCCGAACCGTTGGTTGAGGAAAATCAGCGAAGAAATGCGCAAGTTTTTGTGCACGCGTTGAAGCGTGCTTTTTGGTGTTGTCGGTCATAGACCTGGCGGTGCACAGCTGCCAGCCGGCGCAGGTGGTAGAATCATATCGAGGTGAAACTGTGGTTGAAAAGTTGAACGATTTTTGGAAAGCCTGCTGCTACATCGCAGCCGGCATGATCTACCTCAAAGACAACCCGCTGCTGAAAGTTCCCCTCAAACCCGAACACGTAAAAAACAGATTGCTTGGACATTGGGGCGCCTCGCCGGCTCTGAGCTTTGTGTACGTTCACGCCAACAGGGTTATAAAGAAATACAATCTGAACGCCATCTTCATCGCCGGACCAGGACACGGTGCACCTGGCGTGATAGCACCCGTGTATCTTGAAGGAACGTTGAGCGAGTATTATCCAGAGTTCACCCAGGACGAAGAGGGTATGAAAAAACTCTTCAGGTACTTTTCTTTCCCGGGTGGATTTGGCAGCCACTGCACACCTGAACTTCCCGGTTCGATACAGGAAGGCGGCGAGCTGGGTTATTCACTCTCTCACGCTTACGGTGCGGTGTTCGATAATCCAAAACTTATAGCTATAACAGTTATCGGTGACGGAGAAGCGGAGACTGGACCTCTTGCGGCATCGTGGCATTCCAACAAGTTTCTCAACCCTGCCAGGGACGGAGCCGTTCTGCCAATTCTGTCTTTGAACGGCTACAAGATAAACAATCCGACGATCCTCGCTCGAATAGAAGAAAGCGAGCTGCTGAACCTGTTCAAAGGCTACGGATACGATCCCATCATCGTGGATGGAACCGACGATCATCTTGAATCCCATCAGAGAATGATGGAAGCGATGGATAAGTGTGTTGAAAGGATCATCGACATCTGGTCCCGCGCGAAGGAAAAGATCGAAAGACCAATCCTGCCCATGATTATCCTGAGAACTCCAAAGGGATGGACCGCACCGAAGATCGTCAGGGATCACTACATCGAAGGATACTGGAGGTCGCACCAGGTCCCACTCGCCGACGCAAGAGAGAACGCCGAGAGTTTGAAGATTCTGGAGCAATGGCTGCTGAGTTACGAACCGGACAAACTATTCGATCGATCTGGAAGGTTGAGGAAAGATCTGCTCGAAGTCGTTCCACCGGGCGAACTCAAGATGAGCAAGAACCCGAACGCGAACGGTGGGCTCGTCAGGGTCCCGCTGAAACTTCCTCCTTTGAAGGAATTCTCTATCGATCCAGAACAGCAGAAGTACCACGAAAACACCCGCCCACTGGGAGACTATCTCAAGAGAATCATGGATCTCAATCCGAACAATTTCAGAGTCTTCGGGCCGGACGAAACGAAATCGAACAGGCTCGATGCGACCTTCGTACACGGCAAAGCCTGGAACGCGAAGATCCTTCCCGTCGACAGCGATGAAGGCTATCTTTCGACTTTCGGAAGGGTCATGGAAATTCTCTCTGAGCACACGATAGAAGGCTGGCTCGAAGGTTATCTGCTCACCGGCAGACACGGTCTTCTGAACACTTACGAAGGCTTCGCGCCCATCATCTCTTCGATGGTCAACCAGTTTGGGAAATGGATCGATATATCTTCAGATATTCCCTGGAGGATGCCGATCTCTTCTTTGAACCTGCTGCTGACATCCGTCGTGTGGCGACAGGACCACAACGGCTTCACTCACCAAGATCCAGGTTTCATAACTTCGATAGTCGACAAATGGCCCAACGTGGTGAGGGTCTACTTCCCGCCCGATGCGAACACGCTCCTGGCAACGGTGTGGCATTGTTTACAGACGACGAACAGGATAAACATCATCGTGGTGGACAAGCAGAAACATCCACAGTATCTGAGCATTGACGAGGCAATCAAGAACGTGATAAAGGGGATCGCGATCTGGGACTTCGCATCGAACCATCCTCAGGAAGAACCCGACGTTGTCGTCGCGAGCTGTGGTGACATTCCAACGAAAGAAGCCGTCGCGGCGGTGAAAATTCTGAAGGAGTTCTTCCCGGAACTCAGAATAAGGTTTGTGAACGTGATAAACCTCTTCACCCTCACACCGAACACGGAGCATCCCGACGGATTGACCGACAGAGAGTTCGATTCTTATTTCACCACTGATAAACCTGTCATATTCAACTTCCACGGTTATCCCTGGCTCATACACAGACTCACCTACAGAAGGAAAAACCATAACAACATACACGTGCGGGGTTATCGGGAGAACAGAAAGTATGGAATAGATTCCACAGCGCTCTCACCGTTCTTGAAAGGAAGAGGTGGCATAACCACACCGATGCAGCTGGCTATCCTGAACCAGATCGACAGGTTCAGCATAGCGATAGACGTGATAGACAGAGTCGAGCACATACGCCAGAAAGCAGGTTACGCGAGAGATCTGATAAGAAACGCCCAGATCGAAACCCTCCAATATGCTTATGAGCATGGAGTAGACAAACCAGATCTTTGAGGTTTTGTCCTGTGTGGGGGGTGGGGGGTTGAGAATCGAAGTTTCGTACATCAGTGGTAAATATACTGTGATAATCCCGTTTTTGGAGTTCCTTCTGGTGTGGATCGGTCTACCGATTCTTATTTTCAGCTTGCTGGATTGGAAGGTTTCTGGCTGGATCATTTTGTTTGGTTTCGTTGCGAGTCTGATCCTGTCTCTTGTCACTTGCGTTCTAACTTATGGTTTGGTAATGAAGGCGGCTAAGAAGAAGTATGGCACGCTTTCCTTTGAAGACGAGCAGCTTGAATATAGAATAGGTAAGCGCAAAGGCAAGATCGATTTGAAAAGGCCATACGATGCTAGGATCCGCGCAGGATCAAGTGGAGTGGGAAAACTGGCTGCCCAGATCGATTTTCCACAAGCTGGGTTGATCATTCATCTTCATGGGGCGATCCGCCAGGAAGTGCTGAACACGTTTCCAGAACCGTATTTTATTGATGAACTTTCCATTCTGCCTGAAGAGGGCCTGTGGGGTTTCACATTTACTGCAAATGATCCCGAGCAGAAAAGGTTTTTCTTTACTTTGTTGGAACACTTGTTGAAAAATCGCGAGAAAAACACATACTTTCAAGACTACGCACATTATCCATGGTATCGAGAGCCGAGCCCTGCTTTCAGTTACATCAAGTTAATAAAAACTGATTCCATGACCGTTTATGAAAAAGATTTCATAGAAACACTTTTGACGCAATTTGTGGACAGACTTGAAAATTCTTACGTACGTGCCACTCCAGACTACCTCGTGGGTTGGGTGTATAGATCTCTGAAGAGTGCATGGACCGGCGTTCCCGACTACTACTGCATCATGCCCCTTGGACATGTTCATGTTGAAGTTTCTTACCCAAAACCAAACTGGAAGCTATTCGTTATTGGACATGTGGTCTTAGAAACTGTTTCCAGTTTAGCTGGTTCTTCCAGACCATATGGTCCAACCCTTCAAGACCAGAGATACTTGTACGTGCGTGGATGTGATGAAAAAGGCAGAGTACTGGAGATGGCTTTCGACTGGTATGATCCGACAGATTCACAGTATGAAGAATCAAAAAGATTAGTCAGATTTGTCAATCGCTTCCAGACTTAACAGTTAGAAAACACAGAAACGCTGAGAAATCTTCGTTCAAGGTGAGTGATTTTGCTTGATTCATGAGACTTAGTTTGGCCTTATTCTGCTTGTCTTTTCATATTTTTCTTTTTTCCTTCTGTACATCTCTAAATCTGCCTCTTTTAGAGCTTCTTCGATGCTTATCCCGCAATCCTTTGACCACCGTGAAAAACCATAGCTCACCGAGATTCTCAGACCGGGAAAATCTTCGAATTCGATGTTTGGAAGTTTCTTCTCAATTCTCTCGACAACCTGCTGAGCTTCCTGAATTTGTAGCTCGGGAAAGAGCACCATGAACTCGTCTCCTCCGATCCTGAACGCAAGGTCGGTTTTTCTCACCTCCGAGCGCAACACTTCAACGAACGTCTTCAGCACGATATCGCCCACGTGGTGCCCATAGGTGTCGTTGATCATTTTGAAGGAATCGATGTCCAGAAAGCATATCACGATGTTCGAGGCGCTTCTTTGTAGATCTTCGAGGCACTGCATCAAAAATCTTCTGTTGAAGAGACGGGTCAACGGATCAATGAATATATCGAGTTTGTATTTTTCGATATCCTGTCTTAAGTTGCGATTCGCGAGGTAGAGGGATGTCAGCTGATCTCTGATCTGTTTTTTCATATCTTGAATGGATTCCTGCAACTTGGAGATTTCTTTGATAGATGTTTCGACAGAATGGTCGCCACTCTCGTCCAACGGCGAAGCTTGGAACTGTTTGATTTCTACCAGCATACGTTTGATCGGTTCTGAGATCTTTCTAAAAACACCGAGGCTGAGCCAGAGAATCAGAATCATACCTGCAGCGACGGCGAAGCTGAGAAAAACGATCAATGCTTTCTTCATGGATTCAGTTTCGGAAAAATCCAGGACCATCAGAACCCTTAAGGTGAAAAAGGCGCTCTTACCGCTCCAGTCGATGCCCGCCTGGGTTGTCGGAATCCAGTTCTTGTAAATTTTGTATCGAGAACCTTTCAGATTCTGGATCACAAAATCGTTCTCTGCCTCCTGTTTGCTGAAGCATTGTTTTTCTTCATCATCAAGGGGTGGGTAATTCCCAAACGGAGCAAAGGAAGCACCGTAAAGGGAGATCCGCTCTACGTACCTGCTATTCTGAGTCAATTCTTCTACACTTTCCCACAGATCAGCCACGATGACTGGATCGAGCGCCAGACCGATTTCGAGTATCCACCCGCTGGACAGTCTTCTGTATCCATAGATCCTCGGGAGATTGGTCCTGTATTCAAAGCTCAGCCCTTCAATGAGAAACTGTCCTGGCTTCAGTGGCTCGAGCCTCGCTGCCCAGTATCTCGGAACAACACTCGCAATATCTAAACCGAGATCTGTAGCGTAATTTGTCCTTTCTATAACACTGCTGGGACTTATCAGATACCAGTTCACACGTTCGATATACTGCATCGACAGTGTTTCAAGCCTTTTTGTCAGTATTTCTGTTATCTGCTCGTCAGAAAGCTCTCCGTAAGTTTCCAGTTCGCTTGCCAGAACGTTCAAAAGGTCCCTCACGATGGGATTGTAAGAAGCATCAAAAGCCTTGACCGTTCTCTGCCACTGATCTATGTAAGAAGAGACGAAGGTGACGGTATCTTTAAAAAGCGGTTCAAAAACGTATTTGCGGTGAAAATGACCAACCAGGAGGATCACAACCAGAATTGTGCCGACCACGATGAGTGTGGTTGTCAAAAACAGTCTTACGAACACGACTTTCAAAAAGGAGGACCTATGCTCCTTGCTTCGGATTTCTGTTCACCTGCCGTCAGTATGTTATCATACCTTGTGTGAATTGGCTCACTTTTCTCACATGTTTGCAGGATCCCCAGGAAATACTGATGCTGATCGAAACAGTGTGTCAACAAAAACGCTAAAACTGTCAACCACCCACTTGCAATCTTCCAAGAGTCTGTGGTATACTAAGTATCGCTGGAAAGTCGGGGACGTGGTGCAGCCTGGTTTAGCATGCCGGTCTGTCACACCGGTGGTCGCGGGTTCAAATCCCGTCGTCCCCGCCAGAAGGAGGGCACCAGGGCCCTCCTTTTGTGTTATAATTCTTTCGAGGTGGACGAGTGAAGCTGCTCCTTGGAAGACAGATCGTTCTGAGCGAATTCTTCAACGTGGATCTTGCAGTCTCCTGGGTGGAGCAGCCAGTCAACGGGGCAAATTTCTACCTTCTGGGAAGCGATAAAGGTTACATTCTACTTTCGAACTTCTCGGAGGAGACCAGCTTCGGCTCGGGTTTCCACATTCTTGAGCTTCCGCACGGGCTCTTCGCCGTCGTGACCGGTTCCATGAACTGGAGATACGCGAAGAAAGCTGCGGAACTCGGAGCCAATGCACTGTTCGTTTTTCAGGATTTGTCCAGGCCTGAAGAATTGTTGCTCGTCAAAACCATCTGCTGGGGTTCGAGCAGGGAGTTCAACATTCCGGTAGTGTTGCTGGCGAAACATGCAGGAGCAACTCACCTCTTCTTCTGCGTTCCAGGCCAGGGAATGGATCGGTCGGGCATCCTCTTTGATGCGACTTCTTCGTGCATCGTGGAACTCGATGTTTCCCGAACCGATTCGGGCAGGTCCTTCATCGTCAAAAGCCTCGCAGGTTGATGCGTCATGGATTTTCTTTTTACAAGCCTCTGGAAGCTTTTCAGAGATTTACCACCTTCACGAAAGCATATTGGTCCTGATCACGTTGTGCGCGCTGTAGTCTTGCAGTTAGAGTACGACTCCGGGTTCAAAAACAGAAAAATCTTCACAGATTTTTTCACCTCCCTGCTTTCTAGGATCGCCAGCTTTTCTCCCGACGTAGTGGTGTTTCCCGCGCTGACAGATTTGTTCTTCGTACGCGGCGTATGGTCTTTCCCCTTCTCTGGCAGATTCATAAAGAACAGGTTGAAGGTGCCAGAGACGGTCAGCAAACAGTGTGAACGATTCATGCTGGAACTTTCACGCCGGTTGAACTGCACCGTGGCTTTCGGTACCACGCGCGGTTTAAAACTATACAGCGAGGGACGCTCACCCGTTGGGAAACGTACGAAAGTAAAAGATTACGTTCTGGCGCTCGTGCCGAAACGTTTGCTCGCGAGCAGTGAAGCGATGTCGAAACTGGTCGAAGAGGGCGTCAGGATCGTGGTGACATCTACGAGTGGGACGAACATCTACAGCGAGTGGGACGATAAATACTATTTTTGGTCGCACGCGCAGATGGTTGGTTACTACTGTCTGAAGGCAACACTCGTTGGAAAACTCCTTCAAAATCGTCTCAAAGATCGAGCCTGCGTTTGTGGGCCCATTCCCATCACACAGAATCACGATGGTTACATCGTGAGGAACGAATCGCTTGAAGGGAGCGCGGTCCTTCTGGCCGAACTGGACATGGAAAGGCTTGAAAAATTCCTTCTGGAGCAGAAGAGTAAGTTCAGTACGACTATGTTTTGATTGAGGCAAAGATTTCAAAATACTCGGCGTTCAGTGTGGTTCGTTTCGATGCTCTTCTTCACAGTTTTTGAGACTACACCTTTACTCGTTCCACGTTCACAAACAGACGCGATGTGATTTTTCACAGGGATATATTGTTTGATCACAGTTCACCTCCGTTTATTTTCCCTTAACCACAAGGTTATATCAACACCTTACGGGAGACTGTATAATAATTGCCAAACATTCTCGAAGGTAGGCCGGCCAGAAGGGGGACGTAAAATTCATGATCGTTCGATGCCGTGTTCTGTTCACGCCTTTTGAAGAGCTCAGAGATGTAGACATCGTGATCGAGGGCGGAAAAGTCACAGCCCTTCGTTCATCGACTGCGACCGACGAAGAAGTAATTCGAGCAGAGTACGTGATACCGGGCTTGATCGATCCTCATACACACATGGGACTCTACAGACTCGAAGGTGAAACGGGCGATCATGGTTTCGAAGTAAGTGATCCTGTCACTCCGCACCTGAGCGTTTCTGACGCTGTGGATGTGTTCGATCCTGCTTTTAAAGATGCGATGATGGCTGGAGTTACCTGTGTTGGAATCCTGCCTGGCTCGTACATGTCGTTTGGTTCTTCTGTGGAGAAGATCACAATCATGCCAGGTCAGGGGAGCATTTACAAAACCAACGGTAAATTGGTTAAGAGAACAGCTTGTATCAAGGCAGCTGTGGGGGAACATCCGAAAAGGTTTCTTTCAGAGCAAAAGTTGGTCCCCACAACGAGGATGGGCATCATAGCTGAGTTGAGGGCTGTATTGTCGAAGGCGAAGGAATACATGGAATCTGGCAGTAAGGACAAGAGGGACCCAAAGCTTGAAGCTCTCGTGCCACTCCTGAAAGGAGAAATACCTTTGCGCGTACACGTTCACACTGTGCAGGATATCGATACGGTTCTGAAGCTCGCGGATGAATTTGGACTCAAAATCATTCTTGACCACGCAACAGAGGCGTATGCGTTGTCTGATTCACTGAAAGATGTTCCCATAGTGTACGGTCCCATCGTTTTTGCAAGAAGAGGCACGGAACTGAAGAATCTTGACAGTGCGAATGTTTCCAAAATGAAAAACCTTAACTTCTGCCTGACGACAGACCATCCAACAATACCCATTCAATATCTCGATTTGCTTTCTTCACTCACGTTGGCGCATGGTTACAGCCTGAAAGAGGCTCTGAAACTTATCACTATCAACGCGGCCCGGATTCTAGACATCGAAGATAGGGTTGGTTCGATCGAAGTTGGCAAAGACGCCGATCTTGTCCTTCTTTCAGGTGAACCGTTATTGGCGAAAACGAAGGTTCTGATGACGATCATAGATGGTGAAATCGTGTTCAAGGCGGGTGAGTTGGGTTGATCGTTATAAAAGGTGGAACTATCTGGACTGGTGCTGAAACGATTGAAAATGCTGTTGTCTCTATAGAAGGAAGCAAGATTGTTGCCGTTGGTCAAGACCTTGAAGTTCCCAGCGAAAGTGAAGTGATCGATGCGTGTGGGAAATTCATAACACCCGGTTTGATAGATTCACACAGTCACATAGGTTTGATTCCAGAAGGCCTGGATTGGGAATACAGCGACGTCAACGATTTTTACGGTCCTATCACTCCTCAGATGCGCGCTATCGATGCCTTAGATACGAGGGATCCTGCGTTTTTTGATGCTCTGAACGGCGGCGTCACAACGGTTTACACGGGACCTGGCAGTGCGAACGTGATCGGTGGCATAGGTTTGGTGATGAAAACCACAGGGCGAATAATGAAAGAAGAAGCGGCACTCAAGGTAGCTTTAGGGCCGAAGAGATCCAGAGAATGGAAATCCAGAGAACCATACCCAAGCACACGGATGGGAACGGTAGCACTTTTGAGGCAAGTTCTGGAAGAGACGAAGCTGTGGATGGAAGATCCCCTCAAGGTGGATCAGAATAAAAAACAGATCTGCGAAATTGTTGCAAGAGCTATTAGGCGTGAACTTCCTGTAAAGATCCATCTTTCCTATTCTCCCGATGAGATACAAGCGGCGATTCGCTTGATCGGGGAGTACAATCTGGACGCGAGCATTGAGCATGTCTTCGGAGGGCACCTTCTTGCTGATCAGATAAGCAAATCAGGCGTTCCTGTCGTGTACGGTCCTCTGATGTTCAGCAGGTTATACCCCGGGTTCAGGTATATGAGCGATGAAACCCCGGTAGTATTGGCGAAACACGGAGTACTGGTAGCCCTCATGACAGATCATCCCGTGATTCCTCAGAAACATCTCAGATTGCTCGCCTTTGTTGCTGTAAGAAATGGGGCATCTTACGAAGAAGCACTCAAAATGATCACAGTGAATCCAGCAAAGATACTGAAGATAGACAACGCGGTGGGAACCATCGAACCGGGAAAGGATGCAGACATAGTCATCTGGAGCAATCATCCATTGAAGCCAGGTTCTTATCCTGTTTACGTGATTGTCGATGGAAAAGTGGTGCTGAAGAATTCCTGAGAGGAGGTGTTGTTATGAGGAAGTTCTTTGTGGTGCTCTTGGTAATAACCGCCGTCCTGTTCTTTGCACAGACACCCAAGAAGGGTGGAACTTTGGTCATTGCCTATTGGTCTGATCCGATATCCTTCAACCCCTGCGCCAAAATCGATGATGCGGGTAACGGAATTTATCCGTCAATATTCAGTAAACTCGTGGCTCTCGATCACAACTACAACGTCATACCTGATCTTGCAGAGAGTTGGGAAATTTCAGAGGATGGTCTGACCTACACGTTCCATCTGAGAAAAGGTGTCAAATGGCACGATGGGCAGCCGTTCACTTCGGCTGATGTCGTGTGGACGTTCACGCAGATCAAGAATCATCCAGAAGCTCCTGCTTCCAAACACTTTGAAAAAGTCGTGTCTATCGAGGCGCCCGATGATTACACAGTGGTCATCAAAATGTCTGATCCTCAGGCACCGTTCTTGGGGTTCCTGGCTTGGTATGGAACCTTCATCATGCCAAAGCACATCTACGATACTACGAAAGACGGTAGTCCTGTGGACTGGCTGGACAATCCTGCCAACCAGAAGCCTGTCGGCACAGGTCCGTTCAAGTTCGTGGAATGGGTAAAGGGAGATCACGTTACACTCGTTAAGAACCCAGATTACTACATGGGTGAGCCATACCTTGACAAGATCGTGTTCAAAATCATACCTGACGAGAACACGGCTTTCCAGGCCTTCATGGCAGGAGAAGTGGATATCAACGCAAACGTCAGCAACGCTCATATTCCTCTGTATCAGAAATCGCCCGATGTAGTGGTTCAACAACGTCCGGCGCCGAGCAGGTACTACATGGGATTCAATGTGGCACGGAGGTCTTCGCCGTTTAACGACGTCAAAGTGAGGTTTGCAACGGCTTACGCACTCAATCGGGAAGAAATATTCAGCAAGGCGATCAAATACGGTTCGGTAAGCGATGGTTTTTATACACCTGCAATTCCATGGGCGTACAATCCCGACGCCAAGGCTCCTGGATATGATCCAAAGTTGGCAGAAAAACTTCTGGATGAAGCAGGCTATCCCCGTGGCAAGGATGGTTACAGGTTCGAAGCTGTTCTTGTGTATTTCCAAGGCCAGGTCTGGGCCGACATGGCGGCTGTGATCAAAGAGCAGCTGGATAAAGTCGGTATAAAGGTGAAGCTCGAAGAGTACGAAATTGCTGCGTACATCGAAAAGGTTCTAAAAGCGGGGGACTTTGATTTGACGGTTCTCAATGGTTTCCAAGGTCCTGATCCAGACAATTTGAAGCTCAGGGTTGGAACTGGTGGAGACGTCAACGTGATGGGTTATTCCAACCCGAAAGTGGACGAATTGCTGAGAAAAGGAGCCACGGTTTCGGACGTGAAAGAGAGACAGAAATATTACTTCGAGGTTCAGAAAATACTCTCGCAGGATCTACCTTTCTATCCCATTGGAGAAGTTGTTGTGAACTACGTGCACAAAAAATACGTTAAGAACATGCCTTATGAGCTGGTTGGAAAAGTCGCTATAAATAACTACGCGAAGACCTGGTTGGATAGATAAAGCTTTCATGAAGGCCACCCTGCCTTGTGCAGGGTGGTTCATATTTCAGGGGTGGCTTGTCCATGGATATCTTCTTCGTTAAATATTTGCTCAGAAGGATATCTTCTGCAGCTTTGCTGATTCTCATAGTCATAACGATCAACTTTTTTATAATACACCTTGCCCCAGGAGATCCTGCAACGATCATGACCGGACTCGAAAATCCTTCCCCATAAATAGTGGAGGCTTTGAAGAGAAAGTATGGTCTGGATAAACCGCTCGTGATTCAGTACCTCAGGTATATGGCGAACCTGTTGAGAGGTGATCTGGGGTTCTCTTACGTCTACGATCAATCCTCTTGGAAATTGATAGGGCCAAGAATCCTCCCCACACTTTCGATAACAATTACCGGAAGCGTTATTGCATTCATACTTGGAACTTATCTTGCGGTGCTTGCAAGCAAGTTGAGAAAGAAATTTGGCGATCTCTTTCTTTCTCTGGTTTCCTACATACTTTATGCAATGCCTTCTTTCTGGCTTGGGCTCATTTTGATTCTCGTGTTTTCATCCAAACTGAGGTGGTTTCCCACCTCTGGTATGTTCGATATGAGGGCATCGTACGAAGGATTCAGAAGGATCTTGGATTATTTACACCATCTGTTTCTTCCACTTCTCACGTTGGTGCTGATACAACTCCCGGTTTTTTACAGAGTCACAAGGGCAAGTATAATCCAGAATCTGCGCGAAGACTACGTGACAATTCTGTCGGCCGTTGGCATGCCTAGCGATAGGCTTTTCAAAAAGTATGTGATGAAGAACTCAATAATCCCAGCCATTACGATATTTGGAATCACGCTCGGTTTCTCGATTACCGGTGCGGCACTGATTGAGATCGTCTTTGCCTGGCCGGGTATGGGAAGGCTTTTATTGGACGCCGTATTCAGGAGGGATTATCAGCTGCTGTTGAGTATCTACTTCCTGATGGCTGTATTTATCAGTGTGGCCATGATCGTGACCGACATAGTCATAGCCATTCTGGACCCGAGAGTCAGATTGCTCTGAGAGGGTGGTTTTCGCTGTGAGGCTTCGAATTGATTTTGTCAGAAGGTACCTCTCAAGCAGATATGGTCTTGCTGGTTTGATAATGTTTTTAGTAATACTCACCATGGCACTGTTTGCACCGGTGATAGCACCCTACAGACCAACTGATATATCTTATGACGTGCTCATGCCGCCAAGTAAATCACATCCGTTCGGCACAGACCATCTGGGCCGCGACGTCTTTTCACGTGTTGTTTATGGTGCACGGGTTTCGATCACTGTGGGATTCGTAGCAGCAGGTTTATCGGCGTTGATAGGTATCATAGTGGGAGCCCTCTCGGGATACATCGGAGGAATTTTCGATGAAGTTTTGAGTAAAATCATCGATTCCTTCCTGATGTTTCCGGTATTTTTCCTCATACTGATCATAGTCGCAGTTTTCGGCAGGAATCTGATCTACATCATGTTAGTAATAGGTGTAACAACGTGGCCGTCGAATGCGAGAATAATGAGAGCCCAGACCATGAGCTTAAAGGAAAAGGCCTTCATTAAGATAGCAAGAGCTACCGGTGAAAGTCCAGCAAGGATCATCTTTACTCACATCATTCCTAACGGCATGTACCCAGTGGTGGCCAACAGTGCCATGCAGATAGGTGGCGCCATACTCACAGAAGCAGCACTGAGTTTTCTTGGATTGGGAGATCCGAGTGTTGTGAGCTGGGGCAAGATGATCAACGATGCACGAAGCTACATGTTTTTCGCGTGGTGGAATATCGTGTTTCCAGGCGTCTTCACAGTGATAACAGTAGCGACCTTTTCCTTCATCGGCGATGGGCTGCAACGGGCTCTATATCCCAAGCTCAGCGAGGTGAGAAATGAGTGAAGAAAAACGTAGCTCTCAGTGTGAAGGACCTCAGCGTGCATTACAGGATCGGCGGAAAAACAATATACGCAGTCGATCATGTGAGCTTCGACGTTGAAGAAGGAAAATTCGTTGGAATTGTCGGGGAATCAGGTTCTGGAAAAAGCACACTCGCCCATGCCGTTATGCGTTTGTTGCCTTCCAATGCAATTGTGACGGGCGGGAAAATAGAACTGCTAAGCTATGACGTACTCTCCTTATCTGAAGAAGAGATAAGGAAAATCCGGTGGAAAGAATTTTCTATGGTTTTTCAAAAGTCCTTGAACGCTCTGAGTCCGGTGCACAAAGTGGGAGAGCAGCTCGCTGATGCTATGAAAATTCACAATCCTCATCTTTCGGAAGATGAAATTACTGAAAGGTTGAGACAACTCCTGAACATGGTGAACCTCCCGGAGCGAGTTTTGAAAATGTATCCACACCAACTTTCTGGGGGAATGATGCAGAGGGTAATGATAGTTCTGGCGCTACTGAATCAACCTAAATTCATCATCCTCGATGAAGCAACAACTGCACTCGATGTGGTGACTCAGGGACAAATCATCGAAGAAGTCAAGTCTTTGATCAGAAAGCTTTCGCTGACAGGTTTAGTGATCTCACACGATCTCGGTGTCGTGTCTGAACTGTGTGACGAAGTCGTTGTGATGTACGCAGGCAGGTTGGTCGAGATCGCGAAAACGGAGCAAATACTTCACGAACCGATGCATCCGTACACACATGGATTGGTGAGGTCCCTGCCGGATTTTGCGCACGAAAACAAAAAGCTTTACGGCATACCTGGAAACCTGCCAGATCTTTCACAGCCTGTTCAGTGTTGTGTGTTTGCACCAAGATGTCCAATTGCGACAGAAGAATGTTTCAGAATAGCTCCAAAACTGGAAAAAATCGGCGATCGCAAGGTCAGCTGCTTGAAAGTGGGGGTTCGTGTATGAGCTTGCTCAGCGTTCATAACCTGAAGAAATATTATTCGTCCGGCTTGGTCAAGAAGAGACATCTCATTAAGGCCCTCGATGGGGTTTCCTTCGATGTAAAGCTTGGAGAGGTCTTCGGTGTGATAGGAGAAAGTGGTTGTGGGAAGACCACGCTTGGATTGGTTTTGAGCAGGCTGGAGAAAGAGACCGATGGAGAAATATCGTTCAGAGGTATAAAATTGAGCGGCAAATCGAAGCTTGATCCGGATTTGAGAAGGCAGATCCAAATCATATTCCAGAATCCTTACGAGTCGTTCGATCCGAGGCTGAGCATTGAACAATCATTGATTCTGCCTATGAAGATAAACCGCATCTGCAATAGCCATTCGGAGGGGAGAGAGAGAATTTTGGCGTACATGAGGGAGGCTGGTTTTGAACCACCAGAATCTTTCTTGAACCGCTATTCCCACGAACTGTCTGGCGGACAATTGCAGAGGATCTCCATCGTACGTGCGATGCTTTTGAGGCCAAGTTTCTTAGTGGCTGACGAATGCGTGTCCATGCTCGATCTGTCAGTCAGAGCCAGCGTTCTGAATCTGTTGCTCGATCTGGTGGAAAGAGAAAAAACTGCGGTTCTGTTCATCACACATGACCTTTCACTCGCAGCACACGTCTGTGATCGCATCATGGTTTTGTATCTTGGGAAAGTTATGGAACTATCAACAGCAAAATGCATTAAGGAGTCCCCTCTGCATCCTTACACGCGAGTTTTGATGAGTTATTCTCCTTCAATATTTAGGAAGAAAGAAAAAATTAGTATAAAAAGACTGCAAATGGAAATAGTCGACGGATCAGGTTGTGCCTTTGTTTCGAGATGTCCTTTCAGTTTTGAAAAGTGTATCCATCAAGTGCCTGACTTGTTCGAAATCGAACCTGGTCATCTGGTTGCGTGCTGGCTCTACGAGAATCAATGAGAATGCTACGCTGAAAAGCTCCCTCTTTCCGGTGGAACTTTCCTCTTTAACTTATTTCACTCACCACCCATTTTCCGCTGACCAGTTTGACACCCAGATAGACGAAAGGTGTGTCTATGAGTGCAATGATGAACTTGACGATGTACTGGGAGAATATCATGCTCAGCAGAACATCATTGGGTACGGTGTTGACAAACGCCACCACGATGAACAAGCACGTATCGATGAACTGAGAAACGATCGTGGAGAAATTGTTCCTCACCCACAAATGCTTTCCCTTCGTGAGCTTTTTCCACATGTGAAACGCCCAAACATCGTGAGTTTGGGATGCCACGTAAGCGATCATGCTCGCAAGGACGATCCTCGGTGTTGAGGAGAAAACCTTTATGAAGGCTTCGTTGTCTTTGAAAAAGCTCGCCGGCGGGTAAACGACCACGATCCTGCTGTAGAGTACCAGAAGAAGGGAAACGAAAAATCCAGTCCAGACGATCCTCTGAGCGATTCTTCTGCCGTAAACTTCGCTCACGATGTCGGTGATGGCAAAGGTTACAGGATAACACAGCACAGCCACAGGGACGATGAACGGTCCCAGATTGACCAGTTTCGATGCGGTCACGTTCGAAGCAACTATGGCAAAGATGAAAATACTCGTGAGCGTGATGAGTTTCTCATTCAACCTTTCTGTCATGATTCTCCAGGCCTCCCATCTGCGTCGTCACTTTTATACCGCCGCGGATGTTGTAGATCACAGTCACCCTGAGCCTGTTGGTATTAAGAAGTTTCTTGAGATCTTCGTAAATTCTTTTCGTGGCCTCTTCCTGGTAAATTCCAACGTTTCTGAAACTGACAAAGTAGTACTTCAACGATTTCAGCTCGACGATCTTTCCGCCGTCCGGATAGTACTCGATGATCACCTTTCCGATGTCGGGCAGTCCGGAGAACGGACAGACGGCGGAGAATTCTTCCGTCTCGATCTTGATGTATTCATCCTTACCATCGAAATCGATGGTTTCGAGAAAATCCGTTCTTATAGCTGCGTGTCCTTCGAAATGAAAAATCCTTCCTTCCGCCTTCGGCATGGGCCCACCTCCAATCAAGAATTCTATTCCACCATATCGTACAGTCAAGTCACAGAGAGGCACAGTCCGACGAACCATCCGTGACCACCTTAACACATTCCTGCCCGCGGTTGTGATATCATAATGGGGAATCAGAATATTGTGATAACATTTTTGGAAGGAGGTGCTGGTATGAAAAAGTTGTTTCTCGTGATCCTCGCGGTCCTGGCATGCATCGTGTTGGCGACCGAGTACGCTGTGGAAGACGAACTTCTGACGCCGGATTTCTCACCTAAGATCGGGGGCACTTTGAGACTTGTTCTGGCGTCGACTCCTGAATCTTATCTGCTGTACGGAACACTCGATTCTTCGAGCTACAGCGTCATCATGGGCCCAATGTTCTCAACACTTGTGGAGATGCACCCGGTGACGAACGAAATCAGACCAGCCCTGGCGAAGTCCTGGACTGTTTCGCCGGACGGGAAAGAAGTCACATTCAAGCTGCGTGAGGCGTACTGGTCGGACGGAACACCCATCACAGCAGACGATGTGGTCTTCACGTTCCAGTACTTCGTCATGAACCAGTACGCGCGTGGCAACTCGATCGCCAGGTTTACGATACCGGACGAGCAGGGTGTCAACAGGATGATCGAGTGGGTCAAGGTGGACGACAAGACCGTCAAAGCGATCCTCCCATCACCGTACGGAGCGTTCTTCACGGTGCTTTCGCACGTCTACATCTATCCGAAGCACAAGCTCGAACCTCTCATTGACAAGAACGATCTTGGCTCTGTCAACAAAATCTGGTTGTCGAACACGGATCCGAAAGAGATCGTCGTGAACGGTCCGTTCAAGCCAGTTCAACTCATCACGGATCAGAAGCTCGTGCTCGAAAGAAACCCGTACTTCTGGAAAGTGGACAGATTTGGAAACAAGTTACCTTACTTTGACAGGGTAGAGTATCTGATCATCAGGGACGCGGAAATGCGCACCGCAAAGTTCATGGCGGGAGAAATAGACTTCATGGCGATCGCCTCGAGGGATTATCCCATGCTCAAAGAACAGGAACTTACGGGTAAGACGCCCTACGTCGTCTACGCTACCCAGCCGAACCAACCAACACCCAGCCCGATACACATCTCCTTCAACTTCGATGTGGATGATCCGGATCTGAGAGGTCTGTTCACCAGGCTTGAATTCAGAGAGGCCATGGAGTACGCGCTGAACAGACAGAGAATAATCGACGAAGTGTTCGCCGGCCTGGCGATACCGGATGCAGGTTTGATCCTCCCATCCAACAAGGCCTTCTACAATCCTAAGGTAGAACAGCTCCTCAGACCTTACGATCTGAAGAAGGCGAACGAGCTGCTCGACAAGCTCGGCTTGACTAAGAGAGACAAAGAAGGCTACAGGCTCTTCCCGAACGGCAAGCGCGTTGAGTTCAACCTGCTCGTTCAGAACTCGCCGAAGGAGTATCAGGACGTTGCGCTCATATTCGTGGAAGATCTCAAGAAACTGGGAATAAAGGTCAACCTGCAGATCCTCGATTCTTCCCTGGTCGGAGAAATGTTCGGTGCCGGTAACTTCCAGGCAGGGATAAGGGCGTTCGGAAACCAGCCAGACCTGCAGCTGAGAAAGGCCATATGGCAACCCGGTACGCAGCTCTACTACTGGCACTATTCAACGATGGACAAGACTAAGACACCACCACAGCCAGTCTTCGAGAACATGTTCGATTGGGAAAAGAGAATATGGGAGCTGTTCGAAAAAGCACAGATAGAGATGGATCCATCAAAGAGAAAGGCGTACTACGACGAGGTTCAGGAACTGTACCACATCTATCTGCCGGTTATCTTCGTGTGCAAAGGCATGAACATCTG
This sequence comes from Thermotoga sp. Ku-13t, assembly GCF_011057685.1. Taxonomy (NCBI): domain Bacteria; kingdom Thermotogati; phylum Thermotogota; class Thermotogae; order Thermotogales; family Thermotogaceae; genus Thermotoga; species Thermotoga sp. Ku-13t. The sequence goes on along the minus strand of NZ_LNFY01000011.1, from coordinate 38,515 downwards.
GGGTTTCAACAAAACGCTGGGAAACGCCGGTTTAACCGATGATGGTATGTTGCGTTTCACGGTCTGGACCAGCTACAGGAAATGAACTTTGGGCTCCCCACTTCGGGGAGCCTTTCGTCAAAGGTGGTTTGCAATGTGGAGTTTCATCGTTCGAAGGATTCTGATCATGATACCGATGATGTTTTTCGTTTCCGTAATTTGCTTCGTAGTGACAGAACTGCAACCTGGAGATTTTCTTTCGCAGTATCTGGAAAATCCACGCATCTCGCCCGAACAGATCGAATCGCTCAGAAGAGAGCTCGCTCTGGACAAACCCGCCTATCAGAGGTACTTCATGTGGATAAAGAACATCGTCACGAAAGGTGATTTTGGTTACTCCTTCTCCTACCAAAGGCCCGTTATCGAGCTGATATGGGAACGACTTGGCTGGACGGTGGCCATCTCTGTCCTGACGATAGGGTTTCAGTGGCTCTTTGCGACCCTTATGGGAATTTATTCTGCGCTGCATCCATACACGCTGATCGATTATACGCTCACGGTCCTGGGCTTCGTGGGACTTTCGATTCCAGAATTCTTCCTCGCCTTGGTGCTTGTCTATCTGGTGTTGAGAGTCGGGGGCACGGCGGTGGGAGGACTGTTTTCACCTCAGTTCATAGGAGCCCCCATGAGCTGGGCGAAGTTCGTCGATTTGTTGAAACATCTGTGGCTCCCCATAGTGGTTGTGGGTGTGAGCGGTCTTGCAGGATTGATGAGGATCATGCGGAGCAACATGCTGGACGTGCTGGGTTCTCCATTCGTGACAGCCCTTAAGGCACGGGGACTGGATGAGAAAACTGTTAGGAAACACGTGATAAAGAACGCGTTGAACCCTCTGGTGAGCATAGCGGGCATGGAACTTCCCAACGTGTTCAGCGGAACGATCATCGCATCCATAGTGCTGAACCTTCCAACGATAGGACCGTTCTTTTACAACGCACTTTTGAACCACGATCAGTACCTGGTGATGGCCTTCCTCCTGTTCATAGCCTTGATAACGCAGATCGGAAATCTGCTCGCAGACATCGCGCTGGCTTTGCTCGATCCAAGGATAAGGATCAGCTGAGGTGAGAAGATGAACACGTGGCAGAGAGTTTTCTATCAATTCAAGAGGCACAGGCTCGGTCTGATAGGTTTCTGGATCCTCGTGGTGCTGTACACGCTCGTCATCTTTGCGGACTTCATCTCGCCTTACAGCTTCACCGAGACGCACAGTCGATTCACTTACGCACCGCCAACGAAGATCAGGTTCTTCCACGAAGGAAAGTTCAGAGGTCCTTTCGTGTACGGTTTGAAGAGAACGAGAGATCCCGTGACGTTCAAGGTGAAGTACGAGGAGGATAGATCGAAAATATATCCAATCAAGATGTTTGTAAAAAGTGAAGAGTACGAATTCTGGGGGATGTTCAAAACGAACGTTCATCTTTTCGGCATAGAAGCTGATACAAACGAGATGATGTTGCTTTTGTTCGGAGCCGACAGGTTCGGCAGGGACCTTTTCTCGAGGGTGCTTCACGGTGGCAGGGTGTCACTCACCGTCGGACTGGTGGGCACGCTCATCAGTGTGATCATAGGTTCTGTGATCGGATCGATTTCGGGTTACTACGGAGGATGGGTGGACGTCCTCATCCAGAGGTTCATAGAGCTGCTCCGGTCTTTCCCGAGGATTCCCCTGTGGCTCGCGCTCTCCGTTATACTGCCTCCGAGCTGGCCGAGTACGTGGGTGTACTTCGGCATCGTGATCGTGTTGTCACTCATCGGATGGATGGGTGTGGCGCGCGTTGTCAGAGGGATGGTGCTGAGTTTGAGAGAGAAAGAGTTCATCCTTGCCGCAAAGGTGGCTGGTGTTTCGGATTTCAAGATAATCACAAAGCATTTGATACCGAACATCATGAGCTATCTCGTGGTTGTCTCTACACTCTCCATACCCGGCATGATCCTCGGAGAGAGCGCGATAAGCTTCCTAGGACTGGGAATAAAGGAACCCATGACGAGCTGGGGATTGCTCTTGAACCAGGCTCAATCGCTCTCTGCTTTGTCCACGAGCCCCTGGCTCCTGATTCCCGGATTTTTCATAATGATCTCGGTGCTCGCCTTCAACTTCGTTGGTGATGCGTTGAGAGACGCCCTTGATCCTTACAGGACGGTCGAGAAAGTATGAGCCTGTTGAGAGTAGAGAACCTGAAAGTTTCCTTCAACACCCCGGACGGCCTTGTGAGAGCGGTCGACGGGGTTTCTTTCACGCTCGAAGAGCAGGAAACACTCGCGATCGTTGGTGAATCCGGTTGTGGTAAAAGTGTCACGGTGCTCACCATACTCAAACTTGTGAAGAAAGCGATCGTGAGCGGGAGTATCTGGTACCGTGATGTAGAGCTGACGAAGCTGTCAGAAAAAGAGCTTGAGGAAATGCGCGGTAAAAAGATATCGATGATCTTTCAAGAACCCATGTCTTCGTTCGACCCACTCTACACGATCGGGAGACAAATGATGGAAGTTGCCATGAAGCATCTGAAGGTGGACGAGCAGCGCGCGAAAAGCCTGTGTATAGACATGCTGAAGAAAGTGCAGATACCTTCTGCAGAGCAGCGTTTCAGCGAGTATCCCCACCAGATGAGCGGTGGGATGTTGCAGAGGATCATGATCGCGATGGCCTTGCTCACCAACCCAGACATCGTCATAGCGGACGAGCCAACCACGGCACTTGACGTCACGACACAGGCGCAGGTGCTGAATTTGTTCAAAGAACTTCAAAGACAGTACAGAACATCGGTGATCTTCATCACACACGATCTCGGCGTCGTGGCTGAAGTTGCGGACAGGGTCCACGTCATGTACGCAGGAAAGATCGTCGAGAGGGCGAACGTCTTGAAACTCTTCGAACAACCTTTACATCCGTACACCAGGGGTTTGCTCGAATCGAGGATCAGAAAAGAGTACAAAAGTAAGAAACTTCCCTTCATTGAAGGTAACGTTCCCCCAGCGACGAACTGGCCAGCCGGTTGCAGGTTCCATCCAAGGTGTCCGAAAGCTATGAGGATCTGTCGTGAACAGGAACCAATGGAAGTGCATGTGGATGGATCGAGCGTTGCCTGCTGGCTGTACCGTGAAGGTGATGCACGATGATAGTCTCGCTGAGAAAGATCAAAAAATACTTTCCCGTAAGGGCCGGAGTCTTTCTTCAGATCGTCGGCTGGGTGAGGGCACTCGAGGAGCTGGATTTGGACATCGCGGAGAACGAGGTCGTCGGTGTGGTTGGAGAATCGGGTTGTGGCAAGACCACGCTCGGGAGGATCGTTGCCAGGATCCTTCAGCCCACTTCTGGAACGATTGAATTTCAGGGAATCGATGTGACCAGGAAGGTTTCCAAAGACGTCGAAAGACTCTTTCGAAGGACAGTCCAGATGGTCTTTCAGGATCCTTTCAATTCGCTCGATCCGAGAATGACGATCCTTGACGTGGTGAAAGAACCCCTTGAGGCGCACCGAATTTTCGAATCTAAGAAAGAGATGGAAGAGTACGTGACCGAGCTTCTCATCAGAGTGGGACTCCACAGGGAACATTTATCGCGTTATCCACATGAATTTTCTGGCGGGCAGAGACAGAGGATAGCCATAGCCAGAGCCATAGCGCTCAAACCCAAACTCATCGTCTGTGACGAGCCAACGTCGGCGCTGGACGTTTCCGTGCAGAGTCAGATCGTGAACTTGCTTCAGGAGCTCAGGGAAGAGTATGGAATGTCTTATCTTTTCATATCGCACAATCTGGATCTCGTATACCACATGAGTGACAGATTGATTGTGATGTATCTTGGAAACGTGGTGGAAGAAGGAGACGCAGTCGAGGTGTTCGAAAGTCCGTTGCACCCTTACACGAAAGCGCTCATGTCTGCCGTACCGAATTGGGATCCAGGGCAGAAAAAGCTCTCTCAGTTGAAACTTTACGGAGAACCCCCAAGTCCGGTGAATCCTCCAGTGGGTTGTGTTTTCTCAACGAGGTGCCATTACAGATTCGAAAGGTGCGAAAGAGAAAGGCCACAACTCAAAGGTGATGGGAAGCACAGAGTTGCCTGTTTTCTGTACGAGAGGTGAGGAAATTGAAAGAGAGACTGTTCAGATCGATCGATCGGATCGTCGAGGAAGGCCTGAACAGGATCTATCCCGGAGCAACACTGCTGATCGCATGGCCCGATGAGGTCGTCTACGAGAAAGCATACGGAACACTGGACTTTGAAAGAAAAACGAACCTCGAAACGGTGTACGATCTTGCAAGCCTCACAAAGGTTGTCGCCACAACCACCGCCGTGATGAGGCTGTTCGCTGAAGGTTATCTCCATCTGCACGACAGGGTGGGAAGGTTCATAAACGTTGAAAAACCAAAAGCAGACATCACCATCCTGCAGCTTTTATCACACACGTCCGGTATGCAACCGTATTCAGAGTTATGGAAATATCTGAGGGGAAAGGAACTGCTCGAAGAGATTTTGAAGATACAGCCCATCGAAGAGGCTGGGAAGAAGATCGTCTATTCTTGCTTGAATTTCATCACGCTCATGGCTATAGTCGAGAAAATAACCAATCAGCGCTTCGATGAGTTCGTTTATTCCATCTTCGAGCCGCTGCAGATGGAGCACACGAGATTCTCACCTGGTCACGGTGAAAACATCGCTCCGACGTCGGAGAGGGAAGGTAAAAGACTGGTAGGTCTTCCGGATGACGAACTCGCCTATTATCTTGGTGGTGTGAGTGGGAATGCGGGTCTGTTTTCGAACGTGAAAGACCTTTACAGATTCATGAGCGCGCTGCTGAAAAGCGAGATCGTACCAAAGCCTGTGGTGAAACTTTTCACGCAGACCGTGATCGAAGCGAGCAATGGAAAGAGACACCTTGGCTGGATGTGTCCGGCGAGTGGAACGAGCAGCGGTGATGTGCTCACAGACAAAGCCTTCGGCCACAGTGGTTTCACCGGCACAACAATCTGGTGTCGCCAGGATGGTCTGTTCGTCATCTTTTTGACGAACAAAGGTTTCATAAAGAGGCTCGAAGAAGAGATCATGAGGATCAGGGCGTTGCTCCACAACGTCGTGTTTTCCAGCATCGAGGAGAAAAGATCTATTTTCGAGTGATGAAAAAAACGGACAGGTGACGGAAAATCAAAACGTCAAGTGATGTCCTGCTGCTTTGTCTCAACTGCGAACAGGCTCACGATCACAGCCGCGAACATTGAAAGCAGGGCCAGCCAGGAGAAGATCTCCAGAAAAGAAGCGTTCCTCTGAAGCATGAAGCCGCCGTATTGAGGAGCCAGGATACCCGCGATCCTCGCCACAACACCTGCCATGCCGTTACCGGTCGCGCGCATCGTTGTGGGGTAGATCTCCGGTGTGTACGCGTACACCAGCCCCCACACGCCAAGCGTGAAGAAAGAAAGCAACAGCGCCACAGAAACCAGTTGAAACGTGCTGGAAACGAAAGCCCAGAGTATGGAGCTAACGGCTATACCGGCCAGATAGACCTGCAACGATCTCTTTCTACCTATCTTCTCAATGAAGTACGCCGCGGACAGATATCCTGGCAGCTGGGCGACCATCATGAAGAAGGTGAACCAGAGCGATCTGGTGACCGTGAGGCCATGCTGTGCGAAGATCTTCGGAGCCCAGGAAAAGAGCACGTAATAGACGAAACTGACGGTGAACCATACTGTCCAGATCATCAAAGTCTTCCTCGCCTGAGGTCCCTTCAGAATCTCAACAACTGTGACTTTTGCCTCGCGGAGCGGTTGAATCTCTTCTTCAATTTTTGTCTTCAGGATTTTCTCCAGAGAAGGTTTCCCGCCCTTCTTGAACGCGAATCTGGGTGATTCTGGAAGTTTCAGCAATATTGGTACGAGCAGGGCGCCGCTCAGAAAAACCAGATACGATATTCTCCAGGAATAAGAAATCGTCAGCACCGAGATCAGTCCTATGGCAATGCTTCCTATCGCCCAGCTCGCCTCGAGCAACACGAGGAAGGCTCCTCTGAAAGACTTTCCCATGAACTCTGCGAGGTACGCGTTCACCGAAGGCATCAAGCCGCCGTAGCCGATCCCGGAAATCAACCTCAGAAGGAAGAAAGGTCCAAAACCACGGCTCAAACCGAGCATCGCTGTCGGGAAGAATGTGAGCAAGAAGTACAGAAGGTTTGACAGTCTTCGACCTAAAGCGTCGGACAAACTTCCTACGCTCAGCGCTCCAAGGAGCATGCCGATGAACGTTGCGCTCAGCAGGTTCGCCGACTGTGCGATCGAAAGTTTCCAAGCTTCACTGATCGACGGAAGGGTGAACGAGAGTACCAGAACGCCCGCCGCGTCGTACATCCACAGGATGGACGTCAGAAGGAGCATCTTCCTTTTGTATTCCATCGGAACATACATTTCGATGACATCGTCCAGACTCCGCATCGTACCTCACCTGCTCTCAAGCTCTTTGTTGTGGTCTGATCCATTTAAGTATTATACCCAGCTAGAAAAATGTATCCCAGCAAAAAGTTTTTAAAAGACCTGGTCTTTTTCGAAATCTCACTCGAAGAACTTTCAAAGCTATGCCGATCGTAGCAACGATATCTGGCTGATCTTCAAAACCACAGTTCTAACATGCTTTCGAAACGTGACCGCACACAGGAGGGTCTAAGAAGTGTAGCTGCTCAGACTGCACCATGCCCATAGCGCTCTGTAGATCGCAGAGCATCTCTGTGAGCATTGATGACTCGCTGGGCTGAAAGTTGAAACTTACCTCTAAGCAGCTCGTAGTAAAGCCTGATGAAATCCATGAACCCGGAGAGTGGTAAGGTAAAATACTACCAGGGACCCGGTGGAAATTTCGCAAAGACACGGATCACAAACTTTTTGGTCAACAAATATCAAAGGGGGAGTGAGTATGAAAAAGCTGTTTGTGATCATTGCAGTACCCCTGTTGTTGCTATTTGCCTGCGCAGAACCACAGCTACAAAAGCCGACGATCGAAAAACTTGCGAGCGATCTTGCTGGTGCTTTAGAAAAACTTATCACAGACTCAACGACGATCGACAAGTACATAAAGACTCTCACCTCAGGCACCGATGTCGGTCAGAAAAAGGAAGAGTTCATTTCTAATCTGCGCAACACGATAAGCACGCTCGGCACGAAAGTCCAATATCTCGGTATTTACGAGATCAAGGCCGCAACGGTCATTTATTCTTTTGACCTTGGCATGAAACCGGATGATGTGGACAAGGTCTATCTTCTTCACCTTCTGCTGATAAACCCAGAAAGTCAGCAAAGAAGCAATTATACAGTGCCGTTCTTAACGTTGAAGAACGATCCTAACAACATCTACATCGCGGTTGTCTTCAAGAGAGATAATACGGTTATCATCTATCCAAAACCCATTGTTTCCCAATGAGAGCAAGATTGTGGTTTGAGCCTTCATAGTTGGAGCTTGGGTTTTTCAGTGTTCTACTTCCAAGCTTTATCGCGAAGAGCGGCAACAAAATCGCTGCAACACTTACAATAACAAAAAAGATAACAGTCGCCGAATTGGCGAAGGTAGTTTTGACCTCCTCCCGATCCCCTAAAACGGGTGGGACTTCTGGCGACTCTCAGGCCACTTTCCATGGAGCCAAAGACGCTCCATGGCCATAGAGGTGCGGATTGAACCTCACGCCTCTGGCTGGGACCAAGCCCATTACTACCTGGCCTGTGCCAGAATACCTTTTCCAGATGTTGATCGCTCCAACTCTGTCCCTGTGATATTCAAAACCGCAGGCTTTGCAGTGGTACCTTCTTCCATTCGGATCGTTCTTTTCACCGCAGACAGAGCATGTCTTGCTTGTGTTTGCTTCCGAGATGAGCCTCACTTCGATTCCGAACTGTTCTGCTTTGTACCTCATCATCTCGACGAACTTTCTGAACTGCCACTGGTGAATCTTTTGGTTTGCGCCGTCGTTGTAGTCCACTCTTTCTCTGATCCCTGTGATGTTTCCTATCACGATGATGCTGATCTGTTTTTTGAGGCACAGTCCAACAAAATTGCTTGTGATCTTGTGCATAACGTCGTTGATCTGGTTTTTGATGCGTCTCAAGAACCCTTTTTTGCATGAATAAGCTTTTTGTACCTTCTCGATCCCTTCTTGCACCTTGCAATGGCAGACTGAAGGCTTGCAAGACGTTTGTTGCGGCAGCGAAGAATACTGTTGAGCACTCCTCCGTGGTAGCTGATGACTTCTTTTCCATCGAGGCATGTTGTGGGACGGGGCACTCCAGGATCGACTGCCATAACACCAGAACCAGACTGCTTTTATTCAATCTCCACCTCTATCGCAAGGTGGAGATAGGTTACAAGATCACCGGGATGGTGGGTCTTGTGATGGGAAACACCGTTCACTCAAAACATCTAAAGGCATTGCGGCTGCCTTCCAAATCCTCGCAGGCGACGAAATAAAGTCATACGCTGAACTTTTGACCAAAGCGAGAAACATAGCAGTGCGAAGAATGATTGCAGAGGCCGAGAAACTCGGAGCTGATGCTGTTGTCGGCGTTAGATTTGGCAGTTCTTCGATCATGCAGTCTGCGGCTGAAGTTCTTGCCTACGGCACGGCAGTGAAACTCAAGAAGATCTAAACAGTTTCTTGCCGTCCCAAATAACTTCTTTTGGTTTTGCTACTGAGCTGTGGGCACATGCCATGCCATACCCTTGACAAATTCATCGAAAAACGTGTAAACTTGTTGTGGAAAATTTCAACTTCTGCCGGTATGGTGGAGAATGGGAGATGGCCATACCTCTTGATGGGGTATGGCCAATTTCTTTAAGTGGGGGTGTGTTCTGTGAAAAGGGGTATCTTCTGGGTTCTCCTGTCGCTGGTGCTGGTCTTCGTGGGTTCCCTCATTGCCTGTCTGATCCAAACGGATTTCGGAAATGTTCAAGTCAAAGACGTGCGTTTCGTCAGTAGTGACGGTAAGATTTTGAGTGCTTTACTGTTCATTCCCAAGGGCATTTCACCGGAAAAGCCTGCGCCGGCGGTCCTGACTATGCATGGTTACATCAACTCGCGCGAGACTCAGAGCGGTTTCAACATCGAATTCGCAAGGCGCGGTTACGTGGTCTTCGCTATGGACATGGCTGGACACGGCTATTCTGAACAGATAAAAGGTGGACTCGCCAATCCTGCGCGCGGTGCGGCCGATGGATTGCTGTACCTTGCGAGCCTGCCGTTTGTTGACAAGAACAACATCGCCGTGGAAGGCCATTCCATGGGTGGATGGTCCGTGCTCAGCGCGGCTGGGAAATATCCGGAACTTGTTCGAACCGTGATCATCGTGGGGTCTTCCTCGGAAACCTTCGGAGCCCCAAAGGTGACTGCGGAAACACCCTTCAATTTCGCTGTTATATTCAGCAAGTACGATGAGTTCAGTCGTTTGATGTGGGGCGTCGAAAAAGCTTCGGACATCGTTAAGACTCAAAAGCTAAAGGTGGCTTTTGGTGCTGATGAAGACGTGATACCGGGAAAACTTTACGGTTCGTTCGAGAACAAATCTGCAAGGAAATTGTACATACCGAACTGCACGCATCCGGGTGATCATCTCTCAACTGAAGCGATCGGATACGCCATCGAATTCTTGCAGGATTCTATAAAACCACCGAAGTACATCGATCCGAAGAACCAGATATGGCCGTGGAAAGAGTTCGGAACGCTGCTCGGTTTGATAGGTGGTATCATGTTCCTGCTCAGCTACGGCTACTGCATGTTGCAGACCACTTATTTCTCGTCTCTGAGAAATCAGCCTGTCGACTTCCAGGTGAAGAACAAACTGATAAACACGATCACATGGCTCGTGGGATTCTTCCTGGTCACGGCGATCCCGGCGTTCACGTTCTTCAGATTCCAGCAACCTGGTGGAAGAACTCCCACTCCGAACGCGTTCTGGCCGCAGAGCTTGACGATCGGTTTCGCACGGTGGGCAACGTTCAACGCGCTGATCGCCATTGCTCTGTTCATCGTCTGGCACTTCGTTTATCACCGCAGGATCGGTGGTAACCTGTTGACCTACGGTCTGGCGACGAATGTCGAAAAGCCGAAGTTCCGCCTGAAACAGCTGTGGAAAGCCTTCACTCTGAGTGTTTGCACAGTCTTCGCAACGCACATAGTCCTGTCCATAGTCCAGTGGGCGTTCAAAGTGGATTTCCGCTGGTGGGTGATAGCGCTCAAGCCTATGAGTTTTGAAAGATTCTGGATATTCATCAAATTCTTACCGCCGTTTGCACTGTTCACGTTCGTGAACGCGCTGGTGCTGAACGGTCAGCTGAAAGCCAGGACCTTCAAGAATGAAGCGACATCGACGGCCGTGTGGATGGTGTCTTCAGCGCTCGCGAACTGTTTTGGAATACTGATCCTCGTGCTATTGCAAGTAGGTAAATTGTTCGCCACGCAGACATTGTTTTTCCCAACACAACCATTGCTTGGAATCGTTGCATACCAGTTCGTGTTCTTGACCGCAGTTGCCGGAGCTGTATCGGCGTTCTTCTACAGGAGAACGGGAAGCATCTACACTGGAGCGTTCGTGAACGCCCTGTTCGTCACCTGGTACATCGTGGCAGGACAGGCCATACAGTTTGCAGGATGATAAAAGTGAATTAAAATTGGAATAGAAAGGGGGGATGCACATTGTGAGGAGAGCTTTCTTGGTGCTGGCGCTGATGTGCTTTCTCATAAGTTGCGGACTTGGACAGTCTCAACAAACGCCTGATGGCAACATCCTCCACAACGGAGATTTCTCACAGAGCATTCTGTACATAAGTGAATCGTATCCTGAGATCCCCACGGGGGACTTTGACACCCAAGGAACGTGGTTGTTCAGAACTGGAGATGGGGCACAGGCGGTTGGAGTCGTGGAGAATGGAGTTTTGAAAGTTTCCATCACCTACGCAGGACCGAATTCGTGGTCGGTGCAGGTGTTACAATCGCCGATCACGGTGGAGTATCTGGGAATCTACAGAGTGGAGTTCGAGGCTTGGGCGAGCAAGAACAGAAGAATTGGAGTGAAGATCGGTGCGACCGCGTTGAAAGGATGGATACCTTACAATCCACCACCGAGTGGACGACCGGTGGATCAGTCTGGAGGGTACGCGATCGATATCACCACCGAAAGGAGGACTTACAGCTTTGAATTCACTATGAGGAACGAGACCGATGATAGGGCGAGGTTTGAATTCCAGCTGGGTCAGGATGACGGAACCGTGTACATAGACAACGTGAAGCTGGTCAAAATAGGACAGGCCGAACCCCCCGCACCTCCACCGGCCCTTGGAGAGAAGTACTGGTACGAACTGGTGTGGAAGGAGAACTTCGACGGGGACATCATAAACGAGAACGTGTGGAGTTTAGAAGTCGGTAACGGTCATGCCCAAGGAATTCCAGGCTGGGGCAACGCCGAGCTGGAATATTACAAGAAAGAGAACGCTTACGTAGAGAACAGGGTTCTGGTCATCGAAGCGAAGAAAGAGACCGCGCAGGACGAGTACGGAACGTACAGCTACACTTCTGCGAGGATGAAAACACAGGGAAAGTTCAGTGTGAAGTTCGGAAGAATAGAGTTCAGGGCCAAACTCCCAAGGGGTAAAGGCATATGGCCGGCCCTCTGGATGCTCGGAGAGAACATAACGGAAGTGGGGTGGCCCACGTGCGGAGAAATCGATGTGATGGAGTACCTTGGTCATGAAACGAACAAAGTCTACGGTACGATACATGGACCAGGTTATTCGGGAGCTGGTGGAAAAGGTGGAAGTTATACACTTTCAACGGGCGATTTCACCGAAGACTTTCACATCTTCGCGGTCGAATGGGATCCTCTTGGAATCAAATGGTACGTGGACGATGTGAAGTTCTCCCAGATAACCAGAACGGAGGTCCCCGGAGATTGGGTGTTCGATCATCCGTTCTTCATCATAATGAACGTCGCGGTTGGTGGTTACTGGCCTGGGTATCCGGATGAGACCACGACCTTCCCGCAGAAGATGTACGTGGATTACATCAGGGTGTACAAAGGCGTGAGTATGGAGACCATCGATAACGGTAGCTTCGATTATCCGCTGACCAACGATCAGCAGAACTGGCCCGACGATTGGTTCCTGTGGTACGGTTCACCGTGCGGTATGGGAGGAAGAGCTTCAGTGAGTATCGAAACGGAAGAAAAGAACAGGTTCGCCGTCGTGGAAGTGACGGACACAGGATGGGAGAGCTGGCACGTGCAGTTCAACCAGTGGGTGGGTCTCTCTAAAGGAAAAACGTACAGGCTCACCTTCAAAGCCAGAGCGGAAAACCCGAGGGATATAAACGTGAAATTCCTGCACCCGACAAACTACACACTTTACGCAGTTCAGAACTATGATCTGACGATGGATTGGCAGACCTTCGAACTCGTGTTCACTTTCAACGCGGACTATCCCGTGGCCAACCTCTCGATCGAGCTTGGAAAGACGAACAATCCAAGGACCGGAAAGGTGTATTTTGACGATTTCGCCCTGGAGGAAGCCCGATGACCTTTGAGCTCGCTGAAAAAGAGGCCGGCGCCGGTGCGCCGGCTTTTTATTTCAAGCCACGAATTTTCTCTTCAACGATCCTGCACAATCTTTCTTCTTCTTTCATCACGTCCAGACACGGTACGTTCAACTCCTGTTCTATGGTCCTTGAGAGTTCTGTCAGATCCACGTGGTCAAGGGCGAAACCTTCCATGCGTCTCACTGGATAGTATGGATTGATCGTCACGCAGATCAATTCTGGCCTTCTCAGCACGGCAATGTCGATCTTGTCCAACAAACGTTCAAGACCTGCAAGATCTTCAGCGAGCAAAAGGTGCATGGGAGACTCCACCGTGATGCGTTCATTCCAGAGAGATTTCAGTTTGTCCTGACTGACCAGGCCCTCGATCACTTTTCTGTCGTCTTCACTTAAGGGTAATCTCAGAGCTTTCGCAATGACTCTCGCTTCGGTGAGCAGAACAGCGATGCTGGTAGATCTGGAAGCACCGAGTGCGAGAATAACGAACTCTACATGCTGGAGCGGTACGACGCGGTTTATCGCCCCATCCACCAGGAAAATTTCTATCTGTTCACTCTTCAAAACATCCTTAAGCACGAGGAGGTCTTCGCTGTTGTTTGGACCGACGAGCACCACGGTGCCGGACTGTCTGACCTTGTAGAGGCAGACTGGTCCAAAGGCCGTTGCGATGTTGAGCTTTCTCAGCAGCTGCAGCTTCGCCGTTGAATGTTTTGCAACCTGTTCGTTCGTGGCCACCACGGTCCCTTCTTCCACCACGACTTTGGGTTTTGGAAGGCCCGTGATGTGGTCGAGATCTTCGCCATCGAAACCGATGCTCGTGATGGCCAGAGACTTTCCAGCGAGGCATTTCAGCAACGCGTTCACCGTGGTCGTTTTTCCCGTGTTCTTCGCGGTTCCCAGAACGCCGATGCTCAGCACTTTCTCACCGTGCCTCTTCCTGCTCTACCTGGGTTCGCACCTTCTTCGCGTGTTCCGAACAGACCTTCGTGCAGGGACGCCACAAAGTCTTCCCTTTCCGCAACCTTCTTAAGCGTTTCGTACACACCTTCAACGATCCTTTCTGCGAACTCTTCTGCCTGTTTTGTCGGTTCTATCTTCGCCCGTCCGAAGAATCTGAAGGCTTCCGCGATCGCCCTGAGGGTATCGATACGCGCGCTCACCGTGATCGCACCGCGCGCATAAGCTTCGTCGGTGGAAGCGATGGTTATGGCATCGAGCCCAAGGGAACTTGCGAGCGCGGCGTGCAGGGCCGTCGTCATGGCAGACTGAACCCTGTCTTCGGTGTGCGTCATGAAACCGATGGGTTCACCTGGCCAGATCGGTGCGTCGATGATGCGCCTCAGTGCGATTACTTTCGCTGCGTTGTAATCGATGTAGTTGTCCTTCATGTAATCGTTGATCATCACGTCTGGTGAATAACAGAACAAGGGCTTCAGAATGGGTTTCGCGTTCAATTTCACTCCGAGGTACGCCACCACGAGCATGCCGGCGAGCGCCTTGTGTGCGGGTACGCCCCCGAGCTCTTCGTTGGTCGGTATGTCGTAAGGAAGGTTGTATCTGGCCGCCAGCTTTATGGCGTACACTCCATCGACAGTGAGCCTCTCCGGGTCGGTACCACCGTTCAGAGAACCATAGACCATGTTTATTTTGGTCAGATCGGCCTTTGCATGCGCTGCGAGCAGCACGGTTTCTGGCGTGTTTAGACCCCTATGCGCCCTGACACACCAGAGTGTGGAATCATTCAGCGCTGACTTTATGAGCTTCAGGTTTTCGAAGGTTATGATCGATCCATCTTCCTCGTGCGCCAGCAGACCTTCGAGTAAACCTTCGCACCTTGCACCCCAGGAAGGATCGAAATGAAGAACCCCATCGGCGCCCCACGCTTCGCTGATCTTTATGTGCATCGCATCCATGAAGGGACAGCCCGTTCCGTACTGAACGAAAACGAGAGGTCTATCGAAGCTGTGGCGCAGGATTTTTCCTTCGAATCTGGTTTCGCGAACAAGTCGATCGAACTTTTTCTTCTCTCCTTCTGTTATGAACCTCACTTTCTTTGGAAGCGTGTTCTTTTTGAAATAAGAAACAACCGTATCATCGCACAGCTTTAAATAGTCATCCAGGAGATCTTCGCCCTGCAACATCTTCTCTCTCATCTTTGCTCGCTCGATTCCGGGGCTGGTCCTGTCTCTTGCCCAGTCGATTATCTGATCCGTTATCTTCTCGAGCAGGTCTTTGAACGCGCTGTAGTGGACTCTGTACGAATAACCCTGTGTTATGTCGCGTTTGGTTTTAACAATCCTGCTTTTCGATTCTTGCACTTTTCTCCCTTCGACGAAAGCGATGACTTCTTCCCAGTTCGTTTTATCACCGAAGCCCGCATCGTAACCCAGTTCCGCAGCGAGCTCTTTCGTGATCGCTTTGCCACCAACCACGACCTTGCATTTCTTTCTCAAACCCGCCGCGTCCAGCATGTCTATGAACCTGGCCAGCAATTCGGCGGCACCGTAGCCGACTGTTCTGCTCACCATGATGAAATCTGGATTTTCCTTCTGGCACAGCTCGACAACTTCTTCCATTTTCGTGTCGGGTGGTAACAGTATGGTTTGATATCTCCTCTTCAAGAGTTCTCTGTTCAACATCTTCAACGCCACATCGTGAACAGGATCGAGTGGGAAGAGCACGAATTTCATTCCGTATCGCCTCCAGCGAGCCAGGCGTATTTGTCACCCGGTCTGAACACATAAACGCGCAGGCGGATCCTGGCAGCAAAATTGCTGTGCTCGACGAACACCACGTCGACGTCGTTGAACCCGAGGGATTTGAAGTACTGAACGGCGATGTTCTTCGCTTCTTCTTCGCTTTTGGCCAGCAAAGTGGTTTCCACATCGAACGCGTCGATGATCCTGTCTATCATTAAGCCCACCTCACTTTCGAGCGGGTTCATTCTTTCCACGCGTCTGGCAGGATGTAACCTTCAGCGACAACGCGTGCATCTCCTTGAAGATAAACGTTTCTGAACTCGTCGCCGTGCCGTTCAAAACCGACCTTCAGCTCCCCACCCTTGACCTTCACACTCACGGGTGGTTCGACCTTGTTCGTGAGGAAGGAAACGATGCTCGAGGCGATCGAACCAGTCCCGCAGGCGAGCGTTTCATTCTCAACGCCGCGTTCGTAGGTTCTCACGATTATTCTGGATTTTCCCACGACCTGGACGAAGTTCACGTTTGTCCCCTTCGGAAACACGTCCAAGGAATACCTTATCTTTCTTCCCCATCTCAGAAAGATCTCGTCCTCCATCGATTCGACGGCGTCTTTGAAAATCACCGTGTGTGGTACTCCGACCGTGCCGAAATGGTACTCAACAGTTCCAAAGCCGAAATCTCGTTTCTGAAAGAATTCGAAGTCGTGCAGGCTGAGGTTTGGAAACATGATGCGCACTTCTTCGCCCAAAATTTCCGCTTCGTGTATCCCGGAGATGGTTTCAAAACGCATACGCTCACCAGCAACACCGATCAGATTCGCAAACCTCGCGATGCACCGGGCTCCGTTGCCACACATCTCCCCTTCAGAACCATCGCTGTTGAAGTATCTCATTTTGAAGTCCACGGTTTCTGAAGGTTCGAGCAACATGAGCCCATCCGCACCGATGGATTTACCCCGACGGCACACCATGCGAACAAAATAGCTTATATCGAAATCTGCGAGCACGTTCTCTCTGTTGTCTATGACGATGAAATCGTTCCCCGCGCCGTTCATCTTGAAGAACCTTATCTTCACAGTCCAGCCCCCAAGAAGGGGGGACGCTTTTGCGCCCCCTCATGTTTCACATGAGGATCATCGCTACTATCGTGGCAGCCACGTAACCGAGGATCACTGGAACGAAGTTCTTTCTCGCGATCTCTTCAGGCTTCGTCTTGCAGACAGCTGCAACGGCGATCAGGGCCCATGGAACGATCGTTCCTCCACCGCAGTTGACCGCCGTGAGTTGACCGAGTGCGGCCATAACCGATGTCTTCACGTTCGCCACGGGTGCCAGACCACCGGCGAGCGTTCCTACGAGTGGAAGACCTGAAAAGCCAGAACCATCAAGACCCGTGATCGCTCCAATTATTGCCTGCATCGGAGCGACAGCGTACTTGTTCAGGGGTACTTTCTGTGCGAGCGCGTTGGCCAGATCGAAGAGCAGGGGTCTTCCCGCATCACCGAAGATTTGTTTCGCAGCGCCACTGCCCATGTAGAACATGGCAGCGATGATGAAAACAGGTGCGAAGATCTTGACGCCGAACATGAAACCGTCCCTGAGGAAATCGACTCCGATCTCAAGGCCTTCTCCTTTGTACTGCAGGAGCGTGAACACGAACAGCAACATTGCCGCAGTACCGCCGAGCAGAGCCGTCGCATCACCCCCGCGCAGTTTCAGTGCGAGCATCAGGACGATGTCGATCAAAAAGGCGAGGGCAACCACCACTGCTTCCACTTTCGCAAATGTGCTGAACTCTTCACTCTTTGTCTTCATGACGCTTTCTCCAAACAGCTCGATGTCCTTGCGCGGATCGTAGTTCCTGTTCGCCCTCATGGTCCAAAAATACGCGAGTGGTATCGTCACCACGGCCCAGGCGATGATCAGAGGCACCATCGCGACCATGACTTCCCCAACGCCTATCCCCGCAGCTTTCGCAGTCAGTGTTGGCGCACCCTGAATGACAAAGTCTGTTGTGAGAGACACACCGTAAGCGAACATCGCGATTGCCACACCGGCCCCGACTGGAGAAAGACCAGCGCTGACGGCCACGGGAACGAGCAGGCTACCTATCAGTGCTACGGAAGGCGTGGGCCAGATGAACAGTGCGAGGATCGCCGTGATGATGCCCACGAACCAGAACGCGGACCTCGGGCCTTTGATCGGTTTGCCGAGCGTTCTGATCAGCACAGCTGCGGCTCCACTCTTCTCCATCTGCTTCGAGAGCGCCACCATGAGCGAGATGACGACCACGATACCGAGCAGTTCCACACCTGCGACGACGATCGCATTGAACACAGACTGGATGGCTCCGATGAACGATTTTGTGACTGCCCAGCCGATGAGCAGTGCTCCGAGCAGACAGATCAGTGGTGTGTCTTTTCGCAGAAACATGGTCACGACTACCAATACCATGAAGACGAGGTACAGCCAGTGAGCCAGCGTCAACTCCACCACGCGAACGCCACCCCCTCACACCAGTTTGGTGTTGAAGATGTTGCTCATATTGGCTTCATGCACTCTTTTCTTGATCTGTTCAATGTCGGTCGTGTAGAGACCTTTCTGGACCATGCGCTTGAAATAGATCGAACCTGAGAAGGTGTACTTGTACTGACGACCTTCCTCTTTTTTCATCTCTTCGATCACGTGGTTGACGAAGTCTCCAACCGCAAGTTCATCAGGATATCTGAGCAATTTCTCACCGACAGCTTTCCTCACCGCGTTGTGACCCGCCAGCGTACCGGTGACGATCGCCTCGGTGTGTCCCACCATCGCCCCGGCCTTTTCACCGGCACAGAACAGATTGTCAACCGGGCCTATCGCCTGCAGTTCGGGCGTACAGTTGGCAAAACCGAAGTACCTCATGGAGTTACCCTTCCCGCCAGCGATGGGATCTTCGTAGCGGGCCTTTTCCATTCCCGGGATCTTTCGAAGCTGTTCGAGTGGGAAAAAAGGAGTCATCAGCTTCACAGGACCCGTATCGAGCAGAACCAGATTTTCTACATACTCGGGTAGTGCATACTGCTGACACGCCTTCATGCTCAAAAGCTTTTCTTCTTCTTCTTCTCTCACTTTAGAAGGTACTGGTACGAGCGCGCAACCTTTCTCTTCGAGCTCTTTCACGATACCCGGATCAATAGAATCCTTGACGAGTTTACAAGACCCACTCATGGCGCCAACGCTGCCATTGGGCTGTTTACCGACCCACTCTTCCACGCCAACCTTCGTCGTGATGCTGATTCTCGGACCGAAACTGTGGCACCTGAGAATGCACATGGCACAACCGTTACCGTACTTCGTGCAGTTGCTCGGCACCGCTGAAGTGCCCGTTGCGTCAACGAACGCATCTCCGTGGATCGGTTCATGCTTCTCGATCACGACACAAACGATCCTGTTGCCTTCCTTCGCCACGTCTGTGGCGCGTGCGTTCGTGAGGATCTGAACACCAAGGTTGGTGAGGTACTCTCGAATCGCGGGCTCGATCTTGTAGACGCTGTACAGACTTGCGTGCTTGTGGCCAGGAAATTCAACGTTCTTGTGGATGGCGCACCTGTCCATCACGCTGAAGATGTCTGCCCCCATTTCCAGCATCTCTTCGGCGGCCGTGAACCTGCCATTGTTTCTAAAGATGCCTCCAACCAGGCCCGTGCCGAGCAACATGTCCGTCCTTTCGATGAGGATGACCTCAGCTCCAGCCTTACGTGCGGCCGCGGCGGCCGCACAACCACCCCACCCTCCTCCGACCACAACTACCCTTGGTGCCCTCGCCATAGGATCACCCCATCACAGGACATTGGAATATTTAGCGACGATCTCTATGAGCTTGACGAGACCTCTGACCGCGAGCCTTGTTTTGTCTTCAATGATATCACCATTTTCATCCGTCGTGCCAAGCCCGAGTGAGATGAATATGTTCCCATCGTACGCGATCGTTTGAATAATGCCCATCGCATCGGTACCGATCTGGAGTATATTCGTGCCCGCGTACATGTCCTCAATGGGGAAGATCGGGAACGGTACGCCTTTTTCCCAGCAATCGTCGTAGTTGATTTCCACGGCACCCGAGTTGTAACTCTTGGAGATTCTGAAGATGTGTTTGATGCGAGCATCGAGGTTGGAGAATTCTTCCACAGTGATTTCGTAGAGTCTGTCGACGTTCCTTTTGAACTTGTCAGCCTTGTTCCTCAGAGCTTTCAGAGCGGCGATGGCCCCTGCCAGAGCTTCCTTGCCCGGGTCGAATGTCACGTACGCGGCCTTACCGTAGCTCGACGGCGTACCGTATCTATCACCGTGTGTGCCCATCGCCCTTCTTATCTGCACCATGACCTCTTCTCTTCCAATGATCAGACCACACGTTGGGGCTCCCGCAGCTTTGTCCATGCTGTAGGTTATGACCCACGCGCCGATCTTTCTCGGATCAGCTCCGATGAAAGGCACACCCCAGGCGTTGTCCACGATGTACGGCACGTTGAATTCTTCCGCGAGCTCTCCGAGCCTTTTTTGCAGTATGGGTACGCCATCTTCGTCTTTTTCTCCGTAGCCGTAACCGACTGTGTCGTACCCGAGCGATGAAAAACCTGCGAGCATTTCTACGTGCTGTTCTGCAACTTTTCTTATTCGTTTCGCGGTTTCTTCTGCCTTCACGCCGCTCAAAAGAATTGCCGGATGGTACTTTATTCCGTGCACCGTGTAGCGTGCGCCAGCCATGGGAACTATGATGACGTCTACATTTTCAAGCCTTTTTCCATAGAAACCGAGCTCACCCGCGGTGCAGCCCCTGTCTGCGAATATATCTTTGTACCGTGGTGGGAAAGGTCTGCCGTAACCTCCATGGTGGTGAAGGTGTCTTTCGTAGGGCACGATGTAGCGGGTCCTGTAATTGTCACCCCTGCCTGTGAACGGCGGAGACACCAGCACGTCGAAGCTGAGCCACAGCGCCGCTTCACAGGTGCTGACCAGAAGTGCATCGTAATCGTCGCCGTAATAATCCTTGACGATGTCTCTGATCTCATCGGCGAAGATTTTGTTTGGAATCACCTCGCGTGCCACAGCGCTGATCGTTTCGTCCACCTCTCTGGTCACGAGACCGTGACAACCGGATATCGCGCCGGTGAGTCCGAACTTCCCTCTCCAATCTTTGGGAATTCCTATCTCGTCCGCAGCCTTCCTAGCTTCTTCTAGAATTTTCGGCAGAGACTGTTTCAAATGCCTGTACAGGTGATATCTGTACTTGAACATGCTCATCCCTCCTTGTAGAAGATCACATACTCACCGATTTGAAGTCCCAGTTCTTCTCCGCTCATCAACTGATCCGAGTAGATCACGATGTTCTCGTGGTTGGGCATGTGTGTCTCGTCGAAACCGACGAGCGTTCCAAGCAGCCTGCCGTCGTTCAACCTGACCTGATCTTTCGATACTGCGACGCCTCCCTGGACGATCTCAATGAAAGCAACGTACGCGATACGGTTCACCACTTTTCCACAGGTTGCTTCTTTCTCGTCTGTCATGATCAGCTCGTGAATTTCTCCCGCTTTCAACGCCCTCGAACGGGTCTCAACAATGTTGAGGTTCCTGTTTTCCAGCTTTCCTCTGAGAACGGCCACGATTCTGCCAACGACGGGTTGTTTCTTCGCGTACGGATCGAAATTCAGCAACCTTGCAGAGTATGGTTCTTTCATGTTTTGGCCCCCTTGGCCGCTATAACTTCGATCTCGACGTGCGCGTTTCTGGGGAGTGCTGAGACTTCCACGAAGGATCTTGCAGGTTTGTGCGTACTGAAGTATTCGCTATAAACTTCGTTGATGGCAGAAAAATTCGAGATGTCGTCGGTGAACACCGTGACCTTGACAACGTTGCTCAGGTCACAACCTGCCGCAGCCAAGATCGCCTTGATGTTTTCAAAAACTCTCCTGGTTTGGTTCTTTATATCCCCATCGACGAGCTGTCCCGTTTCTGGATCGAGCGGTATCTGGCCAGAGACGAACACGAAACCGTTCACTTCCACTGCCTGAGAGTAAGGTCCTATGGCCTTGGGGGCGGCATCAGTTTGGATGATTTTCACCGTCAGCACCTCCTTCAGATCATTATTGAGTCACCTTTTCTTCTCGCTTCCCTCAGATACGCGTACACCGTGAACTTGGAGTTTCCAAGTTCCTGAGCGAGCATTTCCACAGCACCTTTCAGCAGGAAGAATCCTTTTTCGTCGAGTTTCTTTATTACGGCGAGTTTCTCTTCTTTGCTGGCGAATCTGAGAGGTTTTCCTGTGAGACTCTTAACCTCCTGCATGGCCTCTGCGAGGAGCTCTTCAACTTTACTGGCGAATCTTTCCTCTTTCGCTCCGGTGATTTCTTCGAGGTTCTGAAACTTCAAATGTTGCTCCGCAAATTCCTTCACGATGAGCGCCTTGGTCGTGTCATAGTTGATGCAGAGAAAACCAACGATTTCGCCGGCTTCGTCCCTTATGAACACGGTGGTCGAACGGAGTTTTTTCCCTTCCCTCGTCCGCGTCATGTAGTTCGCAACGTAGTCCACGTTCTTGAATCTGGACGATCTCAAAAGGTACAGTCCGAAGTCCGTGAGGGGAGAACCGACGCTTCGGCCCGTCACATGACCGTTTTCTATGGCCACGACGGAGTGCTCCGGATCGGAAACGTCGTGCAGTACTACCTCGTAATCCGGTCCCAGCGTTTCAGCGAGCGCCTTCACCATCGGAACGAACGCCTTGAGGATCGGGTGCAACCTTTTCATCGCAACCCCTCCTGAGTATACAATGAATTGATATATGATACAACTTTTTGTTGGACTGGATACAACAAATTATTTGAAGCTCCAGCGAGATCTTTCATTATATTCAAACACGGTTCACCCAATTCTGTGAAAAATGACCCACAATCACCAAATATTGTGTGAGATAATCTCAATTAGGAGGTGCCATGATGCGCGCAGAACTTTACAGGTTCAAGTACGAATCGCTCTGCAAAGCTATAAAACCAATTCTGGAGAAAAAGGGTTTTGAGATGTACATCGCAGAGGACGAAAAGCAGGTGCTAGAACACGTTGAAAGACTCATACCCGCTGGAGCAACCGTGAGTTCGGGTGGTTCCGTCACACTCGTTGAAACGGGTGTTCTCGATCTGCTCAGATCCGGCAAATACAACTTTCTCGACAGGTACAGCGCGCCGGACAGGAGAGCCATCGAGCTCGAAGCCTTCAAAGCGGATTACTATCTGTGCAGTGCGAACGCCATCACCATGGATGGAGAACTCGTGTTCATGGATGGTGGAGGAAACAGGGTCGCAGCCGTAACGTACGGTCCGAAGAACGTCATCGTGATCGTCAGTGCCAACAAGATCGTGGAAGATCTGGACGCGGCGAGAGAGAGGATCAGATACATCGCTCCGATGAACGCGAAGAGATTGTCTCTGTCCACCCCGTGCGCGGTGACAGGCATCTGCCAGGATTGTGATTCTCCACAGAGGATATGCAGACATTACCACATCGTTCACGATTCGAGGAATCAGCCTGGGAGAATAAAGATCATTTTGACGATAAAGGAATTTGGACTGTGAGTGATCAAGATGGATAAGAAATGGTTAGAACTGCTCGAAAGGCTGGTCAATACCGACACAGGGTTCGACCTGGACAACTCCACGAAGCTCGAAAGAACCCAGTTTATAGCTGATATTTTGAAAGATTATGGTTTTCAGGTTCATCGTGAGAGTGCCGCGCACGTGGCTTTGAAAGGCAAACCACCTTATCTCACGCTCATAGGTCATCTCGATACGGTCTTCAAAGAAGGTGAGGCGAGTCGAAGACCGTTCACGTTGCAGGACAACGTTGCGAGAGGTCCAGGTGTTGCGGACATGAAAGGTGGTGCAGTGTTACTCGTCGCAGTGGTCGAAGAGGCGACGAAAAAGAATCTGGATGGTTTGTGTGTTATTCTGAACGTTGACGAAGAGCTGGGTTCGAAAGAGAGCAGAGAAACGTTCGAAAAACACGCTAAAGAGAGCGTTTGCTGTCTTTCTTTCGAACCTGGAGGGATTCACGGAGAACTGGTCGCCTCGAGGAAGGGTATCGCATCGCTCAACATCGAAGTGAAGGGTGTCAAAGGACACGCTTCGAGGCTGGAAGAAGGTGCCAACGCGATCGTCGAAGCGTCTCACAAGGTCTGTGAACTCTATTCACTCAACGGCCATATCGGCAGCCTGACCGTCAATCCAACGATCATGAACGGTGGTGAGAAATCGAACATAACACCCGACCTGTGCAGGATCTACTGTGATGTGAGATTTTCAAGCACTCAGGAACTCAAAGAGTTCGAAAAAAGGCTGGTCGAGATAGTTAGTGAGAATCGTATAGAACGCACCTCTTGTACTTACAGTCTCACCGAGAGAAGGCCTCCCATGCTGTTCATGGATGAGATGAAGTACGCCCTCGAAAAGGTGTTTCAAAACCTTGGCAGGCGTTTCGAGCTGGAACATTCCAGTGGAGGGGCAGACGGGGCTTTCTTCACCACGTTCGGAGTACCGACGCTGGATGGGCTTGGACTGTGCGGTGGAAGGTTCCATTCTGAAGAAGAATTTGCACTCATCGACAGTTTCAAAGACCGACTGAGGCTGGCGGTTGAACTGCTCGAATGCTTCGATCAGAGAAGATCAGAGAAGAAGGTGAGAGAATGAAGTTTGTCGATACCACGCTCAGGGATGGTCATCAATCACTCATCGCCACGCGCATGTCTACAAGCGACATGATCCCAGCGCTCGAGGCGATGGATCAAGTGGGTTTCTACTCGCTCGAGATGTGGGGAGGCGCGACCTTCGATGTGGCGGTGAGATTCCTCAACGAAGATCCCTGGGAGCGTTTGCGAAAGATCAGGGAGAAGATCAAAAACGCGAAGCTTCAGATGCTCCTCAGGGGCCAAAATCTGGTGGGCTACAGGCACTACGCGGACGACACGGTGAGACTCTTCGTCAGGAAGATGGCTGAAAACGGAATGGATATTGTCAGAGTTTTTGACGCACTCAACGACGAACGCAACTTGATGGTGGCCATAGACGAAGCGAAGAAATGTGGTATGCATGTTCAGGGCGCCATCTCTTACACGGTGAGTCCCGTGCACACGCTCGAGTACTATCTGAACTACGCTGAAAAGCTCGTCGAACTCGGAGTGGATTCTATCTGTATAAAGGATATGGCAGGCTTGCTCAACCCCAAGGATGCGTACAGGTTGGTGAAGACACTCAAAGAGAGGTTCGCCTTGCCCGTGGACGTTCATTCGCACTGCACGTGCGGTCTCGCACCACTCAATTACCAGGCTGCCATCGATGCTGGTGCAGACATCATAGACACAGCGCTTTCTCCTTTCGCGCTCGGCACTTCCCAGCCACCGTTTGAACCCATCTATTATTCTTTGAGCAAAGAAGGCCTGCTCCCGCCACTGAAGTGGGACCTGCTGGCTTTTTTGAACGAGCACTTCACGAAGGTGAGACAGAAATACGCACAGTACGATGTGAACATGACGAGTATAGACTTCCGTGTACTCCAGGCCCAGGTGCCTGGAGGCATGTATTCGAACATGATAAAGCAGTTGCAGGAACAGAAGATGCTCCACAAACTCTCTCAGGTGCTCGAGGAAATACCGAGGGTGCAAAAAGATCTGGGTTATCCTCCACTGGTCACGCCAACCAGTCAGATCGTCGGTGTGCAGGCCGTGCTCAACGTGCTCACTGGGGAGAGGTACGCGAAAGTGACGCGTGAAGTGAGAGATTATGTGAAGGGTCTGTACGGAAGACCTCCAGCGCCGATCGACCCGGAGCTTGTCAAAAAGATCCTGGGTGACGAGAAGCCCATAGATGTGAGACCGGGAGAGATCATAGAACCTGAGGTCGAGAAGGCCAGACAGCAGATAGGATTGCTCGCGAGGAACGATGAAGACCTTCTGATCTACATCATCCTCGGTGAAGTCGGCAAGAAATTCTTGCAGAAACGGTACTTCGATCAACTGAAGATCGACCTCGAGCTGGTTAAGGAACTGGAAGCTCCCGTTCATCCAGTATGATCGTCGGGATCGGCGTTGATGTCGTTGATATTGAAAGGATCGATGAAAAGCTTTCGACGAGGATCCTCGGTGAAACGGAGTTGAGAGAGTTTGAATCCACTACCAACAAAAAACAGTTCTTAGCGTCACGTTTCGCCGCGAAAGAGGCGTTTTTCAAGGCGCTCGGCGCAGGCCTCAGGGATTTTTCCTTCAAGGATGTGGAAGTGGTACACGACAAGTTTGGAAAACCCGTGTTGCTTTTTCACAGAGACGTGCACTTCAACTTCGCGCACGTGAGTCTATCTCACGATAAGGTCGCGATGGCAATGGTCGTGCTCGAGGAGAACGAAGGTCACATCTACATAGCGCTCGGTTCCAACCTGGGTGATAGGCTGAAGAACATCGAGCGTGCCTGTTATCTGATGGAATCTTCGAACATAAAGATAGTCAAAGCCTCACCCATTTATCTGACGAAACCGTACGGTTTTGTTGATCAGCCAGATTTTTTCAACTGCGTCGTGGAGGTTCGAACGCGGCTCAGCCCCTTCGAGTTACTGGATACGCTCCTCGAGATAGAGAAAGCCATGGGCAGAGTCAGAGAAATAAAATGGGGACCAAGGACGATAGATCTGGACATCATCCTGTATGGAAATCTCGTTCTGAAAACAGAAAAGCTCACGATACCCCACTACGATTTGACCAACAGACAGTTCGTGCTCAGACCACTTTTGGACATCGCCGATGTGGATCACCCACTCGAGGGAAAACTGAGCAGCTTCTTGAGAGAAGGTGAAGGATGCCAACTGATGACGAGATTCTGGCTCAGTTGATGGAAATCGAAGCCGAACTCGACAGAGCGCTGGAACAGGAAAATTTCGAACGCATGAACATGCTTTTAGAACAGCGCGAGATGCTGCTCAGGATGCTCTCGAAGATTCCAGAAGAACTCGCAAACAGGATAATCGAAGCTGACAACAGGAGGATGGAAAAGCTGAAAGCCTTCATGGAAGCTATGAAGAATCAAGCGCTTCAAACTCGAACTTCACAGAATGCTCTGAAAAGTTACTCTTCTCAGCAAGACAGTCCAAGTTTCGACGAAAGAAAATGAAAGCGGGGCAAAAGCCCCGCTTTCTTCATGGATATATGCCTCTCAGTTTCACGGCCTTCGCAACCCTGTCGATCGCCACGATGTAGGCTGCCGTTCTGAAATCTGTGTTGTACTTTTCTTTCGTCTTCGCCACCTCGGCGAATGCGGCCCTCATCATCTTGGCAAGCTTGTTCCTCACATCGTCCAGATCCCAGAAGAACGACTGCAAATCCTGCACCCATTCGAAGTAGGAAACGGTCACCCCACCCGCGTTGGCCAAAATGTCCGGGATGATCGTGACACCTTTCGAGTGCAGGATCCTGTCCGCTTCGGGTGTGACTGGCCCGTTCGCACCTTCCACGATGAGTTTGGCCTTGATTTTGTCTGCGTTCTGCTCGGTAATGGCGTTCTCCAGAGCAGCCGGAATGAGTATGTCCACATCGAGCTCGAACAGTTCTTCATGCTTGATCCTCTGGGCTTTCGGGTAACCTTCGATGAGTCCTTTGTTGCTGTCTCTGTAGGCGATCAGATCGTTGATGTCCAGTCCTTTTGGATCGTAGTAAGCAGCTGAAACGTCGCTGACAGCGACGATCTTTGCACCAAAATCTTCTTGGAGTACCTTCGCGGAGAACGAACCCACGTTGCCGAAGCCCTGCACAGCCACTGTGGCCTTCGAGATGTCCTTACCCAGCAGCTTGCAAGTCTCCGCCGTTACCACCGCAACGCCTCTACCTGTTGCTTCGTTTCTTCCCACCGAACCTCCAAGCTCCACGGGCTTGCCCGTCACGACACCGAGTGCGGTGTAACCTACGTGCATACTGTAGGTGTCAAGGTACCACGCCATGACCTGCGGGTTCGTGTTCACATCCGGTGCGGGTATGTCCTTGTGCGGGCCGATGAACTGTGATATCTCGAAGAAGAACCTTCGAGACAATCTTTCGAGTTCACCTTTCGACAGTTTGGTTGGATCGACCTTCACCCCACCTTTGCCGCCACCGTACGGCAGGTTGAGCAATGAGCATTTCCACGTCATCCAGAACGCGAGTGTTTGAACTTCGTCGAGCGTCACGTTCGGGTGGTACCTTATACCACCCTTGGCTGGGCCAAGCGCCGTGCTGTGCTGGCATCTGTAACCGACGAACATTTCAACTCTGCCATCGTCCATGAGAACCGGAAATTCCACGATTATGGTGCGCTGGGGCCTTTCGAGGAATCTCTGAATGTTTGGATCCAGCTGCATGACACGGGCAGCGTTCCTGAAGACCCCAAGCGCCTGTTCATAAAGAGACTTTTCCATCGAAGGACCTCCCTTCACGTAGGGTGGATGGAGTTCATCAGGTCACTCGTGAATTAGTTCACAACTTAATTTTACCACCAGCTCCCAGATAATGAAAGTCTCGCAAAACCAGACTTTTGGCCTTATTTGGTTTTTACGGGTAAGGAAACGTGCCTTATCTTTCTAATCTCTTTGAAGCTCGAGTATGCGCGCGTATGCTCTATTTGTTACCGGATCATTCGACTCTTGACCAAAAGGCTTCAGTAGTGATACTCTAACATTACGGAGGTGGTACTGTGAGAAAGTTCTTGATCGTGGTGCTGGTTCTCATGGCGTTCTTGGTCTTCGCACAGGCGAAACTGACCATATGGTGCTCGGAAAAGCAGGTCGACATACTCCAGAGGCTCGGCGAAGAATTCAAAGCGAAATACGGCGTCACGGTGGAAGTTCAGTACGTCAACTTTTCGGACATCAAGCCGAAGTTCTTGACGGCCGCACCTGAAGGTCAGGGCGCAGACATCATCGTCGGTGCACACGACTGGGTTGGTGAACTCGTTGCCAACGGATTGCTCGAGCCGATTCCGAATTTCCAGGAGCTGTCGCAGTTCTTCTCGAGCGGTTTGAGCGCTTTCTCTTACGGTGGAAGGCTCTATGGTCTTCCGTACGCGCTCGAAGCCATCGCTCTGATCTACAACAAAGATTACGTGTCTGAGCCGCCAAAGATTGTCGAGGAAATGATCAAGCTCGCGAAACAGATCGATCAGGAATTTGCCGGTGAAGTGAGAGGGCTCATCTTCCCAGCGACGACGTTCTACTACGTGGTACCGTTCATATTCGGTTACGGTGGATACGTCTTCAAGGACACGCCGACCGGGCTCGATGTCAAAGACATAGGGCTCGCGAACGAAGGAGCCATAAAAGCTGCCAAACTTCTCAAACGTTTGGTGGACGAGAAGGTCATAGATCCCGCGGATAACTACCAGATTATGGATTCGATGTTCAAAGAAGGCAAGGCTGCGATGATAATCAACGGACCATGGGCGATCAAAGACTACAGAGATGCCGGTATCGATTATGGAGTCGCTCTGATACCTGAACCTGAACCAGGCGTCGTGGCCAGACCGTTCGTCGGAGTCCAGGGCTTCATGGTCAATTCAAAGTCACCTAACAAACTGCTGGCAATGGAGTTCCTGACCAACTTCATCGCCAAGAAGGACACCATGTACAAGCTGTATCTGGCAGATCCAAGGCTTCCCGCTAGGAAAGACGTGCTGGATCTTGTCAATGACAATCCCGATGTGGTCGCGTTCACTCTGAGCGCGGGCAACGGCATACCCATGCCGAACGTGCCGCAGATGGGATTCGTCTGGGGTGCGATGGATGATGCCCTGAACATTATAGTCAACGGTAAGGCCACTCCAGAGGAAGCCATGAAGAACGCCGTCGAAAGGATCAAAGCTCAGATTCAATGAGATCTCACCCGGGGCGTGGGCCCCGGGTTTTTGGAGGCGGGCGTGTGATCGGTCTGAAGAGGTTCTTGAGTCTTTGCTTCATTGGTTTTTTGAACGTCTTCTTTTTCTGGATCGCCTTCTTTCTTTTCAGCAACGCCTATTACGTTCTGGGTGCATTCTTTCTGGGGCTCGTTTTGCTGATCGATTTCTTCATCTTCAATCCGAAAGGTTATCCTTACAGGTACGTTGCTCCGGCGCTGGTTTTGCTCACCATACTGGTCATCTATCCCATCTACTTCACCGTGAAGACGGCCTTCACCAACTACGGGACAGGACACTACATGTCCAAAGAAGAAGCTATAGAAAGGTTGCTGTACGATCCGGTGTATACGTATCAGATCGAGGACGAAGCCGTCGAATACAAAGTCTTCCTCGCCTACGACGGCCTGATACCGATCTACGATGACTTTTTACTTTTGTTCAAGATAAATGGAGAAATCTTCGTAGCGGAAAAGCCCGTACCCGTGAAGAGGAAGGGAAGAGAAGTCCTTTTGAGTGAAGCTCAACTCTTAGTTATTGAGAGTACAGATTATCAGCTCGTTCCGAGGTCTGAGGATCTATCAGAGATCAGGATGATCATTTCTGGAGAAAAAACCTACAGGGCTTTCTACTCGCCGCGCGAAGAATTTCTCAGACTGAACGCACCCGTATTCAAAAGTCGCATCGCGCAGTTTTATCTTCAAAAGGCTGACTTCGTTCATCCGAATGGGAACAAATACGCTCTGAGAATAGATCGAACGGGAGAGTGGAGTTTTCTCAGGATAGAAAGACTTTACAGGCTCGATTTGACTCAAACCATGGAAAACGACAGGCCAAAGACCAGGTTGGTAGTGGTGAACAACAGAACGAACAGGCCGTTGATCGAAAGAGAAGGATCTTTCTACGATGTGAACGAGAAAGGTGAAGAAGTCTATCTGATCGGGTATATAGACTTCGTCGGATGGAAGAACTTCGCGAGGGTCTTGCGAGACCCAAGGATCGCGGGTCCGTTCTTGAAGATCTTCGCCTGGACCTTCCTCTGGGCTCTGTTGAGCGTCGTGTTGTCTCTGGCCGTCGGTCTGCCTTTCGCTCTGGTTCTTAACGATCCGAAGTTGAAAGGGAGAAACATCTACAGAACTCTGCTCATCATCCCGTGGGCGATACCTGTGTTCATATCCGCGCTCGTGTGGAGAAACGGGCTCCTCAACGAAAGTTACGGGGTGATAAACAAGTTCCTCCTCCCAGCGCTCGGGCTTCCTGCAATAAAGTGGATGAACGATCCTTTCTGGGCGAGAGTAGGAGTTTTACTCGTCAACATCTGGCTCACCTATCCTTACATGATGACGATCTCACTCGGTGCGCTGCAGGGCATTCCCTACGAACTGTACGAAGCCGCGATGATCGACGGAGCGGGAAAGATGAAACGCTTCTGGAACATAACCTTCCCGTTGCTCATGACGGTCATCGCACCGCTTTTGGTGAGTAGCTTCGCTTTCAGCTTTAACAACTTCACGATCATTTATCTGATCACAGGCGGAGGTCCACCGATACCCGGTTCAACCACGCCCACGGGTTACACCGACATACTCATTTCGTACGTCTACAAACTCGCGTTCCAGGCAGGAACGGGTCAGGACTTCGGCCTGGCGGCGGCCATATCGATCCTCATCTTCTTCCTCGTGGGTGGTATCAGCTACGTCAATTTCAGGTTCTCTGGCGTCTTCGAAGAGGTGGGAAGATGAAACTTCACGTGCACGTGATACTGATCGTTCTCATCGTCGTCATCCTTTTTCCGACTGTGTGGGTGGTGACAACGTCTTTAAGGAGGGACGAAGCTGCCTTCTCAAGGGAGCTGTTTTCGAGCAGACTCACGCTGCAGAATTACATCGATCTTCTCTTTCCAGAGCAGAACGTGCCGGTTCTCATAAAGGAACTTCAGAAGCTCGTTTCTCGGGTCGAGCCGTACGACAAACTGAGCTTGCCACAGGCTCAGCAAAAAGCTGCCGAACTGCTCAAAAAATTGAGAAAGTACCTCGGTGAATCCAACAGGAGGAACGAGCTCGCGAAGAATGCCTACAAAGATATCGTGAAGGTCTTCGAGGAAGGTGCCGATCGTGTGAAACAGACAACGTTGAGCGATTTGAAGCGGATCGAAGAAGTTGTTGTTGAAAGACGGGATGAGTTGAAGATCGATGAGGATGAACTCGCCTTCGTCCTGTACGAAGTGTTGAACAGGGAGAGATTCAATTCTCAGCTTGAAAAGATTCTGCGTTCCACAGTTGAAAATTTGACGAACATCAGGATCGAAGATGAAGAGTCCTACTCGCTCGCTTTGGAAGCTTTGAAACAGGTGTACGAGAAGCTTGGAGGATCAGTTCTGAAAGAGCTCGAAACGCTGACTACTCAGCTGTCCTCGCTCACAGCAGAGATAGATTCGATGAGAAGGTCTTTAGAACCTCTGGAAAGATCCTTCGTCGAAGTTCAGATCCTTCTGAAAGGGGACGTCTTGGCCGAGCTTCGGTCGCTCAGCATTGCGATAGATGCGCTGACGAGAATGAAAGATTCACTCGCACGGACGACTGAAAGAAGCGTTTTTCCAGTGGAAGATTCTGCTTTCCTGAAAAGCGTGAAAGATGTCAGCAGTCGTTTCGAGCTTCTCTCGGCGGGGCTGGAAAGTTTCGAAGATCTCTCAGAAGTTGAGAAGGCTGCCCGAACGCTCTCTAAGAACCTGCTCGCGCTCACCGAGGTGGAGCCAGAACAGAAGAATTTGAAAGTGTACGGGGACATGGTGAGGGCCTACGACGAGATCAGACCAAGGTTGGAGAGACTGTGTGACGATATGGAGAATGTGCTCGATCGTTACAGAGACTACGTTTTGAAGATCAGGGAAGCGAATGAATTTTTGGTGCTGAAGGAATCTCAGTTACAACAGTTGAGACGAAGGGTGGCTGAGCTCCAGCAAAGAAAAGAATCGATCGGAACCAGGCTCGCCGAGGAAAGGACTTGGTTACAGCTTGAGATTTTCAAAGCTGAGCTTGTCATGAGAATTTCCACAGTTGAAGCGATCAAATCTTTATCTAGGACGGATCTTCAGCGTTATTCAGTTGTGCTCACCTGGCTGAGAAACTTTTCAAACTCCTACGAACAAAACGACAGAGTCAAGGAAAGTGTGAGGAAGGTTATCAACGGCCTGAAGTGGATCGAAGACTACAGAACGTTCATTAGCAGGTTTGAGAACTATTCGAAGAACTACGACCAGACCATCGAAGAATTCGAGCACTTACTGAGCGACTTTGAAAAGATCTACAACGATCTGCTGTCACTCTCCCACAGTGGTGTTTTCGTGAGTTCGGAACATCTGTCAAGGCTGCTCGATCTGGTCAAACTCGACTTCGTGAACAAAGTCCGTGCGGATCTCGCCGTCGTCTCGCGCAAGAGTGGCGATTTGATGAAGCTTTCTCTCTTTCCAGGAACGCAGAAACTCTACCGCGAGGTAGACAAGCAGCTCTTCAGGATAGACCAGATCTGGAAAGAGAAAATGAAGCATTACTTTTCCCGCTGGGTGCTCAATTCCATCATCGTGTCAACCATCGTCGCCTTGATCACAACCTTCGTCTGTGCCACCGCGGCCTATCCTTTCAGCAGGATGCGCTTTGTGGGTAGAAGGTATGGTATTCTGAGTTTTCTTTTGATCCAGATGTTTCCCGGTGTGATATTCATGATCGCGATCTACAACCTGTTGAACTTTCTTGGAAAGTTCGCACCGATGCTCGGTATCGATACGATA
Organism: Thermotoga sp. Ku-13t; assembly: GCF_011057685.1. Lineage (NCBI taxonomy): Bacteria > Thermotogati > Thermotogota > Thermotogae > Thermotogales > Thermotogaceae > Thermotoga > Thermotoga sp. Ku-13t. The sequence goes on along the minus strand of NZ_LNFY01000011.1, from coordinate 5,500 downwards.
GGCGGACTCGCTTTGGCCTATTTGACGAACATAGCCTACAACGTTTATCTGATCAAGGGATTTTACGATCTGATACCTGCCTCCTTAGAGGAGGCTGCGATAGTTGACGGTGCGACCAAATTCCAGAGCTTCTACATGATCGTGCTTCCACTCGCAAGGCCCATACTCATTGTGGTCTTTTTGTTGACGTTCATCGGTACGTTCAACGAGTACGTGGTCGCGAGGATCGTGCTCCAGAACGTTCGAAACTACACCTACGCACTGGGTTTGCAGTCCTTCTCGGTAGGACCGTACGAGACAGAGTGGGGACTGTTCACCGCCGCGGCCCTGCTCGGGATGTTGCCCATGGTGATACTGTTTTTGGCCATGCAGAGATACCTTGTGAGTGGCCTGACGAGGGGGGCGGTGAAGGAATGAAGGGCATGTGGAAGGTGGGTGTGATCGCTTTGATGCTTTCAACTCTGATTTTTGCGTCTGAAAAACCTTTCATTCTCGGTGTGGACGTTTCTATGCTTTACGAGATCGAAAGGCTGGGTGGACGTTTCTACGAAAACGGTGTCGAAAGAGATTGTCTCGAGATATTGAAAGATCACAACGTGAACTGGATCAGACTCAGGATCTGGAACGATCCGACCGACGAATCTGGAAATCCCCTGGGCGGAGGTAATTGCAACCACGAGAACATGGCTGAGCTGGCGATCCGGGCGAAGAGGCTCGGCATGAAGGTCCTGATCGATTTTCACTACAGCGACTGGTGGGCCGACCCGGGTAAACAGAACAAACCGAAGGCGTGGCAAGACCTTCACGGTGAAGAACTGAAGAAGGCGCTTTACGACTACACGAAGTTCGTGCTCGAGTACATGAAACAGAAGGGTATCCTTGTGGACATGGTGCAGGTGGGGAACGAGCTGAACAACGGTTTCCTCTGGCCGGATGGTCAGATATCTGGTCCTGAGGGTTTCGACAGCTTTGCCGAGCTGCTTAGAAGTGCCATAAAGGCGGTTCGGGATTTCGATGCGAATATCCCCATCGTTGTGCATCTGGCTGAGGGTGGAAACAATTCACTGTTCAGGTGGTTCTTCGATGCGCTCGTCGAACGAAACGTCGATTTCGACATTATCGGAGTTTCGTACTATCCTTACTGGCACGGCACGCTCGAGGAGCTGAGCTACAATCTGAACGATATCGCCCGCCGCTACAACAAAGACGTGCTGATCGTCGAAACGGCGTACGCCTGGACGTTGCAGGATGCGGACGGTCATCCTAACATTTTCGGCGATGAGAATTTACAGTGGACTGCAGGTTACGTGGCCAGCGTTCGGGGTCAGACGAGCTTTCTCAGAGACCTGATAAAGGTTTTAAAGCAGGTTCCCGACAGTAGGGGTCTGGGTTTGTTCTACTGGGAAGGTGCATGGATTGTCGTGAAAGGTGCGGGCTGGAAAACGAACGAAGGAAATCCCTGGGAGAACCAGGCGTTGTTCGATTTTCATGGAAACGCGCTTGAAACTTTGAACGTTTTCCGCAACTACGACGTTCTGCTCGAAGAACAGGCAGAACCTGTACGAGCCTTCCCACTCGTTTTGAACGTGGTCGCGACCGAGGAGGTTCAGCTTCCTGAAAGAGTTAAAGTACTGTTCTCGGACGATTCCATAAGATCGTCACTTGTGATCTGGCAGGTGAAACTTGAGGAATTGAAACAGGTTGGTGAACACCGCATAACGGGAAAGCTCGTCGGTTTCGATACACCCGTTGAAGCTACAGTGATCGTTAAAGAGCCAACGAACCATCTTCTGAACTGGAGTTTCGAGACCGGCGCTTTCGAACCGTGGCAGGTGGAAGGTGACAGACAGGCCGTTAAGGTTGTGCGTGCTAGCCCGCCGCAGAACGCACACCATGGCGCCTACGCCGTGAACTACTGGCTGGATAAACCCTTCGAGTTCGAGATGTACCAGATCGTGCACGATCTCCCCGAAGGGACGTACAGACTGTCCGTGTGGATTCAGGGTAGTGGTGGGGACGATGTCGAGCTGTCGATCAGTGAGCACGGAGGAGAAAAAGTTTCTGTCAGAATAGAGAACACAGGATGGCTCCAGTGGAACCATCCGGTTATACATGTTCGGATCACGACGGGTACGGCCAGGGTAAGTCTCCACGTGAAAGGTAAAGCCGGGAACTGGGCCTGGGTTGACGAATTCGAGTTGATCAAGGTGAAGTGATCTGACGTTTCAAACCTTTCCTGAAGATGCTGACTCCGGTGATGAGCCTGTCACTGTTGAAGATCTTCACGTTGATGGCGAGCAGCACACCGGCCAGAATGAAATTGTACAGATTACCGTAGATCACGATGGAGTAATTATCGAAGATCACGTTCCTCATTGCGATCATCGCGTGGGTGAAAGGAATGACAAAAGTGACGATTCTCATAGCCATCGACATGGTGGAGAAATCTTTGAACATGGTCAGCATCATGCTGAAGAGTGCGAGCATCACGAGCGGGAAAGTCATAGTCTGTGCACTTTTGAAGTCTTTCGAAATCAGACCCAGGAGCATGGCCATGCTTATACCGCACATCAGAGTGGAGAATATGGACAATCCGACGAGCACATAATCTGTTGCGCTGATAGTCATATCGATCGAAGCTGATGTGGGTACTTCGAAGGATTTCATATAAAAGCTGAATCCGATCATATAGATCACCGCCATGATGAGCCCTGAAAGCGTTGCTGCAAGGATCTTCGCCGTGAGTATGTAACTTCTGGGTACTGGCATTGTCAGGAGCGTCTCGAGCGTCTTGTTTTCCTTCTCGAGCCCCATCGAAGAAATCACGGTCGTTCCTGACGTGATGATCAGCATCATAATGACGACAGACACGATGATCCATCTGTTTGTGATGTAACTCAAGAGTTGTGATGCTGACACTCCTTCCATGAATCTGCCCAGATACATTATCGCTTCTTCCTTTTTCATCGGATCAAGAACGAAAGTGGGATTCTCCACGCCGTACTGGGCGAGCAGGGTCGAGGTCAACTGATGTTCCAGAGCGTTCAAAAAGGCGTTGAAACTTTCGGATGGAACCGAATCCATTATGCCTAAACCCATCAGGAGCGAGATCACTTTGATCTTCGCCTGCTGTTTTGATTTGAGCCTCTCGGTAAAATCTTTCTCCACAACGAGCACGGCGGAACCTTTGTTCTTCTTTAACTCCTCAATTGCTTCTTCCATGTCTAGACCTCTGTAGATCACATTTGCGTACGCATCCACAGCCCCTTCGACGGCCCTCGAGAATTCTCCATTGTCTAAGTTAACTACTGCGACGGTTGGCTTTTTCGTAACTTCTTCAGTGATGCTGCCAACGCTCTTGCCTATGGCTGCATAAACGAAAGCCACAACGATCATTGATATCAGGCTCGATACCGTCAAAATTTCCCTTAATTCTTTCTTCAGAAGGTTCCAGAACATTATTGGACCACCTCCACGAACACCTCTTCAATGTTCGAAGCGGAGTATTTCTGCTTCAATTCCTCCGGCTTTCCTACTTCGACGATTTGCCCGTTGCTTATCAACGCGATCCTGTCGCAGAGCAACTCCACTTCGAGCATGTTGTGAGAAGATAACAGGACAGTTCCCCCTCCTTTGACGAAATCCTTTATGATGTTTCTCATCTCTCTTGCGTTCAGCACGTCCAGGCCAGAGGTGGGCTCATCGAGGATGGCGAGCTTCGGATTCACCATCAAGGCTCGAGCGATCAAAAGTCTTCGTGTCATGCCCTTGCTGTAAGTCGACACCTTCGAACGCAGCCTGTCACCAAGGTTTGCGATTTGGGTACCTTTGTCTACCATCTTTCGAAATTCCTCTTCAGTCCTGGCGAAAAAACGTGCCACGAATTTCAGATATTCCAGCCCCATCAGTTCTCTGTACGCACCTGCGTCTTCTGGCAGGTAGCTGATCAGCTTTCGAACTTCCTGTGGCTCTCTCAGCACGTCGCGGCCGAAAACCTTCACGCTGCCTGCGTCTGGCTTGAGCAGGGTCGAGACGATCCTCAAGGTCGTAGTCTTCCCTGCACCGTTGGGACCTATAAGGCCGAAGATCTCTCCTTGTTGAACTTCGAAAGTGACACCTTTGAGTGCTTGGATAGGTCCGAAGCTCTTCTTGAGATCTCGTACTTCGAGCACCACGTTTATCACTCCTTTCTGCGTTATTCTACCAAACGTGTGGTAGAAAGATTTTCAAAGTGTATTAAAAGTTTTTTTGCTATATAAACCATGATGTTTTATGTTACCATTTCCAGCAGGAGGTGATCGCATTGAGAAGCATCAGAGGCAAACAGTTGTTGTGGACTTTACCAGTTCTAGCCGCACCCTTGAGTTTTCTGATAATCTTTTCGGCTTTTGTCGTTCGGGACACCATTTACACAGAGAGGAAAATGAAGCAGAAGCACGTTGTGGAAACGGCTTACTCCATTGTTAACTACTATTACAACCTCGTGAGTACTGGCACCATGAGTGAGTCTGAGGCAAAGGAAGCCGCGAAAAAAGCCGTGAAAGCTTTGAGGTATGAAACTGTTGAATATTTCTGGATAAACGATGACACACTTCCATATCCCAAGATGATCATGCATGCGACCAACCCGGCTTTGGATGGCCAAGTCCTCAGCGACCAGAAATACAATTGCGCCACGCTAATGGAGACTCTAAGTGGAAAAGTTACCAAAACAGATGGAAAGAAAAACCTTTTCCAAGCGATGGTTGAGGTTGCAAACGCCGACGTGAACGGTGGATTCGTTCAGTACCTCTGGCCGAAACCCAAACCCGATGGTACCCTGACTCAGGAAAGCTATCCTAAGCTGTCTTTCGTGAAAAAGTTTCAACCTTGGGGTTGGATCATAGGCAGTGGAGTATATATAGACGATATCCACAATACCTTCATGGCGAGATTTATCAGTTTGTCCATCGTTGGGATTGTGGCCATTGCAGCCATTATCGTTGTAATGCTACTCTTCAGTAGATCTCTCTCAAATCCCATCAAACATCTTTCGCAGAAAGTGCTCGAATTTGGCAAAGGAGACCTCACGGTCAGATTCGAAGCGAAAGGCAAAGACGAAGTTGCACAGATGGCTCAGGCACTCAATCAGATGGCAGATACGCTGAAAGAATCCATGAAGATCATAAACGAATCTTCCACGCAGGTTAACGATTCAGCTCAAAGCCTTGCAAGCACTGCACAGGAATTGAGCGCTTCCTCAGAAGAGCTTGCATCGCAGATGGAAGAAGTCAACAGATCTGCCCAGAACGCATCTGCTTCGATAGAAGAAGCCACCAGTGGCATAGAAGAAGTAGCAGCGAGTGCACAGAACGTATCGAAAGCTGCCCAGATGCTTTCTGAAAGATCCAATCAGGTGAACGAAGCTGCGAAAGAAGGAGAGAGGGCGATAAAGAACATAGTTGAGATGATAAAGCGTGCGAGGGACAAAGTTGAACAGACGGCGATGGTTGTGGGGCAG